>CAZGON010000052.1:0-21175 GCA_964527085.1 uncultured Candidatus Competibacteraceae bacterium
TTTCAAATCGACTCCACGTTATAACCCCTCAGCTTATAGCTGAGGGTTGTTTAGTGACAGTCTTTCCGTCTATAAGGCTTTGCTAAATGAATTTGAGCCTGAGAATATCGTTATCTTTGGTGACTCTGCCGGCGCTGGGATGGTGCTAGCCACCCTGCTTAAAGCGCGTGATTCCGGGCTCGCCATGCCGGCTGCTGTAGTGCTTTATTCGGCTTGGGTTGACATCTCAAAAACGGGTGACACGTATTACACGCTCGAAGGGATTGCACCGACACTTCATTATGAAAAGAACCTACGGAGTTCTGCCGAAGTCTACGCTGGCAAAACCCCTATGAATCATCCTTTGGTTTCACCTGTTTATGGTGACTATGAAAAGGGATTCCCGCCTACATTTATTCAAGTAGGTACAAGGGATTTGCTGTTGAGCAATGGCGCACGTCAGTACAGAAACATGAAGGCGGCTGGTGTCGATGTTGAACTGAGCCTATGGGAAGGCATGTGGCATGTATTCGAAGCCCATCCCGATCTGCCTGAAGCCCAACAAGCGGTGAAAGAAGCGGCTACCTATTTTAAAGCTTATCTAGACAATTGAATATCATAAGCTCGACCACTGTGTTACGTCTACATGCCTAACAAGGCGCTCAACCCGACCGCCTGTGTCGCTGGTGCCCCAAAGCGGCAGGTTAGCTTGTCGTTAGCCGTGTAGATACCGTTTTAGCAGACCATCATAAGCATCGATGCGACGATCCCGCAGATAAGGCCAAATGCGCCGTACCTTTTCAGAATGGGCTAAATCTAATGCAGTCACCAAGACGGCTGCTCGATCCGTTGGTGCGCTGGCGAGTATCTCGCCTTGGGGACCAGCGATAAAACTATTACCCCAAAATTGAGCGCCAGGGGTGTGATTAGTGGGGTCGGGTTCAAAACCCACTCGATTGCAAACTAAGATGGGGATACCGTTGGCAATAGCATGGGCCCGTTGAATAGTTATCCAGGCGTCCCGTTGTCGTGCCTGTTCGGCGCTATCATCACTGGCATCCCAACCGATGGCGGTAGGGTAAAGGAGTAGCTCTGCACCTGCGAGCGCCATCAACCGCGCGGCTTCTGGAAACCACTGATCCCAACAGACCAGTACGCCGAGTCGTCCCAGCGAGGTATCGATGGGGGTAAAGCCCAGATCGCCAGGGGTAAAATAGAATTTTTCAAAGTAGCCAGGGTCGTCAGGAATGTGCATTTTTCGATAAGTTCCAGCGATGTGTCCCACTTTATCGAGCACCACTGCTGTGTTGTGGTAAAGACCCGCCGCACGGCGTTCAAACAAGGAACAGACCAAAACCACACCAAGTTCTTTAGCGATTGCACCAAGCCGTTCGGTGGAGGGGCCGGGAATGGGTTCGGCGAGATCAAAGCAGTGGTGATCTTCTGTTTGGCAGAAATAAATACCCGTATGGAGTTCTTGCAGCAAAACCAAACGAGCGCCTTGGGCGACAGCTTCTTGAATACCCGCGATAGACACTTGTAGATTAGCTTCTCGATCGTTGCTGCAGGTGTGTTGTACAAGACCGACTACCAGGTTGTTTTTAATCATGATGCTAGAGACCTTTTATGAACTAGACGGCTGTGCTAAGACGCCAGCGGGTAGCTGCATGGTAACGCAATGTAAACTACCTCCTTGCTGTATAAGGTTTAAACAGTTAATACCCACCACCTGGCGATCTGGAAAGCATTCTTTAAGCTGCGCCAGCGCTAAGTCATCTGCTGGGTCGTCATATATAGGCGCCAAAACAGCGTCGTTTAAAATTAAGAAATTGGCGTAACCGGCCGGTAGTCGCTCGCCGCTTGCGTCAAATCGGGCAGCGGGTAAAGGTAACGACACTAATCGATAAGGGTCGCCAGCGGCAGTCCGAAAGGCGGCAAGTTCTTGTGCCATGGCCTGTAGTGTCGAGTAGTGTGGATCGGTCTTATCGGTACAGCTTTGATAGGCAATAGTTTGCGGATCGCAAAACCGCGCCAGTGTGTCGATATGACCGTCGGTATCGTCGCCTAGCAAATAACCGTTTTGCAGCCATAGAAAATGTCTTATCCCTAATTCCTGTGCTAGCCGTTGTTCCAGAGCTTGTTGGCTTAATCCATTGCGGGTATGGGACAACAGACATTGGTAGGTGGTCAATAGCGTACCTTGGCCATCGGTGTCAATACTACCCCCCTCCAGAACCAAATCGATGGTTGCTATAGGTGTTTTGCCAAATGCTCCGGCTTGGTGAAGTCTTGCCGTTATTTGATCATCCAATTGCCAATTAAATTTATCGCCCCAACCGTTGAAACGAAAATTCAACAGCACCGGCGAATCTTCTCGGTAAACGGTAATGGGTCCATGGTCCCGCGCCCAGCTGTCATTGGATGGAACAACAAAGAGCGCAATGGTGGCATGGTTGTTGGTTGTCGTTGCCAGCAATGTTTGTATGTGCTGGCGATGGGAGTCATCGTAGCAGCTGATAATCAATGATTCATGTTGACGTATCTCATTCGCCAGCCTTACAAAGGTGTGTTCCACGGCGTCAAGCCAGGGGAGCCAGTCGCTCTGGGCATGGGGCCAAGTTAGCATAGTGCCATCTTGACGCGCCCATTCGGCGGGCATAAGAGTATTGTGATGTTGCCGCATAATCATATAAACGAGTATGAATGAAGACCGCTATTGTACGTGGCCAATGGCCGACTAGGTATGGTTTTCAAGCAGTAACCGCTAGAGGGGAGCTATTTATAAGCTCCGTACATCTGTTGTGTGGTACTTCCGACAAAGCCCGCCGCAAGTGGTTTTTATGACATAATTTTTATTCTAATAAAATTAACTACTTTTTTAAAAACAACAACTTGTATTTATGGCACAAGGTTTGCCAACAGGATTTTTCCAACACCACCGTTGCCACTGGGAGAAACGCCTGATGATCACCTTAACCGACCGCGCCGCTCAAGCCATTACCCGCTTTATGGATAGCTCGGAAGTACCCATTGCTGGTCTACGTATTTTGATTACCGGTGGCGGTTGTTCTGGTTTGCAGTATGGATTGCGTTTGGAAGAGCAGACCAACACCGACGACAGTATTGTCGAATGCAACCAAATTAAAGTATTGATCGATCCTATGAGTGTACCGCTGTTGCAAGGCGTTAAGGTGGATTTTATCGAAACCATCGAAGGTACTGGGTTCAAATTCGAAAATCCCAATGCGCTGTCTAGTTGCGCTTGCGGGCAATCTTTCTCGGCTTAAGGGCGCGGTGACCATCATGTGGGACTATTCAGAAACATTAAAAGATCATTTTTTTAATCCTCGCAATGCGGGAACGATAAAAAAGGCCAATGCAGTGGGTGATGTAGGTTCGGTCGCCTGTGGCGATGCCCTTAGATTATCGTTGCAGGTGGATTCATCCAATGACGTGATTCAGGATGCTGGCTTTGAAACCTTTGGTTGTGGTTCCGCCATTGCGTCGTCATCGGCGTTAACAGAAATGATTAAGGGTAAAACCCTCGACGAAGCGCTCAAGATTAATAACCAAGACATCGCCGCCTATCTCGATGGTTTGCCGCCTGAAAAAATGCATTGTTCGGTGATGGGTTGGGAAGCGCTGCGGGCGGCGGTGGCTAATTATCGGGGTGAGGTTTGGCAGGACGATCACGAAGAGGGTAAGTTGGTCTGTAAATGTTACGCCGTTGATGATGTCCTTATTGAGCGGGTAGCACGGGCTAATAAGCTGAGCACAGTCCAAGACATCATGAATTATACCAAGGCAGGTGGTGGATGTTCTGCCTGTCACGAAGGTATCGAAGAAATATTGGCTAAAGTCGCCATTGAAAAAGAAGAAGCGGTCACTCCTCCTCCTAGTACTCCCACCGGGCAGCTTCTACCTGTTTGGACCGCGCCTAAAAAAACTCCTGCCAAGAAAACATCTCCTATGACAAATATCCAGCGTATACATCGTATTGAAGCAATCCTCGAATCTTTGCGGCCACAACTGCAAGCTGATTATGGGGATGTGGAATTGATTGATGTGGACGGTAAAACCGTTTACTTAAGCATGACCGGCGCTTGCGCGGGTTGCCAGATGGCGCCGGTTACACTAGGGGGTATTCAGCAGCGGCTGCTGGAAGAACTGGGTGAGTTTGTTCGCATCGTGCCAGTGGCGCCTAAGTCTGTCCGTATGGAGATATAAAAGCCATGTCTGCTATTTATTTGGATAATAACGCCACCACCATGGTTGATCCTGCCGTGGTCGAGGCAATGCTACCGTTCTTTACCGAGCAGTTCGGTAACCCCTCTTCCATGCACCGCTTCGGCGATCAGGTGGGGCGTGCGGTTGTACAGGCCCGGCGCTGTGTTCAAGCATTGCTGGGCGCCGAGCACGACTCCGAGATTGTGTTTACTTCCTGTGGTACAGAATCAGATGTCACCGCCATTATGTCGGCGCTCAAAGCACAACCCGAGCGGCGGGAAATTATCACCACGGCGGTGGAGCATCCGGCGGTGCTAAACACCTGTCAGTGGTTAGAAAAAGACGGTTATACGGTTCATTATCTTAAAGTCAGTTCAAAAGGACGCTTAGATCTTGATGAATATCGTCGTCTCCTTTCCAAAAAAGTCGCTGTTGTCTCCATCATGTGGGCCAACAACGAAACCGGTACCCTGTTTCCGGTGGAAACCATGGCAGAGATGGCCCGTGCGGCGGGGGTAATGTTTCATACTGATGCGGTGCAGGCGGTGGGTAAGCTGCCCATGGATTTGAAGCATTCGTGCATCGATATGTTGTCTTTGTCAGGTCATAAGCTGCATGCGCCTAAAGGTATCGGTGTGCTCTATCTGCGTCGGGGTACGCGGTTTCGGCCCCTGTTTCGGGGTGGTCACCAGGAGCGCGGACGCCGTGCGGGCACAGAAAACACCGCCTCCGTCGTGGGCCTTGGTAAAGCGGCCGAATTGGCCATGGAGCATATGGATTATGAAGGAACCGCCATTAGAGCCATGCGGGACCGCTTACAGGCAGGTATTTTAGCATCGGTTCCCTGTGCCTTTGCCACCGGTGATGTGAGCAATCGCCTGCCTAATACAGCCAATATCGCTTTTGAGTATGTGGAAGGTGAGAGTATCTTGTTGATGCTTAATAAAGAAGATATCGCCGGTTCTAGCGGCTCTGCCTGTACCTCCGGTTCTTTAGAGCCTTCCCATGTGATGATGGCCATGGGGATTCCCTATACCGCAGCCCATGGTACGGTACGCTTATCCTTGTCGCGTTTTAACACTCTCGATGAAATAGAGCGGGTCATTCGCGTATTGCCACCTATTGTGGAGCGGCTCCGTAAGCTTTCCCCTTACTGGGGTGAGACAGGGCCTGTGGTGGATTCTGACAAGGTTTTTCAACCGGTTTATGCTTGATAAGCTGCTTGGCAGAGGCTTTGCTCCGTTGAGCGGTTGGGTAACCAACCACCATGTCTCAAAAGGAAAACTCAGTTGGTTGAAGCAATGTTAAAAACTGGCCGCCAGATTATTGTCGACGATACGACTTTACGGGATGGCGAGCAATCGGCAGGTGTCGCCTTTTCCCGCGAAGAGAAGCGTTATATTGCCCGTAGTCTTGATCAGCTAGGCGTACCGGAACTAGAGATCGGAATTCCGGCCATGGGTGCTGAAGAGCGTGAGGTGATTCGTGATCTGGCCAGTTTAGGTTTAAAGGCCCAATTGTTGGTTTGGAGCCGAATGCACAGCCAAGATCTGTTGCATTGCCAAAATTTGGGTGTGGACAAAGTGGACTTGTCCATATCGGTGTCTGATCAGCAAATTCGTCATAAGTTGAATTGGACGCGACAACAGGTTCTAGAGGCTATTCGCTATCATGTGCCGCTGGCGCAAGACATGGGTTTAGAAGTGATTGTCGGCGCTGAAGATGCATCTCGAGCTGACTTGGACTTTGTGTTACAGGTGGTGGAGGTGGCCCAGAGCGTCGGTGCGCGGCGTTTTCGATTTGCCGATACCGTGGGCATTATGGAACCTTTTACTGTTCTTCATATTTTTCAACGGTTGCGCGCCGCTGCCGATTTAGAACTCGAGATGCATGCCCACGACGATCTGGGTTTGGCCACGGCGAATACGTTAGCGGCCGCCGTCGGTGGCGCTAGCCACGTTAATACCACGGTTAATGGCCTAGGCGAGCGAGCAGGTAATGCCCCTCTAGAAGAAGTGGTTATAGGTTTAAAAAAACTTTATGGGTTTAATGTCGGCATCGAACTGGCTGAATTCCCGGCGCTTTCACAGCAGGTAGCCAGTGCCGCGGGGCGTCCCCTGTCATGGCATAAGAGTCTGGTGGGGGAGGGTGCGTTTACCCATGAAGCCGGTATCCATGTGGATGGTTTACTCAAAAATCCGCTTAATTATCAAGGTGTCGATCCCGCCGAGGTGGGTCGTGTACATCACTTGGTGTTGGGTAAGCACTCAGGTACCCGAGCTGTGCGTAAAATCTACCAAGATCTAGGTATGCCATTGAGTCGCCAGCAAGCCCTGGCGGTATTGGAGCGGGTGCGGGTTTTTGTCAGTCACACAAAGCGCTCTCCAGATTCTTTGGATCTACAAACGTTCTATCTTGATGTATGTGCTAACGAGAAAACACACTATGGGGAGGCAACAGGCTATGACAGAACAAATGAGCAAACCGCTGAGTTCGTCCCCGTTGGATGATCAGTTTACAGATCACAAAACCTCCACGAGAACAGTGATATCGGCAAATGTCCAAAGGCAGGTATCAGAAAGAGGGTTTATCATTCCAGCGCCACCTATTCCCGGTACAACACGTTGGTGTCTAAGTGACAAGTGATAAAACACTGAGAACTTCCATGGCTCAGCTCAAATTACTCACCCAATGGCGCGAAGATATCGCTTGCGTTTTTCAGCGTGATCCCGCTGCCCGAAGTCGTCTTGAAGTGTTGACCATTTATCCGGGGGTACATGCTATTCTCATCCACCGGGTCGCCAGTCGGCTGTGGCGAGGAAGATGGCGTTATGGAGCTAGAGTATTGGCTTTTTTGAGTCGCCTTGTGACTAATATTGATATCCATCCTGGCGCCTCCATTGGCAGACGTTTTTTTATCGACCACGGGGCTAGTGTGGTGGTTGGTGAGACAGCTGTTATTGGCGATGACGTGACGCTTTACCACGGGGTTACTTTGGGAGGAACCACTTGGAACAGGGGTCGTCGTCATCCTACCCTTGGTAATAGTGTCATGGTTGGCGCCGGCGCCAAAGTTTTAGGACCCATCTCTTTGGGTAACAATGTCCGCGTGGGGGCCAATTCTGTTGTTATCCAATCCGTGCCCTCCGATTGTACGGTGGTTGGCGTGCCTGGGCGGATCGTGCCGATGCCGTCAAGGGGACTTGCAAAAGATCAAGATCACCCAGTTAGCTTGAACCATCATTTGCTACCTGACCCTGTTGGACGCAATCTGCATTGTTTGTTGTATCGTATTGAAATGTTAGAAAAACGGCTCGCCGACTATGAACAAGAAAACGGTCAACCTAACAAGGGTGACGGTAATCACTACCAGTCCACCCCACAACCGGGTCTTATTAATTTGCAGTGAATAAACCACATCTATAACTGAGGTAAACAACCCTATGAGTGCATCCACATTCATTGATGACTTGGAAGAACTAGAGACGGCGGAAGAGTTCTTGAATTATTTTGCCATTCCCTTTGATCCCCAAGTAGTCCATGTCAATCGATTGCATATATTGCAGCGTTTTCACGACTATCTCCATACAGCGGCAGACACCATGCCCGACGACGAACAGCAAAAACGGCAAGTCTATGCCCAGTCCTTGCAGAAGGCTTATCAAGACTTTGTCGCATCAGATGCACGCACAGAAAAAGTCTTCAAGATTTTTCATAAAGGTGAGCAACCGCAAGAAACCTTTGTGCCGTTGGAAGACGTGTTTCGTTAGGCCGCTGGTATGCTAAGTTCTCGTTTTGATATTGATGACGCGGTACGCATTACCCGTACTGTTCGCAACGACGGTACCTATCCAGGTGTTGCCACGGGAGAAAAGCTTGTTCGTTGTGGCAGCGTCGGTTATGTACGTGATATGGGTACCTTTCTGCAAGACCAAGTGATTTATTCGGTTCATTTTATGGACGCGAATAATCGTATTGTGGGCTGTCGAGAAAACGAATTAATTCCTGCTGATGCGCCTTGGGTTCCTAGTCGATTTGAGGTCCGGGATAAAGTCATTGCCCGGTTAGGTTTATCTGTCAAGGGAAACACCCTAGTCCCCCAGGGTGACCAAGGGGAAGTGCTTAAAGTAGTCAGGGATGCACCAAACGGTATTCACTATCATGTCCGTTTTTCACAGCGTACCTTTGAAGTGCCAGAGAGTGCGCTCATGGATGCCAGTGGGGAAGCACGAAGGGGAGTAGAAAATAGCTAGGGCGTTTTCGCTTTAACTGTACACAAGGCAGCGTCGGTATCGGTGCGCGGAATGTACATGACGTACCTGAGCACGCCGATACCGAAGGCTAACGATGTGTACAGTCGAATGGGAAATGCTCTAGGCGGGACTGAGTGCGGGCTGTTTCCTGTAAGTCTGCAAATCGCCCTGTCTTTTCTATCTATAGCTCCTCATTTGAGGGTGAAGGAAAGATTAAGGCTAACGGCTCCAGCTTTTAACGCTTTCCCGATCCCTTTTTTTTGATTGTTAAAAACATTAGATGGCTGTCACATCTTTGATCGCTTTGACAATCTCTTTAGCCAAATCATCCACAGTTTCCATAGATTGCCAAATCAACCGCGAGCACGCGAAAGACACCATCAGATTTAATCCCCGGTCTTCAAGACTACGAAAGTCTGTACGAACCCCAATAATGGGTTTGCCTTGGGCATAGGCTAGGCCCATCTCGATACACGTTCCAGAATCCGCATCAGCGCCGTCAAGAATTGCTACCAGCAAATGGCATTGGTTTACCATTTCTACGCAATAATTAAAAATGTCATGGGTAACATGCTCGCTTTTTTGTAACTCTTTGTTTTTTAACTGAGGCAAAACCAGTGTCAATTTGCTGTCTATATTTTCGATATTTCTCGCTAACTCTAAGTTGAATGTTTGCTCTGCTAGTGTAAATAAAGGTCCCGCAAGATACACATTCATCATATTTTACCTTTCAAATAAATGATTGAACATTGGAAATCGTTGATCTCTTGTAAATTTATACCTTCTCCATACCGTCACTTCTCTTTTGGTCCATCACGGCAATTTGTTCCTACTGGTTTAATCTGACCGGATTATTATGATCTATTTGATTCATTTTAAATCGCAAACAGTAATGTGATTTTTGCGATTTTTCGCTTTACCTTGAGATAAGGTGTATTACCCGATTCCAGGAACAGTACAAGACTGTAAACCAAGATCCTGCTGTAAGACCACCAACAACTTACCCTCTTATTGAATTATTTTTTGCCATACATTTTACCTAAAAGTTATTATACTTGATCTGCCATAAGCCCAAAGACCAATAGGGTTCTAATAAATCATATTTACTTTATGTGGCTCATGATTTGCATATGGTGCATACAGGAAAGGTTCTTATGCGTATAAGCATAAGTCGTATGTAAACATTGAACATTATTGTGAGTATTGGCCGTGAACCTCTCGTTTTATAAAGTAAAAAGGACATTACATTGCGTTGTGCGTTGGATGTGTCACGCCGACTCCTCTCTAACGCCTGAAAAGTTGCAGCAACAAACAGTCGCTTTTCGCGGTACGGGTGGAATTAGCGCGGAAAATAATGGTCATGGTTTTACACCTGCTTTTTTTGATACTGCAAAAGGTGAAATTCATTTAGCACGGTTTGCTGACGGTCGGCTTGCGCCGATGCACATCCTGGAAGGTTTACCAAAAGATTTAATCAGAGTACGGGATGCTGCAGGCCATGCGACAGCTACGGTGCCTACTATTATTGCTGGTTTTGCCCACCAACAGCGATTTTATACCCGCGAACAAGCAGCAGCTGCCGTTGCGGTTAAATCTAGTAGGTTATTTGAGAGTCCTGCGTTTTCAAAATAAAGCTCATCACGGATTTACTAATATCTAGTCTCGGAAGGCACTCTGTTTTTATCAAACAGCGCAAAAAAATGTGATTTAACAGAAAAGTTACTTCTTAAGTGGCGATTGTTTGCCTCGCAAGTATTACTTGACGAGTTTTCACAATCAATAACTTAAGAAAACATTAGGATTCTTATAAGTTATGGCTAGCAACACTGAATATTTTTCTCTAACAAGAATCTTAGGTGATAACACTGTGCCGGACGAACGTGCCAAAGTACGTCAATTTAATTGGCGAAAACGACAGCGACACCTTAAGCGTAAACAGGTAACCTACTGGTTAGATGTCTCTGTGAATAGCGAACTTAATCGATTGGCTCGTGAATATGGTGGGCCAAAACAAGACGCTATAAACGCTGTGCTCAATGATTTACTTTTAAAAAAACGTAACGTTAATTCATTGCCAGAGCAAAAAGAAGTCGCTACGCCTTCTCCCCAACAATTGCAAACAACCAAAATAGGTCAAGCTATTTCAGAGTGGGAAAAAACCCGTCAACTGATTAAATCCATGTGGCCAAAAAAGACTTACTTGCAAATTGCTGAGACGCTAAACCGTCAGAATATATCCACTAAAACAGGTCGTGGCCGCTGGCATGTAAGTACTGTAAAAAGAATTATTGAAGAAAGCTAATTTTTCTCATAATACTCGACATTCAATGTCGCCTTTAGCAGACTTAATCGAAGGTAGCATCATCAAATTGGACAGGCTTGGCGGCGGATTCCGCCAGTGTTCCTTGCTTGTAGATTATCAGTCTTAGTTAACATTCATGTATGCATTCAGCAACTTTTAATAGTGCTGAAGTGTATCTATCATACCGATCCCACCCCTGCTCTTTGTTCTGTTTTCTCCTGTAATAAGCTAATCTAAACCGTTCAGTATCATCTAACCAGGATCGGTTATGCTAAAGATACACCACAGCAATCGGCTAGAAAGCTTGGTAAACCGTTTAGCGGAAAACTTGCGCTTATCTCCAGTCTTGACTTTTGAGCCTGACATTATCCTCGTCCAAAGCAATGGTATGAAACGCTGGTTATCCATGGCGTTAGCCCAGCGTTTATCGATTGCCGCAAATCTACAGTTTCCTTACCCTGCCACGTTTATTTGGAAAATGTATCAGGCGGTTTTACCGCAACTGCCCGATGTTTCAAGCTTTACTAAAGAAATCTTGGTCTGGCGTATTTTGACCTGTTTTGACACATTAGAGAACGAACCTGTCTTTGCACCCCTAACTAGCTACCTAGAGGATGCAGATTCCTTTCAACGCTACCAATTAGCCTGCCGCGTCGCCGATCTTTTTGATCAGTATCTGGTGTACCGTCCAGACTGGATCAGCCAGTGGGAACAAGGCCAGAAAGAGAACTGGCAAGCCGCTTTATGGCGGCGATTGACACATCCAAACACACTGCATCGGGCACGCGTGCAGCAAGCCTTTGGTCAACGACTTGAACATATTAGCGAACCACCCGCAGGCTTCCCTGCACGGTTTTCCTGTTTTGGCATCGCTAGTCTTCCTGCGGCTCATGTAGAATCGTTCTTGCAACTGGCAAATTTTTGCCATATTGACTTTTATTTGCTGAATCCATGCCGACAGTATTGGGGCATGATTATGGCTGAGCGGGAAATTGCCAAAGCGAACCAGGAACAGGATGCTGAATCCCTTTATCTGGAAACTGGTAACCGTCTGCTGGCGTCTTGGGGGCGTCAAGGACGGGATTTTCATCATTTGCTGGCGGAAGTTGATGCATCCCCTGAAGAACTATTTGAAGATATACCCGAAGATAGCCTGTTGCACTGTCTTCAAGGGGATATATTGGAGTTGCGAAACCGTGGCGGTAATCATACGGTTTGTCCTTTTGATACCTATAGCCGTGCTACTTCCATAACACCTTTGGCGCATAATGACCGTTCCCTGCAAGTACATGTCTGTCATAGTCGGATGCGAGAAGTGGAAGTGCTTTTTGATCAATTATTGGATTTATTTGCACGCTATCCTTCTCTAAAAGCTGACGATATCATCGTTATGACCCCCGCTATCGACGCCTATGCACCCAGTATTCAAGCTGTGTTCTCGACGGCAGAGGTAAAACACCGTATTCCCTTTAACATCGCAGATCGGGATTTTCGTTGGGAAAACCCGCTAATAGATGCTTTTTTTACTTTATTGTCTTTATCAAAAAGCCGTTTTACCGTCAACCAAGTACTTACTCTGTTAGAGATGCCTGCTATCCGGCAACGTTTTGAACTCACTGAAGACGACTTACCCCTAATCACCGATTGGTTGCAACAGACGGCGGTGCGTTGGGGGGTTGACGGGGAAGAACGGCAAGGATTGGGGTTACCGGCTACCCATGAACATACTTGGAAAGCTGGTATGGAGCGGCTGTTATTGGGCTTCGCCTTGCCGGGTAAAGGGAGTAAGGAAAACGGACTGTTTCTTGAACAGATACTCCCCTTTAATGCCATGGAAGGGCAGAATGCTAGGGTGATGGGCCGCTTACGGCGGTTTACCCGAAAGCTTTTTGCGCTCAATAAACAGCTCAATGAAGAACGGGATATTGCCCAGTGGTGCAGCGTGCTGCATGATATTCTCAATAATTTTATTGCTGTTGACGATACCACCGAACCCGAGCGAGCAAGTCTTTGCACGGCTCTTGATGAGCTGGCTGCCAGTGCAGAACTTGCCAGGTTTTTTAAACCCCTGCCGGTGAACGTGATTCGCGCTTGGCTAGAACGATGTTTAGCGGGTATTGCTAAACCCATGGGTTTCTTGGCGGGTGGTATAACCTTCTGTACCCTGGTCCCCATGCGCAGTATTCCCTTCAAGGTGGTCTGTTTGATCGGCCTCAATGATGGCGCCTATCCGCGACCGCAACGACCCATAGATTTTGATTTGATGGCGAAGTATCCGCGCCGTGGTGATCGATCCCATCGCCATGAAGATCGTTATCTGTTTTTAGAAGCGCTTTTATCAGCCCGAGAGGTATTTTATCTAAGCTATGTGGGAAGTAGTATTCGGGATAATAGTTCTATTCCACCGTCTGTGTTAGTAAGTGAATTATTAGACTATGTGCGTCAAGGGTTTCTTCTTGAAGGAAACACGTCAGGAAACCCTCTGGATGTGATTGTGACTCGGCATCCGCTACAGTCCTTTAATCGCCATTATTTTGTGGCTGACCAGGCAAACCAAACAGCTGTGTTTAGCTATTCAGAGATGTTGTGTGCTGCTGCCCAAGCCCAGGGGCAGCAAACCGCTTCGCGGCTGTCTTTATTTGGTGATCCTTTGCCCGAGCCGGCGGGCCTTTTTTACACCTTAGAGCTGGCCCAGCTGATCACGTTTTTCTGTCATCCCAGTCGGTTTTTGCTCAACCAACGACTCGGTATTTTTCTCCGAGAAGGCAAAGAGTTATTAGAAATTTGTGAGCCTTTTCTATTAGAACCGTTCGCAGATCGAACAATTCGTGAGCAGCTTTTTACACGGCAACAGACAGGTCAAACACCGACAGATATTTTACCCATCGTCCAAGCCCAGGGTTTACTACCCCACGGTGAACTGGGGCGAGCCTCTTTTGCGAGAGAGGCGGCTAAAGTCAAGCCTTTGTTTGACGCCTGGAAGCGGGTTGCTTGTCAAGCCGAACAAAAAGTTGAGGTAAAGTTAAACGTTGCTGGGTTTGAGTTAGCAGGAAGGCTAACCCATATTAGTCAAGGAGGTCTGGTTATCTTTCATGTAAACCCCCTCTCGGCGCGTCATTACTTGGAAACCTGGATTCAGCATCTTGTGCTGAACTGTATCAAACCAACTGGGGTTGCACTGGAAACCCAATGGCTTGGTCTTGGCGCGAGATTTAAATTGATGCCCGTTGAAAATCCGACCGAGATCTTGGAAGAACTCTTAAATGTCTATTGGCAGGGTCTGCGCTGGCCCCTAAAATTCTTTCCCCGCACCAGTCTGGCCTTTGTGGAGGCGGCGGATAAGGACGATCCATTCCAGAAGGCCGAACAGACCTGGAAGGGGTCCGAGAGAAACTGGGGCGATGTCATGGACCCTTATAATCAATTAGTCTTCCGCGACACCTCACCCGTTGACAAGGAATTCGCCGAGCTTGCCGAGCGCATCTTTAAGCCTATCTTTGCCTATCGTCAGGACCTATCGTGAGTCAGCCGTTAGATATTTTTCAGGTTCCGCTGAACACCATAAACCTGATTGAAGCCAGTGCCGGGACGGGTAAGACCTACGCCATCGCCGGTCTTTATGTGCGTTTAGTGGTGGAGCAAGGTTATGGCGTCGGCGACATTCTGGTGGTTACCTTTACCCGCGCCGCCACGGAAGAGCTTAAGGAACGTATTCGTAACCGCCTATTTGAGGTGCGTCAGGCGTTTCAAGCGGGTTGTAGCTCGGATACCTTTTGTCACATGTTGCTGGCGCGTTGCACTGATAAGGGCGCCGCTATTCATAAAGATATCGCCATACGACGCCTAAACAACGCGCTAATGGCCTTTGATGAAGCGGCCATTTTTACTATTCACGGTTTCTGTCAGCGGGTATTGACGGATACCGCCTTTGCTAGTGGGATGCCTTTCGACACCGAGATTCTCGCGGATCAGTCAACACTCTTAAAAGAAATCGTCGAGGATTTCTGGCGTTGCCATAGCTATCAAGTGTCACCCCGCTGGGCCTACCGGATCATCGACACCCGTTTGGCGCCGACTGAATTGCAGCTGAGTATCCAATCCTATCTGGGTAAACCTTATCTCAAAATAGCAGAACTTGCTCAGTTAAAAGACTTTGCAGCCATTGAAAAAACCTTTGCAACAGCCTTTGCCGGGGCCTGCGAACTTTGGTTGTCCCAGCGGGAAGAGGTGATCGGATTATTGTTACAAGCGCGGGAGCAATGTCTCAATAAAATTACTTACCACAAGAATATGGAAAATTGGTTTGTGGAGCTAGATGAGTACTTTGCGCAAGATGCCCTAGCGAACCCCCGTTGTCCGAACAAGTTTGAGAATTTTACTACCGCTACCCTACGGGCAAAAACCAAAAAGGGGCAATCTGCACCAGTTCATACTTTTTTTGATGCCTGTGAAACTCTTCACAAAGCGGTTATAGCCCTAGAAGAAGGATTTGAGCGGAGTTTGCAACGACTCCGTTATGAGTTGTTCAACCACTGCAATCACGAGCTACGCCGCCGTAAGCGCGAGCTGCAAATTCAATCTTATGATGATCTATTGGGTCAACTGCGCGAGGCTCTCGACCATCCGCAACGAGGTGTTAGACTTGCTGAACAGGTGCGCCAGCGCTTTAGCGCTGCGTTAATCGATGAATTTCAAGATACCGATCCGGTGCAGTACGACATCTTTAACGCCATTTATAAAAATACCGGACAGCCGGTCTTTTTAGTGGGCGATCCCAAACAGGCTATTTATAGCTTTCGTGGGGCTGATATCTTCGCTTATCTGCAAGCGCGTCAGCAGGCAGCGGCGGAATACACATTAGCGGTTAATTGGCGTTCTGATCCGGCGCTGATTGCCGCCATCAATGGGCTTTTCCAACGCCGCCCCGATGCTTTTCTGCTGCAACAAATTCCCTTTCAAGCGGTGCAGCCTGCCGTTAGAGCGCGTTCTGTTTTACACCTGACCGATGCTACCTCCCAGGGGCCGTTACAACTATGGTTTATGGGCCGGACCCAAGACGGTAAACCAAGGCAACATTATAAGAAAGAAGCTAGCCAACAGATTGCCAAAGCTACGGCGGCGGAAATCGCCCGGTTGCTCAATCTCAGTACCCAGGGGCAAGCCTATATCGAGGATACCAGCGGACACAGGGAAAACCTGCAAGGTGGTCACATTGCCGTTTTGGTGCGTGACCGCTGGCAAGCGTTGCTGGTGCGCGATGCCTTGCTGGACTTAGGCGTGAGCAGTGTCCAGCACTCCCGGGACAGTGTGTTTGTCACCCAAGAAGCCCAGGATTTAGAGCGGGTGTTAAGGGCCATCGCTACAGTGCGCTCGGAGGGGTTGATTAAAGCCGCCTTGCTCACCGAACTATTGGGTGTTTCCGGTAATGAGTTGCAAAGTTTCTTACAGGTAGAAGCGGATTGGGAAAAGCTGTTAATAGAGTTTGCCGATTACCATGAGTCTTGGCGAACCCAGGGTTTTATCCGCATGTTTCGACGCTTATTAATACGTCGCGATATTTATCGGCGGTTATTGAGCTTTCGTGACGGCGAGCGGCGTTTGACGAATCTACTGCATTTAGGCGAATTGTTACAGGCTGCCAATCTCGACCAGCGATTGGGGATGGTCGGACTCGTGAAATGGTTAGCCGAGCAGCGTCAAACTCCTAACGGGGAAGATGAGGATCAACAATTGCGTCTGGAAAGCGACGCTGAGTTGGTGCAGATTGTCACCGTCCATAAGAGCAAGGGTTTAGAATATCCTGTGGTCTTCTGTCCCTTCCTATGGGACACCAAGGGCTTATCTAAACGGCAGAATATTCTTACTTTTCACGATCCTGACGACGACTTCCGAGCGGTTTTGGATTTTGGTTCACCCCAGCAGCAGGAATGGCGGCGCCATGCTGACAGGGAAACGTTAGCCGAAGACCTGCGCCTTGCCTATGTGGCGTTGACGCGGGCCAAATATCGTTGCTATATGGTTTGGGGAGCCATTAAAGAGGCTGAAAAGTCGGCCTTAGCTTGGTTGCTCCACGCCGTCCCAACCCCCACCGACGTCTGTGTTGATGCCCTAGAGGCGCATTGGGAATATGTCAAAAATCTCACCGATGCCGCGCTTGCAAAGGATTTGGCGGACTTAGTTGTCGCCACTGATAAGCAAATCGATTGTCATCCCTTACCTGACTATACGCCCGCCACTTACCAAGCGATTGAGGGTAAAACGCCAATGCTGGCGGCTCGGCAGTTTCAAGGACAGGTGCGGGTAGGGCGTTGCTTTACCAGTTTTACGGCGCTCTATGAACGACGCAGTAGCGAATTGCCCGATTACGATGCCACATTGGAACACATGTCTTGCGATGTTGACCAGGCACGATCGGTGTTTACATTTCCCCGGGGTGCCCGAGCCGGACGCTGTTTACATGCCATCTTGGAACAGATAGATTTCCGTTGCTCGACCACGGTTCTCGAAGAAAAGGTACAACAACAGTTACTTGGATTCGGGTTTGCCAGCGAATGGACAAACACTATCACCGCTATGCTAGAGGCAGTGCTTCACACACCCCTCGATGAGTCGGGAAGGCTGACCTTAGCCCAGGTGGAGCGGAGTCAACGGTTGACTGAGTTGGAGTTTCTATTTCCCTTCAAACATCTTCAAGTGGAACACCTGCGCCGCTTAGTGGAAACCCATAGCGAACATGGCAAAGAGCAGTTAGCGGCATTAGATTTCAGGCTGTTAGAAGGATTTATGCGGGGTTTTATCGATTTGGTGGTTCACTTTCAGGGACGCTTTTATGTGGTGGACTACAAATCCAACTGGTTAGGGCCTGATCTTCAGGACTATCAGCCGGAATACTTAGATAATGCCATGACGGCAGGCTGCTATCATTTGCAATATCTTATTTATAGTGTTGCTGTACACCGTTATTTGACGTGGCGTTTGCCCGATTACGATTACAACCGTCATTTTGGTGGAGTACGCTATTTGTTTTTGCGAGGTATGCGTCCTGAGCTGGGTTTGAAGTGCGGCCAATTTGCCGACCGACCGCCCTGGCCACTGATCAGGACCCTTGATCGCTATTTGCAAAAAGGAGAAGACTTTTTTGAATGACAGCTTGGAACAGCTCTGTCAACAAGGGATCATCGATGCGTTGGATGCCGAGTTTGCTTATCTGATGGCGCAACTGGACAGCGCACCCAGTGAGGAACTGCTGCTGGGATCGGCTTTAGCGAGTCGGGCGGTTAACAACGGTGATGTTTGCTTAGAGTTGGCTCAGTATGCCCAGCAGCCATTAACACAGACTGAATTACCGCAAACTCCTGTGGTTGCTCCCGACTTAAAACGTTGGCGGCGTATGCTGCAAAACAGTCGAGTGGTGGGAACGCCGGGTGCATGGAAACCGTTAGTGCTGGATGAACGGGATCGGTTGTATCTTTACCGTTATTGGGACTACGAACAATGCTTAGCAGTAGCGCTAAAACAGCGGGCTGCACAGGTTTTTAAAGTCAATAGTGAGCAGTTGAAACAAAGTTTACAACGACTTTTTCCAGCACCAGGTTTGCAAAGCGGTGAGGATTGGCAGAAAGTCGCAGCGAGTCTTGCGCTGCTGCGGGGTTTTACGGTGATCTCGGGGGGGCCTGGAACCGGTAAAACCACTACACTGGCAAAGATCCTGGCGGTGTTGTTAGAACAGGCTGGTCCTGACAAGCTACGGATTAGCCTTACCGCACCCACCGGAAAGGCCGCTGCCCGGGTCCAGGAAGCGATTCAGGCCAGCAAAGCTCAGTTGTCAGCTATGGTTGCCCCCGCTATTTTAGCGGCGATTCCCGAGGAGGCATTCACCTTACACCGTTTGCTGCGTCTGCGTTCAGACGGAGTTTATTTTTTTCACGACCAAGATAATCCCTTAGATTTAGATATCCTTGTCATTGATGAAGCTTCCATGGTGGATCTAGCCTTGATGGCAAAAATAGTACAGGCGCTGCCCTTGGATGCCCGGTTGATACTATTGGGAGATAAGGATCAGTTGAGCTCTGTGGAAGCCGGTACAGTATTTGGAGAATTGTGTGCGCAATATGCGGGGTATTCGCCTAAGTTTGCCCAGCAGTTGATGGATCTCACCCAACAACCTGTCCCCGTGCCCAGTAACCAATCCCAACCTCTACAGGACAGCGTTGTGCTACTACAGCACAGTTACCGTTTTCCCAGCGACAGTGGAATTGGTCGTTTAGCGCAAGCCGTTAATCGAGGTGATGGACAGACTATTCGCGCCCTACAAAAAGAGGGGAGCATGGGGTTGGAAGGCATAACCTGGCGTTATCCAGCCCTAGAAAACAGTGAGCAGGATTTGCTGGCGCAATTATTAAAAGGCTATCAAGGGTATTTGACCCAGGTGGGTCGTCGCGCACCCGTCTCAACTATCCTAGCTGCTTTTCAAACATATCGCGTTCTTTGCCCGCAACGTAGGGGGCGTTTGAGCGTTCAAAGTCTTAACGAACGGTTTGAAACGCTGGTCAGAACCCAGTTGCGCCATACCAGGGATATTTGGTATCCAGGCCGGCCTGTGATGATTACCCGCAACGATTATCAGCTGCAGTTGTTTAATGGGGACATCGGTATTGCCTTACCCGATCCCCAGCGCAATGATCAATTACGGGTACATTTCCAAGGGCCCGACGGACATGTGCGCAGCTTACCCGTGATTCGCCTGCCGGTTTATGAGCCTGTCTTCGCCATGACTATTCATAAAAGCCAAGGGTCTGAATTCGATCAGGTTGCCTTGGTGTTGCCTACGGAAGACTCACGAATGCTAACCCGGGAATTAATCTATACGGCAATTACCCGCGCAAAAAACCAGCTGACAATCTGGGGTAGTTCTGACGTCTTTTTGCAGGCCATCAAAAAAACGGTGAAACGAACTTCTGGGCTGCGGGAAAAGTTGAGTCATGATACCGACTGACTGTGAGCAGCACATCCTACGGTAGATTGTTCGTACATGGCTAACACCTAATTTAAGGTAGCCGGTTTTTTCGTGTCCTGCTGATGGTTAGGCGGTGCTTGAATATAAAAACGGTTTACAGCCTCTTCCAGTATTTGTCTGTGGTTTTCTGCAAATGAACTCAAACGTTTAAAAAGGACCTTTAAGAGAGAATCATTTGTTGCGTTAGTGCGGAGTCCTTCATAAAAACCATAAGTTTCACATTCCATCTGCAAGGCTGCCTGCAGGATCTTTTTCGCCATATCGCTGTTTATCACAAAAAAATAGTGCTGATCGGTATCGCTGTTATCTGTCTGTTGTCTGTCATTGGATCTATAGGATAGCGGAATCCCCCACGTTTCATTTTTCAGCGCCGCATAGATGAGATGCGCCAGTTCTTGTTTTTGTTCTTCTTCTTCAGCTTCCAATGCTTCAAACAAGCGGCTTGTGGCGGGATCAAAGGGACGAAAACGATTGCAACATTCCTTGTAAAATCCCTTTCGGTAGCCGTGCGTATCCATCATTAATAGCGCCATATCGTTGGGTACCATAGGTGCGTAGAAATTCATAGAAAAACCTCCTGTGGCGGTTTTGGCATTTCTTTCGCTCGTTTGGCGCTTGGTTATTAATAAGGTGTTATAACGCCACATCGAATAGCAAAACGGGTCAGTTGCGCGGCATTCATAAGATCAAGCTTTTTCATGATATGGGTTTGATGCACGCCTACCGTTTTTGGGCTAATACACAGTGATTCAGCAATGTCTATTACGGTATGCCCCTCCGCTAGCAGTTGAAATATCTGAAATTCACGTTGCGACAGTGCCTCAAGAACACCAAATCCTCTCTCTTGTGTTCCGTCAGGTTCCGATATTGTGGCATCAAAAAAAGTTTCGCCTCGGGCTACCCGGCGAATTCCTTCGATCAACCGGTTTATAGGACTGGTCTTTGAGATGAAACCGCGGGCACCTGCTTGCTTGCAGCGTTGCACCAGCGAATTGCTCCCATGCATACTGACCACTAGAACATTCGCTTGTGGCGTTTTGGCTAAAATACGGCGAATTGTTTCAATGCCGCCGATACCGGGCATCACAAGATCCAAAATCGTCACATCTGGTCGATATTCACGACAGCGTTTGTAGGCTTCTTCACCGTTACAGGCTTCAGCGACCACTTGAATATCGTGGGTTTCCTGTAAAATGCAACGATAACCGGTGCGCACAACTGGGTGATCATCCGCTAGCAAAACAGTGGTAGGGCAGGCATACATTACGTGTTAGTTTTTTCCGCCATTTTGAATGATCTGTTTAATGTGCTTCTAAAGCATTTGGGTTTGATCAGTTTGTACCATTAATGTCCCCTTCGGGGATATAAAATCCCTCGCCTTCAGGCGAAGGAAAGGGA
>CAZGON010000053.1:0-21163 GCA_964527085.1 uncultured Candidatus Competibacteraceae bacterium
CGCTTTAGGATTTAAAGTGAGCCAACGATTTAAGTCTTTAGGACCGTCAAAAACGCCCCACAAGGCGAACAATCCAACGCAAAGAATGGCCGTTATTTTCATCAGCGACTCAAACGCTATGGCCACTACAAGCCCTTCGTGTTTTTCCCGTGGCGAGATGTGGCGAGCGCCAAAAAGAATGGCGAAAACCGTTAAGGTAAGGCAGAACAACAGACCCAATTCCAGCGGCGGTTGGCTGTGGGTAAGAATACGCATTGATTCTGTGACGGCGCGAATTTGCAGCGCAATATAGGGAAGTGTGCCGATCAACATAAAAACTGTTACTAAGACACCGGCAAATTGACTGCTATAGCGAAAAGCAAACAAATCGGCGAGAGAGGTAAGTTGGTAGTCACGGATCAGGCGTAAAATGGGCGCCAGCAATAGAGGAGTTAGGATAAAGACTAGGGTAGGTCCAATGTAAATGGCGAGAAACAGAAAACCCTGGGTTTCAGCGAAACCAATACTGCCATAATAGCTCCAAGAGGTGGCGTAAACCCCAAGAGACAACGTATAAATCAAAGGATGACGCACTATTCGTCTAGCAATCCAGCCCCGCTCAGTGGCATAAGCAATAAAAAACAAAACCGATAGATAAATTAGCGAAGCTAGAAAAAGCGTGGTTAAATTGAAGGTCATGGGTGATGCCAGCGTTGGCAAACATAAATCAACAAAATGACGCCTCCCCAGACCAGATAGGGGAGGTACCAGGCGCGTTCAGCGGTGGCCCACCATTGAAAAAAGGGTGAATCCAATAAAAACACGGCCAAGATTAAAAGCAAAATAAAGATGTCTAGACGTTGTGGGCTTTGCGGTCCATAACGGGTTGCATCTTTATCGGTCATTGTGTTGCGATGATAGGCTTTCTTTGCATAATCCTTCATCGGTGTGCACCTCATCAGCACTCAACATCGGGACTTCAAGGTGGTCTTTTTCGCGAGTAAAATAATTTAACGGTGATCCATGCGGATAGCATTGGGTATAGAATATGATGGTTCTAATTTCCGTGGTTGGCAAATTCAACAAGCCGGTGTACCCACTGTGCAAGGTTGTTTAGAAAAGGCGTTGTCGCAGGTGGCGGCCCAGTGCGTCAACACGGTGTGCGCAGGGCGAACCGATGCAGGTGTTCATGGAATTGAACAAGTGGTGCATTTTGATACGGATGCCCAACGCCCGTTGCGGGCTTGGCTATTAGGGGTTAATTCTAATTTGCCAGGCGATATTAGCCTGCGATGGGCGCAACCGGTTGCAGAAACCTTCCACGCCCGTTTTTCTGCGCTATCCCGCTGTTACCGCTATATTATTTTAAATCGTCCTTATCGCTCAGCCTTGCAACGCAAGCGGGCAACCTGGCAGCGCGGCCCTCTCAATCATGAACCGATGGCCGAGGCAGCTACCCATTTACTGGGTGAGCACGATTTTACCTCTTTTCGCGCCACAGCTTGCCAAGCGAACAGCCCCATTCGCACCATATACAATCTAACTGTAGAACGCCAAGGCGATTATCTCGCTATCGACATAGAGGCGAATGGTTTTTTACATCACATGGTGCGTAATGTGGCGGGTGTTTTGCTGGCGATTGGTCGTGGTGAACAGCTAACGGGCTGGCCACGGGATCTGCTAAAAGTTCGTAACCGTGCGTTGGCAGGGGTAACTGCGCCAGCTGAGGGTCTTTATTTAAAGGGAATTCGGTATCCTGCCGAATTTGGTTTACCGGATCATGCTACAAATAGTTCCTTTCACCTATTTTAAGCTCCCTTGACCGCGATAAAAAACACCTGTGTATATAGATGACAAACCATCTTACACAGGTGTTTTTACTGACTTCCTGATTAAGAGCTGCTGAAGCCCTACCCTGATGGCGTTTGCTTGATTATCTTTTGTGGGATGCAACCGCTTTAGGGGGGATGGAATTGTCACTATCCTGATCTTCATGGATCAATGACAAACCTGTTTGTTTGTCGCGGATAGCTTCCCTAATCATCTCTTCAGTGATACGTGGTTCCTGTTCTGCAAAGCCATACACTAGGGCTGTTTCACAGAGCACGTTAATCAGTCTTGGAATACCCCGGGTACAGCGCCAGATGAGGGGATACGCTTGTTGGTCGATTAAATTTGGTTCTCCACCGGCAATGCAAAGCCTATGTCGAATGTAATCGCCGGTTTCCTCTGCATTAAGCGGTTCAAGGTGGAAATCAACAGCAATACGTTGCGCAAATTGTTGCAACTCAGGTCGTCGCAGCAGATCACGCAAATCCGGTTGACCAATTAGCATGAGTTGTAAGAGTTGATACTTGTCGGCATTGACGTTAGATAACATGCGCAGCTGTTCAAGCATATCTGCGCCAAGATGCTGAGCTTCGTCGATAATCAATATAACGCGGCGATCTTCGGTGTATTCTTTTATGAGAAAATCGGTGAAGGTATGATAAAGCTCAACCTTTTCTTTACCACGGTATTCCAGTTCGAAGGCAAACAAAATCCAACGGAATAGTTCTTCAAAGGAATCAAATTGCGTGTTTGCTATCAACCCAACGGTGATACCTTCATCGATTCTTTGCAAAAGCTTTCGTATGAGAGTGGTTTTACCTGAGCCGATTTCACCCGTTACCACTGTAAAGCTGGTCTGACTCAACAGACCATATTCAAGCATCGTAAGGGCCTGCCGGTGTTTTTGGCTTAAGAATAAAAACTCAGGATCTGGAACGATAGAAAATGGTTTTTCTTGAAATCCGTAAAATGCTTCATACATAATCTTTTACCTGCTTTAAGTAAAACTTTTGACTTGTCTGTTAAAAATTTTCTAAGTTTTTAGGGATGGTGATTTCTATTAACTGATTAGTTGCAGAAAATGTCATAAAAATTAGTCTATTGATGCAATGTGATGAAAACAATTTATTGCATGTAACAAACATTTTTCTCATATTAAATTTAGGCTTAAGTGATAATGCAACCAGATTAGACAAGGGTACAGCAAAGTTTTTTAATCATAAAATAAACATGCCTAAATTTTAATGGGCCTTAATAAACTAAATCGTTGCATTACAATGACATATTTATAGATTTTTAAATTATCTTAATGCGCAAATTTAAAATTTTTTTAGCTTGCCTAGCTGCAAGAAAACCTAAGAGAACAATGGTTTGTATTATTGGCTAGGATGTTAGTTAAAAGACTACTTTTCCAGTATACAAGCAAGACGTCAATATTAATAAACTTCGCCTTCTTTAAGGAAAAACGAACCAATAACGCCATTAAAAAAACTGTAATATTGCGTCATAAGTGTTAAGCCTATGAAAAAACTCCATTAACTTAATGGGCAAAAGCATTAAATAGGTGTCTATTCAGATTTGACAATAAAAAACTATATGACGTTGAAGCGCCCATAAAAAATGTAACGTGTTGTTAATTTTGCTGGGTTTGGTGTCTCTGGGGTTTCGTCTGGTGTGCTTGAATCGCCGTAAGGGCAATGGTAAACACGATATCCTCTACTAAGGCGCCCCGTGATAAATCATTCACGGGTTTTTTCAAACCTTGCAACATAGGGCCTATACTAATCACGTTAGCACTGCGTTGCACGGCTTTGTAGGTGGTATTGCCGGTATTGAGATCGGGAAAAATAAACACAGTGGCGCGTCCTGCCACTTGGCTATCTGGCGCTTTTTTTTCAGCGACAGACTTGATAGCGGCGGCATCGTATTGCAATGGCCCGTCGATAAGTAGATCCGGGCAGCGCTGCCGAGCTATCCGAGTCGCCTCTTTTACCCTTTCTACATCACCCCCGTGGCCAGAAGCGCCCGTGCTATAACTGAGCATGGCAATCCGCGGCGTAATGCCAAAATTTTTGGCTGATTCGGCACTTTGAATAGCAATATCGGCTAGCTCTTCGGCGTTGGGATTGGGGTTTATGGCGCAGTCGCCATAGATCAAAACCTGTTCTGGTAAACACATAAAAAAAACCGACGAAACAAGCCGTGCGCCAGGGGCTGTTTTGATAACCTGGAGCGCGGGACGAATAGTATTTGCGGTAGTATGCACAGCGCCGGATACCAGTCCGTCTACCTCACCCTGGGCCAGCATCATGGTGCCCAGCATCACCCTATCTTGCAGCTGTTCTTCCGCGATCTCTGGGGTAAGCCCTTTAGCTTTGCGCAACGCCACCAACGGTGCGATATAGCGCGATAGCACCGGTGTCGGATCGATGATTTCAATAGTTTCTGGCACCGCCAGGCCGGCGCGGGCGGCGGCTTGATGAACATGTTCCGGTTTTGCCAATAATATACATTGAGCAATGCCGCGCCGTTCACATTCAATGGCCGCCTCAATGGTGCGCGGCTCGTCTCCTTCTGGAAGAATAATGCGTTTAATGGCCTGGCGCGCTCGTTCTACCAGACTATATCGGAAAGCCGGTGGGCTTAGCCGACGTTCATCGGTACGGGTCAAAATTTCATCTATCCAGGTGAGGTTTAAATAACCCGCGACCGTGTGAACAACTTGTTTAATGCGATCATAATCATCTAAAGGAACTTCTAAGGTGTGCCGAGTAATGGCAAGCACGGCCTCAAGGGTATGATAGGGAATGGCCAATACAGGAAGACCCGTCTCTAACCCCGGACGACACAGTTTTAGTATATCTTGGCTGGGTCGTAGATTGCCGGTGAGTACCAAAGCAGCGATATGGATACCGTTCAAAGCCGCCATACAAGCGGCTAATAGAACATCTTCCCGATCTCCAGGGGTTATAATCAAAGCGCCCGGTCGATATTTCGCGCAGCCGTTGGCCAAGTTTCGAGCCCCCAGCGCCACATGAGTGACACGCCGATTCAAGTCACCGGCATTGAAAAGCTCTGCTTCATCGATGGGTAAGATATCCTTAACCCGCGGCGCTACTAGATCCCGTTGCCATGGAATACAACCTAACATACGAAATTTACGGGTCTGAAAAACAGGACATGAGACGTAATTTGCTACCTGTCCTAAACTATCCTCAACGGTTTGACCGTCAATCAAACCATTTTCAAAGGCAAATTCAAAGCGTAATCGGCCACTGGCATCTACCGGTGCGTTAACAAAATTAAGAATGCAACCGGGTAAGCGCTGGTGAGTGATGCCACCATAAGGTTGCGCTGCAATTTCTAGCATTTCTTGTAACTGTTCCGGTGTATCATGCCCTGGTGTAGTCACCAGAATGGTATCCGCATCGAGACTTTTAGCTATTTTTACGTTGATGCTGGTGGCATAGGCGCTGCCTTGCATGGGTACCAAACCTTCGACAATGACAATGCTGGCCTCTTCAGCCGCTTTATGGAAACGGGCGAAAACACTTTCTAGTAGCTCGTTTTCGCGACCATCACCCAGCAATTCTTCAGCCTTGGCCAAAGGCAACGGCTCGGGTGGGTTTAAACTAGAAATGTGTTTCACAAGGCGGGTGGACGTTTCTTGGCCAAGCGGATAACTGTCGAGTTGCGTAATCGGTTTGCAAAAACCTACCGGTATTCCGCGCCGATCTAAGGCATGCACTAAGCTAAGAGCAACGGTGGTAAGTCCCGTTCCTTCCCCGGTAGGCACCACAAAGATCGCTTGGGCCACGGTTAACTCCTAATTAGCTAAATTGGGTAGAGTAGAGTGGTTGGCAAAGCGTGTCATGAGAAAGTGGCAATAACCTTAAATAATCCATGGTAAGATTCGACATATAATCAACAACCCTAACAAATGAGTCCTGTTTAAACCAGTCAATATAACTCAATGAGGGCTAAGGGCAATATCAATGGGACGCATGGCAATACCTAAATCGTCGCCTAGCGATATGGCGCCTATTGCATTGATTTCTTGGCTATAGCGGGTGGTTACTTTGCCGCCGATAAAAATGGGTACAGTTATTTGTTGCAATAAAGCAGACAACGAGGTACTGATGATAGGTAGCTCAATCTGAGCAGAGCCAGCTAATACAATGGCGCGGGCCTTAGTCCGCTTTACCACCATCGGTAGCTCTTCTAGTGGCATGTCAGCGCCCAATAGTATGACGCGATAGTTACGGTCTGTGGCTGCTAACGCAAACAGTAGCAGACCCACCTCATGTTGCTCGCTTGGCAGGCACGATGCCACCAATTTAGGTCCTTCAATGCCACGCATTTGGTGATGAAGACGAGCACCTAGTTTATTGCGTAGAAAAACACTAAAAAAATGTTCCTCAGCAATGCTTCCCTGGGCTGTTTGCCAACGCTCACCGAGTTCCTGCAAAAGCGGGACAATAAGGCGACTGGTAACAATATCAATAGGATAAGATGCTAAGGCTTCATTATAGATATCATTAATTGCATTTTCATCAAACTGATTAATTTGCTCGACAAGGCGCTGCCGGAAAGCCATCCAAGGGTCAGAAACTTCATCTTTCTCTAACGCTTGTTCTGTCACGCTGGCATCGAGAACCTGCCCCACTTGGCTAATGGACATGCCTCTTTCCAATAAAGCGACAATTTGTTTGATGAAATTCACATCTTCCATGGTATAGAGACGATGTCCTTTAGGGGTACGCACGGGTTTAATAAGTCCATAACGCCTTTCCCAAGCTCGTAGAGTCACCGGATTAACACCCGTCAAGCTAGCCACGGTGCGGATTGGAATCATTCCTACTGGGGGTAACGGGTGCGAGTTGGGTGACTCTTCAGCCATAGTCATTGAGCCTCAATAATTTTTACAATTATTATACATACGTCATCAATAATGAACAAAAATACCCAAAATCACTCATAATTGTACAACATTTTGGTTTTATTGTGGCTTTCGTCGAATCCCAATTCCCAACTTCGGGAGAAGTATTATGCCCTATCTCTGGTTGCTTATTATGCTTATGTTTAGTGCTGTAGCGTTGTCTGATGAATGCCCTGCTACCTTAGATTTTTCCCTACGACCCCTTGCCCAAGAGCAGCCCCAATCCTTGTGTAAAGCCTATAAGGGCCAAGTGGTTTTAGTGGTAAACACAGCCAGCCGCTGTGGTTTTACACCTCAGTATGAGGGTCTTGAAGCCCTTTACAAGCGTTACCAAAATCGTGGTTTGATCATTCTTGGATTTCCTTCCAACGACTTTGCGCAAGAACCCGGTAGCGAACAAGAAATAGCCCGTTTCTGCCGGTTAACCTATGATGTGGCTTTCCCTATGTTTGAAAAAATTCGCGTTAGTGGTGACCAGGCGCATCCCTTTTATCAGAAGTTGGCTGCTCAGGGTGGCGGTTATCCCAGTTGGAACTTTTATAAGTATTTAGTGGACCGTCAAGGCCAAGTGGTGGCGCTGTTTCCTTCTCAAGTGCGTCCAGATGATTCGCAACTTATCGAGGCCATTGAAGCGCTGCTCTAATATGGATATGGATATGGTAATAAACCGGTGACTGATAATGAACTTTAGGGTGAATTCTCGTTCCGGGAAATCCTTCTCAGCAATTCCTGCGCCTGCTCTTATATTAGGCAGCGCAGGTTTACTCCCTTTTATTTTACCCTTACTCGTTATGCTGCTGGGTCCCGAGTCTTGGCGGCCATTGGCGGCAACGGTTCTACGAAGTTACGCTGCGGTTATTCTCAGTTTTCTCGGCGCCGTGCATTGGGGGATTGCGTTGTGGGAGACAGATACAACCCGCCTTTGGCGCAGTCTGGGATGGGGTGTGACGCCATCGCTTTTGGCCTGGATAGCGTTGCTGTTGCCATTAGCTTGGAGTTGGGTGGTGCTGCTGGGAGGGTTTAGCGCACAATATATGATGGATCGGCGCATTGTTCAAACAGATCGTATGCCGTTTTGGTACGGTGAGCTGCGCCGCTGGCTTACCCTCGGTGTTACTCTAGTTCTAAGTTTGGCGCTGGGGGTTACTCTATTGGCTTTTTAAGTTGCATGTCCCTACAAAGGACTTTTTTCACCCTAAATCGCCCCACCTGACCTGCAATGCGCTAAGTGCTGCCACGGCAGCGGTTTCAGTACGCAGAATGCGAGGACCCAATTGGACTCCCATAAAATCCTTTGCTTCGGCAAGCTGCAGTTCGTTTTGAGTAAGCCCCCCCTCCGGGCCGATCAGTAAGGTCATCTCCTGGGTTGCAGGGGTGATGGTTCGTAGCCGTTGGTCTGCGCGAGGATCGAGCACTAGTTTTAGCCCTCCAGGACAGTTATTAGTCAGCCAGGTTGCTAATGCCATAGGCTCTAAAACGGGCGGCAATTGATTACGTCCAGATTGCTCACACGCGCCAATAATAATTTTTTGCCAATGCTGCATTCGTTTAGCGAGGCGTTTATCTTTTAGGTCGATGACACCGCGTTCGGTAAACAAAGGAAGGATAGCCGTGACTCCAAGCTCCACAGCTTTTTGCAATGTGTAATCCATACGATCGCCTCGGGAGATACCTTGGGCCAAGAGTATCTTGAGCGGCGATTCTTTTTCCTGAGCTATAAAATGCTGAATGTGTACCGTGGCGTTGTGGTGCGCCACGTCATCCAATATGCCATGAAATTCTCCCCCTGTGCCGTTAAAGAGAATAACGGGCGCACCTGAGCGAAGTCGTAGCACCCGCACTGCATGGTGAAAGGCGGCATCGGTCAGAGTGATGTGAGTATGTACGGTGAGGTTTTTTGGGAAATAAAGGCGGGGAATTCGCATTGAAGTTATAGAAAGTGACGGACAGTTTAAAGGGAATTATGGCATGATCCGGTTTAAAGTGTTTTAAAATCAAAACGCATTTTTTTTTACTTCTTTGCGGTAGGTTTTATGGTAAAGATTGCAACGTGGAATGTGAATTCCCTGCGTGTCCGGTTGCCGCAGGTGCTCGATTGGTTGGCAACACAGCAGCCGGATATTCTTGCGCTGCAGGAAACAAAGACCTTAGATGGGGATTTTCCCCGCACCGATTTAGAAACCGCGGGTTACCAGGTTGCCTTCGCTGGGCAAAAAACCTACAACGGGGTAGCCGTACTGAGCCGTAGCCCCATGACCGAGATGGTAGCGGATCTGCCGGGTTTGCAGGACCCGCAGCGGCGAGTGTTGGGGGTAACAGTTGCCGGAGCAAGGGTGCTCAACCTCTATGTGCCCAATGGCCAAGCGGTCGGTTCGGAAAAATATGACTATAAACTAAGCTGGCTTAACGCGCTGGCCAATTATCTGCAAGCGCAGCTTGCTACCTACCCAAAGTTAGTGGTGCTTGGGGATTTTAATATCGCCCCCGAGGATCGCGATGTGCATGATCCTAAACTATGGGAAAACAAAGTCTTGTGTAGTGAACCGGAGCGAGCGGCGTTAAAGCGTCTGCTAACGTTAGGTTTAACGGATGTGTTTCGGTTATTTCCCCAACCCGAAGATAGCTTTAGTTGGTGGGATTATCGGGGTGGAGGGTTTCGCCGTAATCATGGCTTACGGATTGATTTGATTTTGGCGAGCCGCGAACTGGCGTCTTTGTGTGCCGGTTGCGCCATTGATAAAGACCCGCGAGGTTGGTCGCGGCCTTCTGATCACACGCCGGTGGTGGCGGAGTTTATTAATTAACACCAGTTTTAAAAAATCTTTTATTTATCCAATGCCCCTTATATTGCCGCCGTTGAGGGTGTCGCTAAAGTTTAAAAAACTCTACTATCTCAGTTCCAAAATGCATATTGACAAGTGCTAAATTTGTACGCCAGGCTGATGTTGCATCCCTCTACAGCACGTCTTTATTTTGTTTTCTAACCCGTTCATAAAATTCCATCATAACCGCTATAAATGATTGGTTTTGATGCCAAAAAGCCGGGTAATCACCGCCTTTTCGAATAGCGATAGCGGGTAGTCCTGGTTTAGGTAATGGTTCTAGCTTAGAAGGCAAAGGTTTTTCTCCCTTCCAAAAGTCGTGGTAGGCCATTTTTGAGGAAACGGGTTGTTGCTGTGGGCGCGTGTAATACGAATCCACCGGTTGCAGGGATAATTCCTGTTCTGCAAGGGCGGTTGCCAAGACTTTACCCAGAGGTGTCTTAGAAAGCTGTTCGTTGAGCGCCGACCGGGGTAAACCGCGCAGCTCAAATAATAAAAATGGATCTTGATCCAGTTTTGCCGCTAAAAAAAAGCACAAGCCCGCAATATGCTTACAGGGGTTCGAATAGTCGGGACAACTGCAGGTAGTGATAAAATCGTCCTCGCTGCGGGGAAGCAAATCCACCTTAAGATCGGCTAGGCTTTCTTCGATATTGTCGGGCATTTCGTTTAACAGGAGTTGTGAGACAAGACTGGCTTTACTGGCAAGGCGTTTAATGATTTTAGTCCATATAGCTAACGGGATCGGCTTTATTTCCACAACCGTGTTATACATAGGCTTCTTGTAAACGCCAAAATAGGGGTTGATGTTACCTTCGATTTTGGCTGTCACCCTTCCATTGTGCATATTCCAAGAACGGATTCGATCACTCAGGGCATAGGAACGGCCGCGACTCAATCGGGCTGGATCGCTAAAGTCCTCCAGTGCTTTGATAAAACGTTTTCCCCACCAAGTACGGGTCAGTTGCGTCATGTTTTGATTATCCAATCGTATTTGTTTTAATGGTTTTTGGCTTTTAATCGCGGCGTCAGTCAATCACGGCCTGTCGATTTAGCGCAATCAACTGTTTAAAACTCTGATTATCCAGTTCAGTGAGCCAGGATTCATCGCTGCCTACAATGCTACCAGCGACTTTTTTCTTATCTTCGATCATCTGATCGATACGCTCTTCTAGACTGCCCAAGGTCACGAATTTATGCACAAAAACATTACGGTTCTGGCCAATACGGAAGGCGCGATCGGTGGCTTGGTCTTCTACAGCCGGGTTCCACCAACGATCAAAGTGAAACACATGATTGGCCTTGGTGAGGGTAATACCTACACCGCCGGCTTTTAAAGAAAGGATAAAGGCAGCGGGTTGCGAATCCGAATCTTGGAACTCGCGGATCATTCGTTCCCGCTGAGTGCGGCGTGTGCCACCGTGTAGATAATAGGTACTACAACCTAAGGCATGCGCCAGATATGTCTGCAGGGCTGCGCCAATTTCTGTGAACTGGGTAAAGATCAATAGGCTTTCTCCTTCCGCGATCACCTCCTCCAGCATGGCCAGCAGGCGTGCCAGCTTATGGGAACGTTCTGGCGTGAAAGCGCTGTTATCCTGGAGGAATTGCCGGGGATGATTACAGATCTGCTTGAGCTTCATCAGGGTTGACAGTATCAAACCCTTGCGCTGCATGCCCTCTGCTGCTTGCAGGGCTTCCTCCACATCTTGTACCACCGCTTGGTAAAGCGAAGCTTGCTCCTTGGTCAGATTACAGTACTGTTTGTGTTCCACCTTATCCGGAAGATCTTTGATGATGGATTGATCGGTTTTCACCCGGCGCAGAATAAACGGTTGCACCAATTTTTTTAACAACTCCGCTTGGCTGAGACGGTTGTCTTTTTGAATAGGCAGTTCAAACTCTTTGCGAAAGCGAGCCTGAGTCCCCAAGTAACCGGGATTGAGAAAATTGAAGATGGACCAGAGATCCAATAGACGATTTTCCACCGGCGTCCCAGTTAATGCCAGACGATGACTGCTGCGCAGTTTTAAAATTGCTTTAGTCTGCGCGGTTTTAGGGTTTTTTATGTTTTGCGCTTCATCGATGACAACTCTTTGCCAATCGGTCTTTTCCAACAGCTTGGCATCTTTGCGGGCCAGGGTGTAGGAGGTGATGATCACATCATGGTTTTTTACTAGGGCTTGAAATGCCGTGCTCTCTTGAGTTCGGTCTGGGCCATGGTGAACCAGCACCTTCAGTTGCGGTGCAAACTTTTCGATTTCCTTTTCCCAATTGCCCAGCACCGAGGTGGGCACCACCAGTAAGGTAGGGTGCTGGGCTGTTTGCTGTGTGGTGGCTAGGCGGGCGATGACCTGCAGGGTTTTACCCAATCCCATATCGTCAGCCAGACATCCGTTGAGACCGAGACTTTCCAGATATTGTACCCAGGCCACACCGCGTTTCTGGTAATCCCTCAAATTGCCTGAAATCTCCGGTGGATCAGGGACGGGTTGAAAGTGACTCGGCTGCTGCAGCTTTGCCAGCATTTCAGAAAGCAAAGGGGCATGGCTGACATCCACGCCGTGTTCGTCGGAGGCCATTTTCCACATCACGTCGGCAAGATTCATGGTGTCCTCGCCATCGCCATGGGTTTGCCAAAAATCCAGCATCTGCTCCATTTTGTCTTGCTCCAGTTCAATCCATTGACCCCGGAACTGTACTAACGGTGTTTTCGCCTCCACCAAGGCTTGCCACTCTTCCTGAGTGACGGGTTGATCGCCGATGCTCAGCTCATAGCGGTAATTAACCAAGGCATCCAAAGAGAAGTAACTGGTTCCAACAGCATTTTTAGTCGTATTGTTACCACCGCTCGCCCGTAGGCGAAGTCGAGCCCGTTGACGTCCTTGCGGTGTCCACCAAGCGGGCACGATTACCTGAAAGCCAGCATCTTGCAAAACCCAGGCGTATTCTTTGAGAAAAGTGAAGGCTTCGTCTAGGGAGAGTTCCAAACCCACGGGTCGCTCGGTTTCCATACCCTGCCACAGCTTAGGATACATACGCGCCGCATGGGCCAAGTTTGTCAAAAGCTGTTGCTCAAAATCCTCGCCGAAGGACTGCAACAATGGGCGCTTGGTTTTACTATTAAGATGCCAATAGTCCGCTAAATCCAACTTTAACGATGGATCTTGCCACGCGGTGGCGAAAAACTTGATGCGCCAGGGTGTTTGCTCAGAATCGGCTTCCAGCAACTGGAAACAGAGCCGAAAACCCTTGTGGTATTGGGTGGTGAGGGATTTTTCCCATATTTGCCACTGCTGATAACGTTCCAAAGCCCAGTTGTTACCCCATACCGTCTCAGGGTCATGGGGACGAATACACTCTTCCAGCAAAGAGCCGCGAATTTTTTTTGTGAAGGCAGCGGGAAAAAGCGGGCGGGTAACCAGATTGGTCAGGACACACTGAGAAAAATGCCGCAGTAAGTTTCCCTTGTCCCACAGGACCGCATCTCCATTGGCTTGCTCGAAGGCGCTGGCACAGGCCGATGGCATGGTCTCAAGCGCACGTTGCAGGTTGGCTTCATAATTTGGCGAGACAATTTCCCAACCGGGATGGATCTCAAATCGATTGCTCACTTTGCCTTTGCTGGGCAAGGCACGGTATTTAAGGGCGGGAATATATTGATCCTTTAACAACATTTCTTTTAGGTGCTGACTAATATGTATCCAGAACAACAGGTCTGCACCCAGCTGTAGGGATTCCAGTTGATGTGCTGCCAAAAAATATAATTGACTCAGATCTTTGACAGGATTGGTTAAAGGAAAGCTGGCAATCTGTTGGTAAGCCAGTTTGATGTCTTGGTCTTCAGGAAGCGCCATCGCTAGCCACCGGGCAAGTTCCGGGGAGGGTAGGGGGTGTCCCTGATGACTGGGTACTAACACATGGCAAATTTCACTTCGATGCCGCACTGCGTTGACATTTGGGCCAATCCCTAACTTATCCACCAGGATAACAGCGAGTTCTTTCGGTGCCAGATAGTTGACTAGGGGGTCTGTTTTTTTTGGGGTTTTGGTTTCTATCCATAGATGAAACGCGCCCCGCTGGAGAAACTCATCGGTTTGTTTTGGAATCCAAGTGCCATGAAGAATATGCATAACCAATAATCTAATGAGTGTCTTTGCCTATAATTATTCTAATCCTTAGTTGAGTCTACGTGCGCTACTCCCTAGATAGGAATGCGCAACGTTACCGGAGCATCCCATGGAAAAAACCTTTCAGCCTTTACAATTTCACCAATTAAACCACAGCGTCAGCTATTTTCGACCCCGCCAAGAATTACCGGATCGGGTGAAGGTAAACAGTCCAGCCATCGATTGTATGACGGATCTTCGCCAGGTGACCGCCCTTATGGTCTCGCTCACCACGCCTTTGGATATGGCCCTAGAGCGCATGATGAAGGGCAATGTACGTATGTTATTGGTTGCCGATGCCGATGGTAAAGTGCAAGGAATCCTTACTAGCCGTGATGTGGAGGGCGAAAAGCCTAAAAAAATTCTAAAAAAAACTGGTGGCACCCGCAAAGATCTCATGGTGGGGGACATCATGACCACAAAAAATAAACTCGATGTGCTAATGATGGGAGATGTTTTGCGAGCCAAGGCGGGCGATATCATCGCCACGCTACGGGACGTGGATCGGCAGCATGCCCTGGTGGTTGATACAGATCCGCATACCGGAGAATTAGCCGTGCGCGGCATTTTTTCCTTATCAAAAATTGGTCAGCAACTGGGTTTAGAGATTAGCCCGGCTCAACGCGCTACTACCTTTGAGGATTTCGACTGGGCCCTGCGTCATACTTGAGAACCAATACAGACCGTTAAAATATAGCGTTAAAAACATTCTAACAGCGGAGAATCATTCATGACAGTCATTCGCCAAGATCATCTCATCCAAAGTATTGCCGATGCGCTGCAGTATATTTCCTATTACCACCCTAAGGATTATATCGATGCCTTGGCGCAGGCTTATGAGATGGAAGCCTCACCGGCAGCTAAGGACGCCATGGCGCAAATCCTTATCAACTCGCGGCTCTGTGCCCAGGGTCATCGACCTATTTGTCAAGACACAGGTATCGTAACGATCTTTTTGAAGATCGGTATGAATGTGACTTGGGATGCCACCTTGAGCGTCGAAGATATGGTCAATGAAGGGGTGCGTCAGGCGTATCTTAATCCCGATAACAAATTGCGTGCCTCTATCCTTGATGATCCAGCGGGTAGCCGCAACAACACTGGTGATAACACCCCCGCTGTCATTCATATGACCGTAGTGCCCGGGAACACCCTAGAGGTGACCGTGGCGGCCAAGGGGGGTGGTTCCGAAAACAAATCCAAGTTTATTATGCTCAATCCCTCCGACAGCATCGTCGATTGGGTGCTCAAGACAGTGCCCACCATGGGCGCTGGTTGGTGCCCTCCAGGTATGTTGGGTATCGGTATTGGTGGGACGGCGGAAAAAGCCATGCTGTTGGCCAAAGAATCTCTCATGGCCCCCATCGACATGCAGCAATTGATGGCCCGTGGTCCCAGTAATCGCAGTGAAGAACTGCGCGTAGAGCTGTACGATAAGGTCAATGCTCTCGGGATCGGCGCGCAAGGATTGGGGGGGTTAACCACTGTACTCGATGTCAAGATTCTCGACTATCCGACCCATGCCGCCTCGCTTCCCATTGCCATGATTCCCAATTGCGCCGCCACCCGGCATGTCCACTTTGTGCTCGATGGTACAGGCGTCGCAGAACTGCCCGTGCCAAGTCTTGAGGACTGGCCTGAGATTGCTTGGGAAGCGGGTGCTGGGGCGCGGCGTGTCAATCTAGATACTGTAACGGCAGAGGACATCGCTAGCTGGCGACCCGGAGAAACCTTGTTACTAAATGGCAAACTACTGACAGGTCGCGATGCCGCCCATAAACGCATCGCAGACCTGTTTGCGAAGGGTGAACCGTTGCCACCCGGCGTTGATTTCAAAAACCGTTTTATTTATTACGTGGGACCGGTAGATCCCGTGGGTGATGAAGTAGTGGGTCCCGCTGGGCCAACCACAGCCACGCGGATGGATAAATTCACCGAAATGATGCTCGCTAAAACCGGGTTGTTAGGCATGGTCGGTAAGGCGGAGCGGGGACCGGTGGCCATCGAAACGATCCGCAACCATCGCGCGGTGTATCTGGTGGCGGTAGGGGGGGCTGCCTATCTGGTGGCTAAAGCGATTCGCAAGACCCGCATGGTGGCGTTCGAAGAATTAGGGATGGAAGCCATTCGCGAGTTCGAGGTGGAGGATATGCCGGTTACCGTGGCGGTGGACGTAAATGGTGAATCCGTTCATAAACAGGGTCCCGCTGAGTGGCGTGTGAAAATTGGCAAGATTCCTGTTTTGGAGGCTTAGTTTGTAGTAGTCATTGTGTGGCAGGACTTACCCAGCTCGTTCCAGAGGACGCCGTGAACACGTCCCTGTGGGCTTGACGATGGCCATCCAGGCCATCGACACCTCTTTCACGAACTACGCAAGTCCTTTGTGCGTAAGCACTGTATGTATTTGTTTAAGCGCTTAATTGCAAGAGGTTTAGCTTGGAAGATTTCACTCATCTTAAAGTGGCGGTCGAAGATCAATGCGCCCATATTCAACTCAATCGTCCCGATAAGGCCAATGCCCTAAACCGGGCATTATGGTTTGAGATTCAAAAAGCGTTTGAATGGGTGGATGCAACTGACACGGTGCGGGTTGCCATTTTAAGCGGTGTGGGTGAGTGCTTTTGCGCAGGTATCGACTTTGAATTGATGGGTTCCCTGTTGACTGAAGTAGATACCTTGGGCGCAGGCCGTAAGGAAGAAAAATTACGCCGCTTGATTGTGGATTTTCAAGCCGCTTTTTCTGCCCTCGAAGTGTGTCGTAAACCTGTCTTGGCAGCGGTGCATGGACCCTGTCTTGGAGCAGGTCTGGACCTGATAGCTGCCTGCGACATGCGTTATGCTTCAGCACGCGCCCGCTTTTCGCTAAAAGAAGTGGATCTCGGTATTGTTGCGGATATAGGTAGCCTGCAACGATCACCCTATTTGATCGGTGAGGGTCAGGTGCGGGAGCTTGCCTTTACTGGCCGGGAATTCGATGCCATCGAAGCGCAACAGATGGGACTCATTAATCGGGTCTTTGATAGCCCTGAAGAATTACTAACCGGTGTACAAACCATCGCCACAACCATCGCTACCAAATCGCCCCTGACGGTGCGCGGTATTAAACAGGTCATGAACTATAACCGCGACCATACTGTAGCGTCGGGCCTAAATCATGTGGCCACCTGGAATGCCACTATGCTGTTGTCCGAAGACACCCAAGAAGCGGTGCTCGCCGCATTACAAAAACGGCATCCACAATTTAAGGATTGATCAACAGATAGTCGTTTTAGTGGCTACTCAGCCAATTCGTTTGGGTACGGGGCACCTGCAGATGCCAACCCCGCGTTTGCAGATTTTGCATCACTTCCAGCACGTCTTCCTGAGCCAGTTTTCGGTGTCGGCTAAGTTCTAAATCCATAACATAAAGGGGTGTGCCCAGGAGGGTGATTAAGTTGTCTGGTATACGGGTAAAGTCGTCTTTAGCTGCTAAATAAAGGTAGGTGTCCTGACGTCGCTGGCTTTTATAGATGGCGCAATACATAAATAACTCCTAAAACTATAAGCTTCTAGCTTAACTTTTAATAGCACTTGCGCATAATCAGGAGCTGCGTGAGTCCTGGTTTAACTAAAAACTGCCGCTACTATAATCGTCTGGCGGTAAAGCATTATAATAATGCTACAATCCTACCCTACACGGCATCAGAGATTAGAATTATTGGTAAGTATTGCTCAAGCCCTTGCTCAAGGCATAAGAAAATCAGGTATCGTGGTTCCGGATGCTGCGTCTGAACGGTTTGTCGCCTATATCGCATTGTTACATCGCTGGAATCGTGTTTACAATTTGACTGCCGTGCGTCAACCTGAGGAGATGGTGGGAAAACATATTCTGGACAGTCTATCCGTTTTACCTTGGTTACAGGGACCTTTAGCGTTAGATGTGGGAAGTGGCGCCGGGTTGCCGGGTATTCCCCTGGCGATAGCCCGGGGGGAAATGACTTTTTACTTGCTAGATAGTAATGGTAAACGGGTCCGCTTTATGCGTCAGGCTATTGCCGAACTTGAACTGACTAATGTGCAGGTGGTGCAATGCCGGGCTGAGGATTACCATCCACAGCAGGGGTTTAACAGTGTATTAACACGGGCTTTTGCGTCTTTGGACAAATTGATTATAAGTGCTGGGCATTTATGTGGACCTGGGAGTCAGCTATTGGTGATGAAAGGTATGCGTCCAGATAATGAATTAAAGACAATACCCAGCGAATACACGGTACAGGGTGTTTATCCGCTTAAAGTGCCTGATGTGGATGCTGAGCGGCATTTAGTGCATCTGACTCGCGTCAAGAAAGTACCAGTATAATGGCCAAGATCATCGCAATAGCCAATCAGAAAGGGGGGGTGGGTAAAACCACTACAGCCGTCAACTTAGCTGCCTGTTTGGCCGCTGCTAAGATTAAGCAACGGGTGTTGCTGATGGATTTGGATCCCCAAGGTAACGCTACCATGGGCTGTGGTATCGACAAACATGCGGTGAAAGCCACCAGCTATGAAGTGGTGTTAGGCCAGGTGCCCATACGGAATGCGTTTCAGTTTTCTGAGTCCGCCAATGTCCAGGTGATTGCCGCCAACGGTGATTTAACCGGCGCCGAAATTGCGCTGCTAGATGCAGAAAATGGTCAGCAACGCTTGCGGGAGGTTTTGGCAAAGATTAAACCTGAGTTTGACTATATTTTGATCGACTGCCCACCCTCTTTGAATATGCTTACCGTCAATGCTTTAACAGCTGCCGAGGGTGTGATTATTCCGATTCAGTGTGAGTACTACGCCCTAGAAGGACTATCGGCACTTTTAGACACCATCGAAAAAGTGCGTCGTTCCATCAACCCCCATTTACGCATCGAAGGGTTATTGCGCACCATGTTTGATCCTCGCAACCGCCTAGCCAATGAAGTCTCCGCCCAGTTATTACAACATTTTGGCAACACCGTATACGATACTCTCATCCCCCGCAATGTTCGGCTGGCGGAAGCGCCCAGCCATGGTCAGCCGGTCATCATGTACGATAGATCGTCCAAGGGCGCAGAAAGTTATCAAGAACTTGCCAAAGAGCTACAGAAACGAACTCGGCGGCAAGCCGCCAGTGCCAGGGCGGCGGTGTAGTGAACCGTGGATACCTTAGATGATGAAGGTTTAGGAGTGACAGTGAAAAAACGCGGTTTAGGACGTGGGCTGGATGCGTTGCTGGGTTCCAGTTCCTCGCCCAGCGGTGGTTCCGCCACACATCCGGATGGCACATTACGCACCTTGCCGGTGGAACGGATAGTGCGCAGTCGCTACCAGCCACGCAAAGACATCGACCAAGAAAACCTCCAGGCTTTGGCTAATTCTATTCGTACCCAAGGTATCGTACAGCCCATTGTGGTACGCACCGCTGTGGCTGGGCGCTATGAAATCATTGCCGGCGAACGTCGCTGGCGGGCGGCGCAACTGGTAGGTTTAGCTGAGATACCGGCATTGATTCGAGAAGTACCTGAGCAATCGGCCATGGCCATGGCGCTGGTGGAAAATATTCAGCGCGAGGATTTAAATGCCATTGAAGAAGCGGTCGCTTTAAAACGTCTCATCGAGCATTTTGAACTGACTCATCAGCAAGCAGCCGAGGCTGTTGGGCGTTCTCGGGCAGCGGTGAGTAATCTGTTGCGGTTGCTGGATCTCGATGAGGAAATTCAAGGGTTATTGCGGGAAAACAAGCTGGAAATGGGGCACGCTCGCGCACTTTTGTCGCTGCCATTGCCGCTGCAGCGGGAAGCGTCGCGGCAAGTGTTAATGCATGGTTTATCGGTACGGGAAACCGAAGCGCTGGTGCGTCGTCTGCAACAAGAACCGGTGGATGCGCCGGTGGCCACGCCGGTGGACCCCAATATTCGCGTTCTCCAAAGTGATCTTTCGACCCGTTTGGGCGCCAAGGTTCTGGTTAAGCATACGGCTTCCGGACGGGGACGTCTGGTGATTCATTACAACAGCTTAGATGAACTGGATGGTATCTTGAATCGTGTTAAGTAAGTTTTTGATTGACCTACGCGCTGTAGATTCTTATACTTTCGCCCTATCTGAATCGACAAGATGCATAATGAATGTTCGAGTTAGCCCAATAAAAATTAGGTTGCAAAACGCATAATTTGATAACTACGCAACCCTAATGGTGAAACACGAACAGCCTCCGGGCGCAATAAAAGCGGCGAAAACCATATTGTCGATTCAATTAATTATAACGCTGGTAATAACCGCCGCCTGTTTTTTTGTGAGTCTGAAGGCAGCCTATTCAGCGGTTATCGGTGGGGGAATAAGTATTATCGCTACCCTGTATTTTGCAAATCGCGTTTTTTCCGCAAAAGTCGGTACGTCGGCGACTCAAATTGCAAATCGATTCTATACGGGGGAAGCTGTCAAATTAATTTTGACAGCCGTTTTATTTACTATTTCCATCCTCTGGTTAAACGTCTCGTTCCTTCCTTTGTTTTTAACCTATATGGCGACGCTGCTGGCATTTTGGTTAGTGTTGCCGTTTTCCTTGAGATCATAGCTATGAGTGCAAACGGTACTCCAACAGGTTCTGAGTATATTGTGCACCATCTCACCCCACTAACGGTGGGTGAGGGTTTTTGGACAATTCATTTAGATACCTTATTTGTTTCAACGGCGCTGGGTCTGTTGTTTGTGTGGTTATTTCGAAAAGCCGCATTACAAGCCACCAGCGGCGTCCCAGGCGGGTTGCAAAATTTTGCTGAGATTATGGTGGATTTTGTCGATAGCCAGGTAAAAGATTCTTTTCATGGTAAAAATCCAGTTATTGCGCCATTAGCGTTGACTATTTTTATCTGGGTATTCCTATGGAATTTTATGGATTTAGTTCCCGTTGATTTATTACCAGAGATCGCTAGCATATTTGGCATCGAGTATTTTAAAGTCGTGCCATCCACGGATGTCAATGCTACTTTTGCGCTTTCTTTAAGCGTTATGTTTTTGGTGTATTACTACAGCATTAAAGTTAAAGGGATAGGTGGTTTTAGTATGGAGATATTAACCCATCCTTTTGGTATATGGTTTATGCCATTTAATGTAATACTCAGGATTGTGGAGGATTTGGCGAAACCCATTTCTTTGGCGTTACGTCTATTTGGTAATTTATACGCGGGCGAATTAATCTTTATTCTGATTGCGCTTTTACCCTGGTATATTCAATTTACCTTGGGCTGGCCTTGGGCCGTATTTCATTTGCTTATTATCACACTACAAGCTTTTATTTTTATGGTGTTAACCATCGTCTATTTAAGTATGGCTCACGAAGACCATTAATTTAAATCAACCAATAATCAGAAATCTTTTGATATCTGTTTAACCTCAACCTTTTTTGGAGGAAAAATGGAAACCGCAGTTCTAATCGC
>CAZGON010000054.1:0-20917 GCA_964527085.1 uncultured Candidatus Competibacteraceae bacterium
GCCACAGGCGGGGTCGATCACCGAGCCGTGATCAGGCTCGATGACGTTTACGATCATCTGCACCAGGGAAAGGGGAGTGAAGAATTCGCCGCCATCGTGGGCGCTTTGGTCGGCAAACTGGGTTAGGAAATATTCATAGATACGCCCAAAGATGTCGCCAGTGGCTTTTTTAAGAGCTGGATCGTTAAAGGTGCGGAGCAGATTGCCAAGTACAGGGTTATCCAGCTCTTGATATTCGCTTTTGGGCAAGACGCCTTTTAAGGTTTCGTAATCTTCTTCGATGGCCTCCATGGCGTCGATGATGGCCTGGGCGCGGTCGTCCGCATCGGTGAGATTAACCAAATAGTCGAACTGGGCTTTTTCTTGAAGGTAGATCGCTCCCCTACTAGAAAAGTCTTCTTTAGTAAGCGGCCTTGTCACGCCACCTCGGGATGGCAGTGAAGCCGCAATGTCTGGTTTGACGGCGAGGTAACGGCTGTAAGCGTGGCGCAGAAAGATAAGCCCCATTACGGGCATAAAGTATTCGTTGCTGGCGTAATTACTGTTGGCGCGAAGGTTGTCGGCGCTACCCCAAAGCCTTTTTTCTATGGCTTCTATATGTTCTAGTTGAGCCATTCGGCCTTACTCCATTTAAAACCGACCCCACTTATCCACCTGTCTGGCTCGCTTCGTTAACCAGTCGATGCCGCCGCGGACGACGATTTTGCCGGCGCTTTTCGATTGCGTCCACAGCTGTTGCCAATAATCCAGATCGTTATAATCTTTCAGACAACGCAGGTATTTTAGCCGCTGCGCATCGTCCAACGTTTGCAGAATGGCCGGTATCAATCCTTCTTGAATGTTATATTCTTGGCCCGATTTTAGGCAAACTGGTATCACTCGATCCAGTGCTATGTCCAGATCGGTGGCGACGGTTTCCATGGTGGAACGAATCATAGCAGCCTTGGGGTTCTCGGGTTGGTTGACGTCATAGGGCGGATTCCATTCTCGGAAGGGGCGCAATTGGTCGATATAGGTGAGCACGACGATAATACTTGGCAGTGTTTGCTCCGTGTGCTGTTGAAATAAATGGCGTAACTCCTGAAGTAGTACGTGGTCGGCGTGACGGGCGGCGCTCCGGGCCGAGCAGACCATCAAAATAAGATCGCTGCGCAACACTTCTTTTCTAGCTTCAGTCAACGGCCGTTTGGGATTGTCGCTGTCTTGATAACCGGCTGTGTCGAGAATAATCGCCGTTGCCAAACCTTGTCGCTCTAATAAATAAGGATGGACGGTGCTGGTGCTGGGTAACACATCCACCAACGCTTTAACCTCGCCAAACAGGGCATTGATTAAACTGGATTTACCGGCTTTTACCTGGCCTAAAACTAAGATACGAAGAGGTTCTTCAGCGAGCTTTTCTTCACGGTTTTGAAAACGTTGCAGGTCGTCGCGAGAGGCCGTTGTGACATGCTGTTTAAAAGCATCCTCATCGAGAACAATATGGCCACTGTAGAGTTGAATAGCGTAGTAGCCAATTTTCTTGATATAGGCGTCCATAAGCCATAATTTGATTTCTTGGGAGGAGGAGTGCAGCATTTTCTCCATCGCCACGCCACGCACCTCACGGATCGCCGCGGAAATCGGGTCTACTCCCGCCGATACTATGCGGTAAAGTTGGTACAGGTCACGACCGCGTTTACCGAGGCGATGACCCCGTATGACGTCATTGACGGTAAGAATATGGCTGCCGGGAATATTCTCGGAAAATGTGATACGTAGATCCCGGGCCAGCAATTCAATCACCCGTAAGAAGTAAGGCACCCGTATTTCTAACAGCGCCTTTTCTTCATTAGGATAATAATGATGGGCAACCGCTTGCACCACCTCTTTTAAGAGATCCCATAGTCTGTTCCAACTTTCCAAATCTGGGTTTTCCTGGCGCACCCGACGCGCTATGGTTTCCACCGTTTGCCAGGCCGCATCGCCTTTGGCGGACCAGTTAGGATTCGGTTTGACGTTTAATTTTGTGGGTGCCGTATCCACCTGTTTGAGTTTTCCTATAATGAACCAACTCCCTAAGGAAACCATGCCCATCACTCCCAACCAGATAAGTAGCAGGTCCCGTTCCATGAGCCACACCACCCCAGCCAAAACCAAAATAATTAGGGGAAGTAAGCTGACAGAGAGTAATAGTCCCCATTTGCTTTTGATCGCCTAAACCTTTCAAGTAGTTCTTTAGCAGCCGTTGCCCCTCTTCAAACTGTTCACCATAGATTTTGCGGAACAGCTCGGGATCCGGGGCTTTGCCTTGGTGAGCATAACTAAAATAAAGGGTGGCCGCTTTACCTAGGGCAAAGGTGGATGCGCCGGTGAGCAGGGATGATACGGCCGTGCCATAACCAGGGATGATTTTTAATAACTCCCGGCGACCCCACTGAAAGGCAAAGCTCACACCCAAGGCGCCGCCAATTTCCCGCAGACGCTGAGCATCCAGTTCCTGTTTGTAAATCGATGCAATAGTGTGCATCATTTTTGCTTGAATCACGGTGACTAGGGGAATATCCACGAAAGGTAATGGAATAGCGCCAGCGCCCGCGGCAGCGATGGAGTAGCCGATGATATGAGGGTGGGCGGTGTTGCTATAGGCGGTTTTGAGGCTGCTGTTAATATCCCTGACGTCGTGAATCATACCCATTAGACCCAAAGGCAGCACCTCTTCAATGGCATTCCAAAGAGCTTCCAGACCGTAGTTAACAGGTTCATAGCCATCCTCGGGCAGGGTAAAGTCCACTGCTATAAACCGCTGTACGTTCATTCCGGTAAACAACTGGCGTTGTTTTTCTAAAGAGCGGGCAAGCTCTCCAGGTACTGCTGGAGGAAGTGGGTCTTGGTCATAGGGATAGGGTAGTAGATGCTCCATGGTGGGATCTGGGTAGCCTTCGTGGAGCACGGTTTGCAGAACAATAATGGGCCATTGGGGTTGATGTTGGTGAATGGTTCGAACCGCTTCGATCACCGGTTGCTGAGCATGATCCAGAGCCTTTATAACGACGATGAGTAGATGGGCTTGCTGCTGAAACTGGGCGATATCCTCACTGGGATCGTAATCCACCTCGCCCAAGCCACGGGTGTCTAAAAAGCGCAGAAACCGATGTTCTGGATTGGGAAAGTCGTAAACGAAAGCGTGGCGCGTACAGGGGCGAACCCCATCACCAATCTCCGCCCGACTCTCGCCGGTGAGGGCTTTGATGACCGATGTTTTACCAGATTGCGTCTTGCCCAGTAGCCAAAACACCGGCGCGGGCAGTTTAGCCCGGATGACTTTGAGGCGTTCCTCTAACTGGGCGTCATCGACGGTAGGAGCAAGAAAAATATCCTGGAGGTTTTTCCACACAAGCTTTAATAGAAAACAGCTAAAATTGAGTAAATCTTGTAATTACTCACCCTCCCGTCATTCTCGCCATGGATGGCAAGCGCTAGTGGCAACTTGCCTGCTACCCTCCATGGCAACTGGATTCCGGCAATCCCTACCGGAATGACGGGCGAGCAGTTACTAAATCTTAACACTTTGTGAACGTTTGTTCAGCGCTAGATTTGGGTTTATGGCAATAGCTTCCAAAAAGAGCGGCAGCGTCCTTGCTTAACCGATGTTTAAATAACAGGTTCGTAACCCTTAAAAAAAAGGAGCAGCCTGCCGCTGCTCCCAAAAAAGTCCAAAGTTTGAGCCACAGCGCTCGCTATGGCTCCGCTGGTCAGTTAAATAGTTTTATGGAGTAACCTCAAAGAGTTCGGTCCGGAAGCGCGGCGCCGGCCGCTCATCGCGAACCTCGAAAATAAGACTTTCATGAAACTTACGTCCATGAAGATCTACAGTGGTTACCTTGGCGGTGTGGATACCTTGTGCCAGATCGTCAGGCATGGTTACCGTCCAAATATGTTGAGAGGCGGTGCCAAAGGTTTCAGGGCGGGGATCGGCAGGCCCGAATTGAGAACCGCGAAAGCGCTCGTAACCTTGGTTACGTTCCTCGCCGGAGGTGCTGACATAGGCGTAACGGGCCACCTGCAAAGTCTGCTTAAGGGCGAAGGGGTCAAGGCTTACTAGGATTCCCTCACCTTCCCCAGGCTGAGTCCGGGTCATGTCCAGGGGTTCACCGCCATCGATGGATACATAAACGTCTGAGTCCAGGGAGCCGTTCCAGACATTAGCCACCAACTTTGTTTCAGCCAATTCGTCGGTGGTAATAATATTGATGTCAGGTAAGTCGTTGATATTGACTGGAGGCGTCTCGGTGATATCCGGGTCGCTGTCAATCCAATCTTGGAGTTTGTGATACCAGTCTTCGAATGTGGGTGACAAAACCGAGAGGGACATTTGTGCTTCAAGGGGTTTGCCACTGCCTTTATAAGTGTCCACATAGGTATTACCGACGAACTGGAGGATGTAGTAACCCTTAGGTGACCCCATGCGTTGCCAGGCGGTGGGAATACGTTGCTCGTCAAGGTCGCCACCCCACCAGGAGCCGGCTGCTGCGCCGGTATCGATCTGTGGAAACGGGGTTGTACCCACGGCATGATCGCCGAGGGTTGTCTGCCAGCCTGCATAGGTTTCTCCGGGACGGATATTCTCGGTGGTGTGGATATGACCATAAAGTGCTAAAACCGGTCGTTCGCAGTTCTCCGTTGGAAAAGTACCGTCATCGGCACGGGCGCATCCCACCGCCTCATAAAGCTCTGCCAGATTATCGGTGGTGTTGCGGCCACTGTCCTGGGTAAGGAAGGACAAAAGCGGAATATGGGTATTAAGCACCACTAATTTGTGTTTAGGCACGTAGGATAGATCGTTTTTCAACCATTCAAGTTGTTCAGCGGAGAGGACACCGTTATAAGTAGCACCGCTGAGAATATCGTCATCACAACCCTCATGGGCGCCATCAGCGTTATCTTCGTCTAAACAGGGATACTTGACATTATCGAGCACCACAAAATGCACATCGCCGATGTCGAAGGAGTAATCGGTAGGACCCCACTCCCGTTTAAACGTATCGAAGGAGTTACGATCGGTGGCGGCATCAAAGTCCAGGTCGTGGTTACCGGGAGTTAAATATAAAGGTGCATCCGCAACACTCATCACCTCTTTATAACGGCTAAATAACCCCAGGTCGTCCCCCATGACGTCACCTTCGATGATGACGGCTTCCAAGTCGGGCATCTCGGAAAGTTCTTTGGCCACCGTGTCACGAAGATATCCGATCTCGGTATTGCTATAGGTTTGAGTGTCCCCCGAAAAAACCATCTTAAAGTTTTTTTTGTGCTCACCCTTAATCAAGGGAAAATTGATCTGGTTGGGCAACGGTCCACTGGGTTCTAGACCCCCAAAACGAAACGGTTCATCACGCATGTTGAGGGGTGTACCGTCGGGAATATGGTGGTAATAGAATTGCGGGATATTGTTTTCATCGAGAGGTACGTCGTAGCCCGCGGGTTTGGTAATAAAGATGGCCATTGCCTGATCGGCGGGTTGATCTCCGCTGGCAATGCGATTGTTGAGCTCATATTCACCTTGGGCGTTGGTAACCACCACGTCGATACCGTTAGAAACCATCACGCCTGGGATAGGCTGTTCGCCGTTTTGATACTTCCCATCCTGGTTTGAATCCTCAAAGACCAAACCCTTAACAAGACGCCGTTCGGAACTAGCGCCTGACTTAACCACATCGATGGTTGCTTTGTAGCTGGTGTCTTTTGCGTTTGCAGAGCCAGCTACCGCGATAGCTGCTGCTGCCATTGCCCCAAAAATTATCCTCGTACACAGTATCTGCATTACTGTTTCTCCAGGTTGGTTTAATACAGGCCAACCTAGAGTCACAGTTTTGTGTGAAGGCTTTTTGAAGCGGCGTTGAAGGTTTAGCAACGACTGCGTTAACGGTTGATGAAATAAAATTGACTGTCACGTTGCAAGTCAATTTGGTAGCAGTTTTAAACTGCGCTATCAGCCTTTAAAACCTGCACTGGCGGTGCTACTCCGGTTGCTCGCGCTTGCTTACAAAAGCTGCGGTCGAAAGTGTACATTACCGCCTCGCCACAGACTGCCAAATGCAGCGCATCGGCAAAATCTGCTCTTAGTCGATACCATCCTAGCGCCAAGGTTACCTGTTCGTGCGCCTCTAGCACTACATTTTCCGCTTTAACCAAATCCTGAAAAAATGTCGCTAATACCGCAGGCGATTGACCATAGCGCGAGCGCAATACCCATTTACTTTCCAGTAACACGGTGCGCGAAATAAATACCAACTGTTGATCCATTAAAGCTTCAGCTATATCCGCTTATGCTGGATAGTCATTGGCTACAAAACGTATTAATAGATTGGTATCGAAGGCAATCATCGGCTGCGTTTTTCCGATGCTTTCCAATCTGTTGTATAGTCTACCGGTGCATTAAGTTCTTCATCACTCAGTGGTCTTCCTTGATAGTTTAAACAGCCGCGCAAATCCTCCAGCCGTTTACCCGTCTTCTTCGGCAACGGTTGAATCGTTACACCTGAACCCGTTTGTACCACCGTCAATTCAGTACCCACTTCCCAGCGCAATGCTTTGCGAATCGCACGCGGTATTACCAGCTGCCCCTTACTTGATAACCTTACAATGTCTGTTTTTGTCTCCATGTTGCGCCTCATTCAGTAAGCCTATAGGTAAGTTCATTATCCTACTGCTAACGTTTTGGAGCAATCTGCTCAATAAGCTTCAAGAACTGTAACTATTATCTATACTAAGCACAGGTTTCTTACAGCGAAGCTGACAACAAGGTTGTAGCGAACACCGCTAGTCTGCTCGAGTGCATCAGTCTATTTACGATTTTATTTCTTAGAAGTACTAGCTTGGAGAGGTTTTTGTGTGAATAGAGTAACTATTTTTTCCGTATTGCTAGGTTTGATCATAGCGCCTTTAACCCTTTTGTTAAGCACTGTCGCAGTGGCGGCTGACTATGAAATCGATCCAGCCCATTCGTTTGTGGAATTTCGTATCCAGCATTTGGGTTTTAGTTGGTTATATGGCCGTTTTAACGATCTCTCCGGTGATTTTAGCTATGATGCCGAGCAACCGGAAGGCAACAAAATCGACCTGGAAATCGACACGGCCAGCGTCGACACTAATCACGCCGAACGGGACAAGCACTTGCGCGGTGAAGATTTCTTGGATGTGGAAAAATATCCAAAAGCGACCTTTAAAACTACTAAATACACGGGCGACGCAGAAAAAGGCACCCTGGAAGGCGTGCTTACCCTACATGGGGTTGAAAAGCCTATTTCTATTGATATTAAAAAGATGGGAGAAGGCCCCGATCCATGGGGAGGGTACCGCGCCGGTTTTATTGGCACCACAACCCTTGCCCGTAAAGATTTTGGTATCGATTACGACTTAGGTCCGGCTAGCGAGACTATGGAACTGGAACTGGGTATTGAAGGTATTAAAAAGTAATCTTGGGGGATTTCAGCGCCACCGCAGCGTTTTGCTAAGCTCATGAGGTTGAAAAACTCACCAAACCAGTACGGCGCCGTCTCGAAAAGCCTGCATTGGACCATTGCTCTGCTGATGATTGGGTTGATTTGGTTGGGTTGGTACATGGTGGATCTAACCTATTATGATCCTTGGTATTATGATTCCCTTGCCTTACATCGCGCCTTCGGGATACTGGTGTTGGTACTGGGGATCATCAAGCTAGGCTGGGTTATATATTCTAGGCCCCCTGCTTATGCGGCCACTTTAAAAGCTTGGGAGCGCGCTGCAGCCCGCATCACCCATTGGGTTTTTTACCTAGCGATGGTGGCGATTCCCATCACCGGTTACTTTATATCCACATCTAAAGGTGATGCGGTGCCTTTTTTCGGTTGGTTCGAGGTACCCGCGCTTTTTTCCGTAAACAACATGCTGCGGGATTTTGCCATCGCACTACATTATTATTTGGCTTACGGTATCGCTTTTTTGATCGTTGTTCACGCGTTGGCGGCATTGAAGCATCAATTTATTGATAAAGACGGCACCTTAAAAAAAATGCTGTAATTACGAAATTTTGCCATTATCAATTTTGCCATGGGCGCAAAATCGAAATATTGCTAATGACACTTAACCATTCGCGACTTTTAGGGTTTGCTGATGAATTTCGTTGGATTCGCCATATAAATAGCCAAGTGCTTGCATTTCTTGTTGAAGAAACTCACAAACTAAAGCATTTTGCACTGCATTGAGTTCACGTTGATGACGCTGTGCGGATTTGCTGGTTAAGTTTGTATGATTGGCTATTTTGAAATCACCGCCGTGCTTTCTGTCAAACCGTTCAAAAGGATAAAGTTTTTCGAAGGGTAAATCGAGATAGCTGAGCAACTCACTGATGGTTTTATCCGGCTCGGTTACTAGGTTTTCATATTTCACCACATGCCAGCGTTGGGTATGCTGAAAATAGTGTCGATGAATAAGCTGCCAGCGCTTTAACAGACCCGTATCGATGCCATACTTTTTCTGACCAGGCAGCCAGAAAAGATAAGCATAGCCAGATTCGATGGTGGACAGGTAACTATCCCTTGGATCCCGGGTAAGCCATATAAAGCGATCAAAGCGGCGGTAGAAATCAATGCTGTCCTGCAGGTAAAGCAAATCCATTGGCTTAATGCAGACATGGCTAGTGGGGGTTAGTCCTGGCAAAGAGCGAACTAGCATCCAGAAGGAACTTAAATCACTGTACGAGCGAAGCATAGAGTGACCGTTGAGAATATGCTGCAACAGGGTGCTCCCACTGCGCATGGAATAGCCAATAAGGATCTTCATGGTTTATCTTTAACGCTACTATAAAGCTACTATAAAAGAGCCTTTGATATTTCGGTGATCATCCTCAATATATTTTATTTGATCGCTAAGTCCTTCGGCTTTGGCCTGTTGCTATGCCTCAACATATTTGTTGGTGAGTGATATTGTAGGAGCGGACTGTTACACCATAATGACGCGCCAGCGAGCCTCAGCCCCAGCTTACTGCAACCACCTCTTCGCCGGATTGGAGGCAAAACTTACGGTAGACAAGATTCACTTTAGCGAGCTGGACCGCCTCTAAAGAGATGTTGGGCTGCGGAAAGTAGGCAGATGACAGCTTAACGTCTGTGAAAATGCGCCTTCACGGTCTGTACTAGAGCCTCGCCATCGGACGCTTCCAACAACCACTCATAGACCTCATCGAGTTGTTCAGGGGCGTCGATGGAATCGAGCAAGGGAGCTAGCTTAGTGGCCGTCGCCTCACCAAAACGTTTGCCTGCCAAACGCGCCAAATGCCCCCGCTCGCGGGCCAGCCATTGGCGTTGGACATCCTGACGGCCTTCCTGACGACCTTCCTGACGGCCTTCCTGACGACCTTCCTGACGGGCTTCTTGATAGAAACGGGTTTGCTTTAACTCATCTAAACCTAACATGGCTTCAATGTCCTCTCGAGAGAGATTCGGATACTTATAAATTACCACAAGTTCCAGCAAATCTAACCACTGCTGTTGCAGGGCGGTGTGCAACTTTAGTGTTCGGGTGCGGGTTATCAGGACGCGGGCCGCTGCCGCGGCTGTCTCGGGCGGTTCCAGCATAAGCCGAATCAAGCCGACCCCTAGGGATTCGGAAGGTGACGACGGCAACTGATCCAGATAGATACGCCGAATAACCGTATCCAAACACTGCAATTCTACGGGTAAGCCGGTATCGATGCGGACACTGGGGTAAACCACCACCGCTTGCCAATGACGTCCAGGGCGGTATTGGCGTAGATACATCATGATTTCAGCACTAAGGCGAAAGTATAGTGCCTCATCGCGCTGAAACTGCACTTCAGTAAACAGGATGGGGGCTTCTGCCATGTCTTCCGGAGGTAGCCATAGGCCATCTAGAATGAGTTGGGTGTCTTTGACTTCAACGGATTTTACCTGGTAGCGATCTGCCGGTAGTTCGGGGGTATCCATCAGCTCGAAGAGCAGTCCTGGAAAGGTGACAAAGAGCCGGTAAAATAGGGAGTCGGTTTTCATAACATTGTCACACCTCGATCTCCTCATTAACTTTAACATCGTTCGTTGCCACAACGGCTTTCTCCCGACTTCCCAAAAACACCGCCAACAGGGGTGGGACAATGGTCAGGGTCAGAAGGGCTGATAAGGCCAGACCACCCACCACCACGGACCCTAAACCGCGGTACAGCTCGGAACCGGCCCCAGGAAATAACACCAAGGGCAGCATACCGACCACTGAGGTCAGGGTGGACATAAAGATGGGACGGATGCGATTGCGGGTAGCCTCGACAATAGCCAACGCAGGGGCCATTTCCCCCTCGCGTAAGTTATAAAGGGTCTGATACACCAGCAGGATGGCATTATTGACCACAATACCCACCAGAATGACAAAACCTAATAAGGTCAACATATCCAGCGGTTGAAAGGTGAAAAGATTCAACAGAGCCAGTCCTAGCACCGCGCCCGCCGTGGCCAAGGGCACCGATAACATAATGACGAAGGGATAGAGAAAACTTTCGAATAACACCGCCATCACCAGATACACGATGGCAATGGCTATCAGTAATTGCCAAACCATGGCTTGCCAGGTTTCGGTTAGTTCGTCGGCGGTGCCCGATAACGATAACCGCACGTTTTCTGGTAATCCTTCGGCCTGCAATGGGGCGAGAATACGTTGCTCTATACTTTCCATAGCACTTTCCAGGGCAATACCCGGCGCGGGACGAATCTCTAAAGTGACGGTGCGTAACCGCTCGCGGTGGCGAATCTCGGTGGGGCCAGAGGTAACTATCACGTCAGCCAAGGAATTAGCGGGCACGATGGTGCCTTCTGGGGTAACCACCGGCAAATTTTGAATACCCTGAGTCTCCAGAATGTGGGTTTCAGGGCCTCGCAGGGTCAAATCCATGCGTTTACCTGCCACCGTGATCTCGGCGACCCTCAGCCCGTCGTTAAAGGTATCCACGGTAAGTCCTAATTCTTGAGCAGTCACATCGGCATCGGCGAGTCGTATACGGTTTGGGAACACGCGAATCTCGGGTGCGCCCAGTTCTAGACCGGGTAGTGGCCGCAATTGATTACCCGCTTGGCGGGGCAAAATAGTTTCCACTTTATCGGCGGCGCGTAACGCGACCTCTAGAATTGCCTCCAGATCGGGACCGGAGATATCCAGATTAATAGAACGTCCACCGCCGATACCGCGACCAAAGATGGAAGGTTGGGTGATAAAACCAAAGGTGCCCGGTTCCCGGAACACGGGTTCTTGCAGGACGGGAATCAGCGCGCCAGCGCGGGTCGGTTCCTCGGCAGCAGCGCCTAGGAAGGTGCGGGATTGAGTGGCGACAAAAAAGAAGTGTTTAATCTTAGGTGGGTCGCCAGGTGCGGCTTTAGAACCACTGACGCTGCTCCATAGGGGGCGCACACTGGCTTCCAATTCTTCGGCGATGGCTGTGGTAGTATCCAGGTTATAACCGGGCGGTGGCAGGATGATGCCGAACACCAAATTACGGTTGCCCTCAGGTAAATATTCGAGTTTTGGTAACAGGGTCCAGGTAATGACCACTGCAAAGGCGCATATGCCTATGACCAAGCCCAATGCCAGCGTTCGGCGGCTAACGATATAGCGGGTAAAGGCTACGATGGTTCTGGAAAAACCCTGGGCCAAACTATCGATGACGGGGAGTTTTCGTTGGCTGTGCCGATTAGCCACCCCACCAGCGAATAAGCGATTGGACAACGCGGGAATAACGGTGATGGACACCACCAGGGATAACACCACCGATACCGAGATGGCCACCGCGATGTCCCGAAACAACTGCCCCACCTCTAAGTCAAGCACCAGCAGGGGAATAAAAACCATCACCGTAGTCAAAGCTGACACTAATACAGCGCTCCATACCTGCTGAGTGCCCTGATAGGCCGCTGCGGTGGCTGAGAGACCTTGTTGGCGGAGACGGTAAATGTTTTCCAATACAACGATGGCGGCATCCACCACCATGCCCACGGCAAAGGCGATACCTGCCAAGGAGATGACATTAATGGAGCGTCCCATGGCGGCCATAGCCACAAAAGCCCCCACCACAGAGACAGGAATAGCGATGGAGACGATCAGGGTGGCGCTCAAAGAACGCAGAAACAATAAAAGAATCAGCGCCGCTAAGGCGCCCCCCACATAAATGTTTTGCTGCACCAGGGCGATGGCCGAATCGATATAGACCGTTTCGTCATAGACTTGGGTGAGTTCTAGGCCATTGCTCGGTAGTTCTCTGGCATTGAGTTCGGCCACGGCAACCTGCAAACCTTGCATGGTTTCTATGACGTTAGCGCCGGTTTCCCGCACTGCGTTGACGGCAATGGAGGGTACGCCCAACTGACGAATACGGGCGTTTGGTTCCTTATAGCCGAAACGGACTTGCGCCAGATCACCTACGGTAACCCGTGCTACCCGTCCCGATGCCGGGTCGGCTTGTCTAAGCAGCACCACAGCCCGGATCTCGTCGGGTGTTTTTAGCTGGCCTTCGGTACGGACCACATAGCGACGTTTTCCTTCATCCACATCGCCCGCTGATAGAGACACATTGGCGGTGCGTAGGGTATCCAGCATTTGCCCGACGGTTAAACGGGACTGGGCCATACGTCTAGGATCTATGATAATCTGCAGTTCCCGCTCGCTACCACCAAAAACGTTGACGCGACTCACTCCAGGCACCCGCTCTAGACGTTCCCGAATAACATCCTCGGCAAAATCGCCAAAGGTGTAAATAAGTCGATCATTGCCGGGTAGGCGTTGCAGGATAAACCAGGCGATGGGGTTGTCTTCGGAACCGGCTGTGCGCAAGATGGGTTCGTCCGCTTCTTCGGGATAATCGCCAACCCGGTCTAAGCGATTGGCGACCAGTAACAGCGCTCGGTCCATATTTTGGTTTACGGCAAATTCCAGGGTGATCTCGCCTTCGCCGTTTTGTGAGGTGCTGATCATCTCCTCCAATCCTTCTAACCCTTTCAACACCTCTTCTTGACGGTTGACGATTTCCCGTTCAATTTCAGCCGGCGCTGCGCCAAACCAGTTTGTGTTTACGGTGATGATGGGTTTACGCACATCCGGGGCTAGCTGTACAGGGATGGTTTCTAGCGCCAGTACACCAAACATGACCACCATCAGGACAGCAGCCACTACGGCGATGGGTCGTTCGATGGCGACGCGAATCACGTTCATAAATTAGCTTTTTTGTTCACGATTTGGATTATCATCAGGTTGCCCTGGATAACTCACCGGTTGCCCAGGACGGAGACGCTCATTGCCGCGGATGACCACGATGTCTCCAGGCTCTAAACCCTCTTGTACCTGAAAACGACTGCCTACCGCCGGTCCAAGGGTTACCTCCCGGGACTGGGCCTTGCCATTCTCAATTACATAAACCGAGGCGCGTCCTTGGTGTCGCAACACCGCGTCCTTATGCACCGATACCACTTGGGACGCAGGCCCGAGGGGCACCTTTAACGTCACCGGTTGATTAACCGCCAAAGGTACGTTAACTGTGCCAAAGTCGGCGCTAAAACGGACCGGTCGCGTGCGGGACGCCAGGTTCTCGTCGGGAATACGCGCCCGCACACGGGCTTGATGTTGTGTGCCGTCGTCCAGTAGCAGGGGAACTTGAGTACCGGGAAGTAGACCTGTAAGACGCGCCTGGGGTACATCGGCCTCGATTTCTAGGCTGCGGTCGTTGACCAATGTCACCACAGAATCCCCCTGTTCCAGCCATGCCCCTTCATTGGTATTGCGTAAGGTAACGATACCAGAAAAGGGCGCTCGAATAGTGCCGTACTCCAGTTGAGTTTCAGCCAGCGCTAGACTCACCTGACCGCGGGCGATGCGCGCCTCCATCTCCTCCCGGCTGCTACGGGCAACCGCTAATTCCCGTACTTGTGTGTCGTACAGGGATTGATTAAAAGCCGCTGTATTGCGAAGTTTTTTCAGCCGTTCCAGTTGTTGCTGGGCGAGTTTTTCCGTGGCCAGCTCGGTGGCCCGTTGCGCTTGAAACTCCTTGAGATCCGCTTCTCGCAAAGCTATCCTAGCGCGTAGATGAGCTTGGTCGAGCTGTGCCAAAACTTGACCGCGTTCCACCTGATCACCCACGTCTACATAAAGTTTATCCATATAACCACTGGTACGTCCCGCGACGACACCGCTTTGCCGGGCCACTAGACGTCCGATGACGGGTATGGTCTGGGCCAAGGGTTCACGGCGTACCGCATCTACCCCGACTAGAGCAGCTTGAGGTTGGGCGAAAACAAGCTCTGCAACCGTAACCAGCCCTAACAGCGCGACACTCACACTGTCTGTAAAAACTTTTCGACGAAGGTAAGACATAAACTTAAGCGGACTTAAAAATCCTAATTTTTTAGTGAAAGCAAAATAGTGTTGATTGAAAAAATGTCCTTCTTTACTTAAAGAGTAACTACTCACCCTCCCGTCATTCTCGCCATGGATTGGCGAGAATCTAGCGCCATGGATGGCAAGCGCTGCTGACAACCGCCTGCTACCATCCATGGCAACTAGATTCCGGCAATCCCTGCCGGCAGGGACGAGTAAGCAGTTACCTTAAAGGGCAGAAACATTGACCTGCACCTGCATAACTGGTGATTGTGGCGTCGTAGCCATAAAGGCGCCGGAAACTGGAGGTATTGCTTCAGAATGACGATGCACAGCGACAGCGATGTGATTATCGCCGACCACTTGGCCACCCGTGGAATCGAAACCCTTCCAGCCTGCACCCGGCAGGTAGACTTCTGACCAGGCATGGGTTGAGTTATTGCCTGGAGCGATCCTAGGATCATAAAGATAGCCGCTGACAAAACGGGCTGCCAGACCGAGATAGCGACAGGCTTCGATAAACAAGGTGGCGTAATCTCGGCAGGATCCACTTCGCTTTGCCAGGGTTTGTGCCGGTGTTTGCACACCAGTCTCTTCTCGCATCTGGTAGCTAAAGTTTTGCGCTATCGCTTTATTGATCGTATCTAACAATACATAGGTTTCCACCCGATTGTCTGGTTGCCAGAATCGGGTCAACCAAGCCCACAATATATCTGCATCATCGGGATACATGGAAATCAAATATGGTCCCAAATCCACCCGCTCTTCAGGGGCATAGAGAAAGGGATACTGCACAGCGTAATCGGTAACTAGGAAGTCTAGCGGCCTATCTTCATAATGTTGCAGCAGAATGCTGCTCATGATCGACAGTCTCGAGCTGGTCTTTGTAAACGTGACTATGCCAACGGAATTGCCGTAAACATCCCGCTGCCATTTAAGCGAGTAAGTCGGTGTAATGTTGAGTTGGGAAGATTCAATACGCATATCGTGGCCCTCTCGGGGCCGCAAGAGCAACTTGTGCAACTGCAAGGTGACGGTATCGCTGTACAGATAGGTTGTCGTATGTTCTATCTTTAAACGTCTCATGGGAAGGAAAACCCTATCTTTGACAGAAAACCCTGCCTGTTTGATTTTAAGCTATCAGCCGTATAAAAACCTTCCTATTTAATATGTATTTTGAGATTAAACCGTCACCGGGGACCAGACCACTCAAACAACTAGTGCACAGGCCGCTTGTTCCCGGGTATAAAACCGCCCTTCATTCAAAAACCCGGCAATAATAGAGTGCTTAATGAGGGTTACCCGTCCTGAAGGCAACCGTTCCCTTACCCACTCGTTGGGAAGACCGTCGAGGAGATGCATAGGCGCGGGGGATCCATCCCGAAACCGGGCAATTTGTATAACATCGCTTTCGGAGTCGTAAAACGCGGGCAGAAAACCCCTTGATCGATTCTTTTCGCTTACCCCACCAGTACCTTTAAAAGCTAAATTTTCTTTGCAAAGCCGATTAGGTGTTATAGGTTTCATAAGCTGCTCCATAATGGTTTTTGCTGTAACAGCTGTTGATGATTTAAGAAAATAAACTTAATCAATAACGCTGGATATGGGCAAAAACTACGCTACATTTGTTTCTGGTGAATTTCTCTTTACGAGCGCTTTAGTTTCAATTGTTTCTCATTTTTAAACCATTATAAAAACCAGCTTTAAGAAAATAGGAGGTTTTCGTTTGTGCATTTTTTAAAAAATGCTGTCTGATTTTTTTTGGAGATGCTTTTGTCTCGTTTCATTTGTATCAGTCATGTTTCAATTGTTCTCAACAGCTTCTTTTGCTGGACTTGCATAGTAAAATCACCCTTAATCTTTAAAGAAATTTATTGGTAGGCGATTTTTATGATGGTTTTTTCTTATTTGTAATGCTATAGCAATGGCAACTTTACGGTCATTCCTCAATGATCTATCCCTTTTCAAAACTTTGGCCATTGGGCTGATTGTGGGGTTGACGGCACCGATAGGTATTGCTACCTGGATTCAGTTAAAAGAGCAACACACCATTTTACTGCAACAGATTAACGCCGATCGTGCTCAGGTGTTAGCAGTGCTGGCGTTAAGTGTGCAAATCCCTTTATGGGAGAATCAACCTGAAACCGCAATTCCTTTGTTAAAAGCATTAATGTCCGATGAGCAAATCACCCGTATTACCGTGTCGTCGCCTTTGATGATGCAGCCTTTAGAAGTGAAATCGTCCCGCTATGATCCCCATTATAGTTTGTTCGAAACCCAAGCTGTTTTTTATAAAGATAAGCAGATTGGTCGGATTCGAGTGGCTATGGATACGCGATGGCTGACTTCGCAACTCACCACGCAATTGATCTACAGCATGGTAACCGGCTTATTAGAGTTAACCATTGGGATACTCATTCTATTTATATTAATACGCTACAAGATACTGACGCCTCTAAAGGATTTAGTAAAGTCAACGGAGGTTTTGGCTACCGGTAATTTAGTGCAATCGCTACTGTGGCATCGCCATGATGAAATAGGGGTCTTGGGTGAAAGTTTTGAAAAGATGCGTGCTGCTTTAGTTAAAAGGGTTGCTCATCTAGAACTAAATAATGAGACGTTACGCACCCACGAGATGGAGTTAGCGGGGCAGGCATCGGTGTTTCGGGCCATTCTCGATAATATGACGGATGGTATTACGCTGGTGGACGAAAAATTACGCTTAGTGGCATGGAACAATCGTTTTACCCACATGATAGATGGTCTGCGGGAAATAACACGTCCGGGTGTGTCTATCAAGGAATTGTTCGCCCATCAGCTTGCTCATGGGAAAAATTCGCAAGATAAGCATATCGTGGTAGAGGATTTTTTAGCAAGTTTTCGGCAAGGTAAAACCCATACAGTTCGATATCGTCTGGCCGATGGTCGACGCCTGGATATCCGCCAGCAACCCATGCCAAACGGCGGTTTTGTAAGTACCTACACGGACATCACTGAAGAAGTCGAAGCAAGGCGTAAAGCTGAAGAAATCCGCCTGCTGCTAGAGGCCGTTATGGACGCCGCGCCAGCATTGCTCCATGTCAAGGATCGAAATCTGCGTTATCAGTTTGTTAACCAACGTTTTCTGACGTGGTGGCGACTTAGACGAGAGGATGTGCTTGGTAAAACCAACGCTCAAGTATTTATAAAAGAAACGGGCACAGACCGTAAACTAGCACGCTTCGAGAATGTAGAAGAATTGCTTGAACGATCCCAGAGACGGGATAAGAAACTGCTGGAAACCGGCAAATCGCTACCCTTTACAGAGATTGTTTATAAAACAGGTAAACCAGAACCGACGACTCTATGGTCCACCAAGGTTCCCCTGGTTGGTTCGGATCGTCGAGTGACCCATATTGTGAGTGTTAGTCTAGATATTAGCGAACGCAAACGGGCCGAGGCTGAGCTTGCCCATCATCGTGAGGCCCTCCACCAAAGTGAGAAACTAAGTGCGCTAGGTTCCTTGCTGGCCGGGGTGGCCCATGAACTCAATAATCCTCTCTCGGTGGTTGTTGGGCGTTCCATTATGCTGGAGGAACAGCTCCAGGATCCGAAAACCACTAGCAGTATTAAGAAAATCCGAGTAGCTGCCGAACGCTGTTCGCGAATTGTCAAAATGTTTCTTGCCATGGCGCGCCAACAGGAGTCCGTTCAGACCCCAGTACAGCTTTACCAGGTCATTAAAACTTCGCTGGATATGGTGGCTTACCGGCTGCATGAGAGCCAGGTAGAGGTTAACGTCAGTGTAGAGACAGAACTGCCAGAAGTCTGGGCCGATGCGGATCAACTCATCCAGGTATTCACCAATCTGTTTCTTAACGCCCAGCAGGCGATGGCCACTTCACCTAAACCGCGGCGACTGACTGTATCGGCACAAAGCAGTAGTGCAGAAAAAACCGTCTGTATTCAGGTTGCAGATAATGGCCCTGGTATTTCTCTGGACATCCGCTCACGCATCTTTGAACCGTTTTTTACCACAAAGGCAATAGGGGAGGGAACGGGCGTTGGTCTATCAGTCAGTTACGGTATTATTGAAGCCCATGGTGGACGTTTGAGCGTCGCATCGCCAGATAGGGGCAATGGTAGCGTTTTTAAAGTGACCTTGCCTCTCTTTAGCGTTCCTAAAGCCATGCAGAATACCCAAGCCCCAATAGTTAAAGCGGCTTTTAGTCGGCGTGTGTTGATCATCGATGATGTGGTTGAAATCAGCCAATTACTCAGCGAAATTTTGCGTATGGATGGTCACTATACAGAAACGGTTGGCAACGGTCGGGCGGCCCTTCGTCAGCTTTCAAAACAGTCGTTCGATGTCATCATAAGTGATCTACGTATGCCAGATCTCGATGGCCCTGGGCTTTATCAGGAACTCCAGATTCGTTATCCAGAGTGTTTAAATCGTTTGATTTTTATCACCGGAGATACCCTTAGTGAAGGTGTGAAACATTTTTTGGCCCAGGCACAAAGACCGGTTATCGAAAAGCCGTTTGTGCCCGATGAAATCCGACGTCTCGTGCGTCAAGTATTAAACCTTTGTCAGATGTGAATTGATCACAGCTTCTTCTCTAAAAAATTGCTATGCTTGACATTAGAGAGAAATTTCCCGCAATTTGTTGTTGAGCAATCATCTCAATGGGTTCGAAAGGGAGGATATATTTGAACTAAATGGATCATTCGGATGTAATCGGGTAAGAAAAGGGGCTGCCTATGACAGATAACATTAAAATATTGGTGGTTGATGACGAGGCAGAACTGCGCGAGATGATAGAAGAATATCTTAGCGCACAAGGTTTCTCAGTCATTACAGCTGAAAACGGTGTGGTCATGCGGGATGTTTTAACAAAACACACCATCGATCTAGCATTATTAGATATCAAAATGCCCGGTGAAGATGGTTTGAGTTTAGCGCGTTACCTCCGTGAGCATTATCAAATTGGCATCATTATGCTAACCGCTGCAGCAGAGGTGGTGGATCGAATCATCGGGTTAGAAATCGGCGCTGATGATTATATCACGAAACCCTTTGATCCTCGGGAGCTTTTAGCTCGGGTTAAGAGCGTGCTACGTCGGGTAGATGTTACGCCAACTTCCGCTTTAACGGCGTCAGATCAAGAGCATTCAACCGTTGTTTTGGAAAATCCAGCAGGTATCCGCTTCGGGCATTGTGTTCTTGATATGGAGTCTCACCGGCTGTTTGATGAAGAGGGCCAAGAAGTACCCATTACCAATATGGAATTTGATTTACTTAAAGCGTTTGCGACCCATCCAAACCGTGTTTTATCCCGCGACCAGTTGCTAGATATGGCCCATAATCGCGATTGGGATCCTTTTGATCGCAGTATTGATATTCGCATCGCCCGCATTCGCCGCAAAATCGAGGCTGATCCAGCCAGACCTCAAACCATTAAGACGGTCCGTGGCGCCGGTTATATCTTCATTCCAGAGCCGCAATTGGCTAGCAATGAACTTAACCCTGTGCTTTGAAGGGTTGTCCCTTAAGGCTTGTTAGGAGACCCCATCAAGGACAGAAAATAGAGAAGAAATTCCTATACCCTGAAAATCTCCCCGGTAATCCCTTTGCTGTCGGGTCCCATCAAGTATAGATAAGTATTCATAATGTCCGCTGGCGAAGCCCATGTGCTAGGGTCGCCAGCGGGGTAAGCTTGTAACCGAAAGTTACTACGGACTTTACCAGGGTCGATGCCATTGACTCGCACAGTCCTTTTTGATTCTAATTCGTTAGCCAAGATTTTCATTAGCGTTTGAGTTGCGCCTTTCGATACACCATAGGCGCCCCAATAGGCTTGCCCCCTGTCGCTAACCGAATCGAGGGTAAAAGTAATGGATGCATCCTGCGAGCGCTGCATAAGACCCAGCACGGCCCGGGTAAGTAGGAATGGCGCATTAAGATTAACCTGTAGCACCTGATACCAACGCTCAATATTGTAGTGAATGATGGGTGTTAGGCTGCCTAAGATAGCGGCATTATGGAGTAGACCGTGTAAACAACCAAATTCTTTTTCTAAAGTATGGGCGAGATCCCTATAATCTTTAGGAGAAGCGCCCTCCAAGTTCATAGGATAAATGGCGGGTTGCGCGTGACCGGCCTGTTCGATTTCATCATATACTTTTTCTAATTTTTTTAAGGTACGGCCAAGCAGTATTACCGTAGCTCCAAAAGCCGCAAAACTTTGTGCTGCGCTACGACCGATACCGTCCCCAGCACCGGTGACTAAAATAACTCGATCTTTTAAAAGACCAGGAGATGGATGATAGGTTTGCATGATTATCGTCTACTGAGGATAGTCTGTTGAGAGCTGCCTTAGAGCATTTCCCATTCAACTGTACACAGCGTTAGCCTTTGGTCTCGGCGTGCTCATGTACTGCATGTACACTCTGCGCGCCTCGCCTCGCCTGCCTTGTGTACAGTCAAAGCGAAAACGCTCTAGGGCGTGTCATCAATTAGTGGTTTGATCGTTTGGTGGATTCTCACGAGTAT
>CAZGON010000055.1:0-13565 GCA_964527085.1 uncultured Candidatus Competibacteraceae bacterium
ACTTCTTGTAGCACCAGTTTATAAAGATTACTGGGCATATCCCCTTCTAAATGAATAAAGTAATGCTGTAGGGCAGAACGCACCTGGGTACGTAGCGGAACTACCGAAAAGGTCTGGGTGGTAAGTTCGTGATTAGTCACCGTCATGCTGCCAAGGGTTCCTCATTGTTTGCTAATCGTTCAAAAAAAAGCTGGGTAAAAGCTAATTGTTCTTGGGTGTTTTTTATGCCATTTACCGCCGCACGAAAAGCCGTCCCGCTTGGCTGCCCTTGGCTGTACCAGGATAAATGTTTACGCGCCATCCGGACACCCAAATGCTCGCCATAAAAAGCGTACACCTGGGTCAAATGGCCTACAATAATATTCCGGACTTCAGCCAAGGAGGGTGCTGACAATCGTTCTCCAGTCGCCAAATAGTGCGGGATTTCACGAAATAACCAAGGTCGCCCTTGGGCGGCGCGACCAATCATCAAACCGTCCCCTTGAGTATAATTTAAGACATAGGCGGCTTTTTCTGGACTGTCGATATCACCGTTGGCAATCACCGGAATAGTAACCGCTTTCTTGACAGCACGGATGGTGTCATATTCAGCCATACCCCGGTAACCACAGGCACGCGTGCGGCCATGAATAGTCAACGCTGCAATCCCAGATTGTTCAGCAATATGGGCTATGGCCACGGCATTGCGGTGGGCTAAATCCCAACCGGTGCGCATTTTCAAAGTGACCGGTACATCCACCGCCTTGCAAACGATCCGCAAGATACGCTCTACCAACGCTTCATCTTGCAACAACGCAGAACCGGCCATTTTGTGGCAGACCTTTTTGGCCGGGCAACCCATGTTGATGTCAATGATTTGGGCGCCGCGATCTACGTACAAACGAGCTGTTTCCGCTAAGGTAAACGGATCAGAACCGGCAATTTGTACAATCCGCAGTCCTACTTCACCGCTATAATCCACCCGCCGCAGCGTTTTCTCGCTTTGCCAAAGCTGGCGATTGGCGCTAACCATTTCGGACACCGCCACATTTGCCCCTAGGGCTTTGCAAAGTTGCCGGAAGGGACGGTCAGTGACACCGGCCATGGGCGCTAAAATAAGCGGTTTATGGACTGAATAAAGATTGTTTTCCACAAAAAATTGCCTTCGCTAAAGGACGTTAATTTCGCTGCAGATTACCTTAGCAATAAAACCTTAACACTTGTATGAGATAGTTTTCTACTTGACTTTCAGTGTTTGCCTATTCTTGGGATGTTAATCCTTTAAAGAAACTATTCCTATTTCAGTCACATAGATAGCTGAGAAGCTAACTTTGTATTTTGCCTAAGTTGTCGTGAATTTTTAAAAAACCTTCTAATTTAAGACTTACGAACGGCCTGGCATAATACCCATTCCTGTCGGTGGATAGGGGGTTCGAAGTCAAACCAGGCGGTATAAGCGGCTTCTATTTGGGCGACTTGGGAAGCCAGTAACCCTGATAATACAAGGCGCCCTTCTTCTTGCACTAGGGCAGCAAAATGTGCTGCAAGGGCAAGCAACGGTTCAGCAAGAATATTCGCCAGTAAAATATCGACCTTTACGGTTGGCAATTGCTGCGGCATCAGCGGATAAATGCTTGTCAGTGTTGCATTGCCCGCCGCATTTCGTTCAGTCGCGAGGAGGGCTTGCGGATCGATATCCACCGCCCACACCTGACGAGCACCCAGCTTTGCCGCCGCGATAGCCAAAATGCCCGAACCACAACCATAGTCAATAATCGTTTTATCTTGCAAATCAGCGCTGTCTAGCCAGGTGAGACAAAGGGCCGTGGTGGGATGGGTTCCAGTACCAAAAGCCAAGCCAGGATCGAGCATTAGATTAACAGCTCTGGAATCCGGAGGCGTTTGGTGAGTAGGACAAACCCATAACCGGCGTCCAAAACGCATGGGATGAAAATCGTCTAGCCAAGCGCGTTCCCAGTCCCGATTTTCTAGCTGTGTGATCTGGTAACTCGATAAATCATCGCTGTTAAGCGTCTGGCTAAGTTTTTCTTTCACCTGAGCTAAGCTAGCTTGCGACGAAAATAATCCAGTCACCGCGCTCGATGACCAGATCGGTGTTTCTCCCGGTAAAGGTTCCAAAATCGGTTGGTCACCGGCATCTTGGATTGTGACAACAGCCGCGCCGGCCTGGCGTAAGGCATCTTCCATCTGTTCTGAGCGCTGCTGAGTAACCGTTATGGTTAATTGCCACCAGTTATCGTTGGCCACACCGCTCATAAACGCCGTTTGCTCATTTAAAACTTAAAGATAGTCTTCAAAGACCCAACTGTCTTTCCAAATAATGAATATCTGCGCCGCCAGCAATAAAGTTAGGATCGTTGAGAATACGGCGGTGCAAAGGTGCATTGGTTTTTATCCCTTCAATCACCAATTCAGCCAAAGCATTGCGCATTCGCGCCAGGGCATTGTCACGATTGTCTCCATAGGCGATCAGCTTGCCAATCAAAGAATCGTAATAGGGGGGTACGGAATAACCATTATAAATATGCGAATCCACCCGGATGCCGGGTCCGCCGGGGGAATGATATTGGGTAATGGCGCCGGGAGATGGCATAAAGGAGTTTGGATCCTCGGCGTTTAAACGACATTCGATGGCATGACCTTTAATCTGGATAATATCTTGGGTATAGCTAAGGGTCTCTCCGGCGGCGATCTGTAGCTGTTCCTTGACAATATCCACACCGGTAATCATCTCAGTAATCGGGTGCTCTACTTGGACCCGAGTATTCATTTCAATAAAATAAAAAGCGCCATCCTGATAGAGAAACTCAAAGGTTCCTGGACCCCGATAATTGATACGGCGGCAAGCAGCCGCGCACACTTCGCCAATCTCGCTGCGTTGCTGCTCACTGATACCGGGTGCTGGCGCTTCTTCGATTACCTTTTGATGACGCCGCTGCATGGAACAGTCCCGCTCTCCTAAAGAGATCGCATTACCATGGTTATCGGCAAGCACTTGAATTTCCACATGGCGGGGATGGTCTAAATATTTTTCCATATAGACCACATCGTTACCAAACGCGCTGCCCGCCTCGCTACGGGTCAAGGCGATGGCATTCAACAGGGTGGCTTCGCTATGCACAACCCGCATCCCGCGACCACCCCCTCCCCCAGCCGCTTTAATAATGATGGGGTAACCAATGGAATGCGCCAGGCTTATATTAATTTCATCGTCTTGCCCTAGCGGCCCCTCGGAACCCGGCACACAAGGCACCCCGGCCGCCTGCATAGACCGAATAGCCGAAATTTTGTCTCCCATCAAGCGAATGGTTTCTGAACGCGGACCTATAAAGATAAAACCGCTTTTTTCCACCCGCTCGGCAAAATCGGCGTTTTCTGACAAAAATCCATAACCCGGATGAATGGCGACCGCATCGGTTACCTCAGCAGCGCTAATGATGGCCGGCATATTGAGATAGCTCTCGGCAGCCGGTGCGGGACCAATGCACACCGTCTCGTCGGCTAAGCGGACATGCTTTAAGTCTCTATCCACGGTGGAATGAACCGCCACCGTTTGAATACCCAGTTCCCGGCAGGCACGCAAAATACGCAGCGCAATCTCCCCCCGGTTAGCAATAACAACCTTTTCTAACATTGGGATAATCGTTTTCGTTATTCGATCATGAGTAGGGGCTGATCGTATTCCACAGGCTGGCCGTCTTGCGCCAAAACCTGGGTAACCACACCCGCGTGATCGGCTTCTATTTGATTAAACATTTTCATGGCCTCAATAATACAGACGGCATCACCTATCTGGATATGCTGGCCGACCTCTATAAGCGGCTTTGCGCCTGGCGAACTGGCTCGGTAAAAAGTGCCCACCATAGGGGCCTTTAATACAAAACCCTGGGGAGACTCGGGTTCGGTGGCTACTGGCATTTCCTGGGGGGATGGAGAATTTAACGGAATCAGCGAAGGATAGCCAGCCGCTGCAGATGGCATCATCAGGGTAGTTGCTTGAGCCGAGTGCCGACTAATCCGCACCGATTCCTCCCCTTCTTTTATTTCTATTTCTGAAATTCCTGATTCTTCAATCAAATCAATAAGTTTTTTTATCTTACGGATATCCATGATAGCCTTCAAGCTAAGTGCGATCAGAAAGGTAACGGTGTGCCGCCTGGATGGCTAATTGGTAGCCATAAGCACCCAAACCACTGATGATACCCATGGCAACGTCGGACAGATAGGAGTGATGGCGAAAAACCTCCCGGGCAAACACATTGCTTAAATGCACTTCGATAAACGGGATATTAACCGCCAGCAGAGCATCTCGCAAAGCGATGCTAGTATGGGTAAAAGCGGCAGGATTAAACAGGATAAAAGCCACCTTAATTTGATACGCCTTATGAATATGCGCCACCAGTTCATGTTCAGCATTGCTTTGCAAAAACAGCAACTCATGCCCCAACTGCTCAGCCAAAACCTGACAATCGCGCTCTATCTCGGATAAATTTGTAGAACCGTAGACAGCGGGTTCCCGGACGCCCAGCAGATTAAGATTGGGACCATTGAGTATTAATAATTTAGCCATGGCTGTACACTGAAAGCATTGGCCTCGCAATTGTAAACGGCAGCGCATTCTCACCGATAGCCTACCTGGTTGTCTAGCGGCATGATAAGAATAATTGCAACCAAAAGGCTCTACCAGACTATGGGAAAACCTGTAGGTTTAGATCCGATTATTATTGGATTAATTTATGACAAGCTACATTCAGGTTGTTAGACAATTTTTATTAAACCTTAAAATCGTGGCAATTCAACCCACTGTTCATCAAAATAAACTTTTTTTCGTGATCTTGATAGCAGTCTTCGCTGTTGTTAGCGGTTGCGGTGGGCTTGCGACAGAGTCTCAATTGCCTAGACAATACGGCCAAGCGCAAAAATCCGTGGTGGGTCGTTCCGAACAACGACTAGCCGAGTTCAATGGTTGGCGGGTGTATACCTTAACCGATGGAAATCGGACCACCTGTATGGCCATAAAGCCTGCTCCCCAAACGCCCTGGCCGCAGTTGTCTCGTGGATCGTTTTGGGAGGCACGGTTGCCTAGTGGAGGTTCTCAAGCACACAGAATGCTAAGGGGCGGCGCTGGTTTTTATATGTATTTAGTCAATCAGAGCGAGATACCGTATTTTGGTTTTTATGGCAAATACCCTTTCCGGCTTCCGAGTATCGCTCGCCAAAATGAAACTATTATCTATGACACCAACAATCGAGCCACGGTACTATCTTGGGAAGGATCCGAGATCGACTTTACAGTAACCACACAAGCCACCGAAAACCGTTACGATAACCAACACGAGGCTTCCGGAACCATCGATTTTTCCGGGGTAGGCAAAGCCTATGAACTGATCAGCGTTTGTCATGGGCGAACCTGGTAAAGCTCTCCAATAACCCTAAAATCTATAAGTCCATATCTTGATAGCCGTCATTGAGACGCCGTCTTGCAACGATGTTGTACTAAAATCGTCTAATACATCGCTTAAGCTCACTGGTATTAGGAAAGCCATATTTTATTTGGGGTAGTGGTTAATTCCATTTTGCGTACAATAATTACATGGCCATCCCCGAACCACCACCCAAACGCTATTCCTGAGGAGGATTTCATCGCTATGACCGCCATTTCCCGAAACGAGGTAGAAACGGCTATTCGGGGATATGTAGATCCCTATTTAGAACAGGATTTGATCACTGCCAAAGCGGTTAAGGATATTCGTATTACCGGTGACCGAGTAGAAATGGATATACAACTGGGTTTCCCTGCTAAAGGTTATCAGGACACGTTAGCCGCTGAACTGCAAAGCCGCATAACAAGCATAGCGAACATTAGTACTGCTACTGTGAAGGTGATAGACACAAAAATCACCCCCCATGAGGTACAGAAGGGTTTAAAACCATTTCCCAATGTCAAAAACATTATTGCCGTCGCCTCGGGTAAAGGCGGTGTCGGCAAATCCACCACTGCCGTTAATCTTGCCTTGGCGTTACAGGTTGAAGGCGCCACAGCAGGTATATTGGATGCCGATATTTATGGCCCCAGTCAACCCCGTATGCTAGGGGCTGACCAGAAACCTGAAACCACCGATGGCAAATCCATGGAACCGGTGATGAGCCATGGCATCCAGTCTATGTCCATTGGTTATTTGATTGAAGAGGACACGCCGATGATTTGGCGCGGACCCATGGTAACCCAGGCCTTAGAGCAGTTGCTGCGGGATACCCGTTGGCGTGAACTGGACTATTTGGTGATCGACCTGCCGCCGGGCACCGGCGATACTCAGCTTACTCTGTGTCAAAAAATTCCTGTGAGCGGCGCTGTTATCGTCACCACACCCCAAGACATTGCCCTATTAGATGCCCGCAAGGGTCTTAAAATGTTTGAAAAAGTGGATGTGCCTGTATTGGGTATCGTGGAAAACATGAGCACCCATATTTGCAGCCAATGCGGCCACGAGGAGCATATCTTTGGTGAAGGGGGTGGCCAACGTATGGCAACCCAGCACAACGTGCCGTTTCTGGGGGCATTACCCTTAGATATTCGGATTCGCCAGGAAGCTGACGGCGGCACCCCCACAGTCATTGCAGAACCGGATAGCCGGATTGCGCACATCTATCGGGATATTGCCCGCCGAGCCAGTGCCAAACTTGCGCTGCAAGCAAAGAGTTACAGCCAATTGTTCCCCAATATCGTGATTCAGAATACGTGATGTTAGATATTGACAGCTAATCAGTAGCCCGGATGTAACGAAGTGAAATCCGGGCTACTGCTATCTTTCGAACAGGCTCTGGATGCGGTCGCTAAAATCGATACAAAAACCGTTATTGTCATCGCTGCACGGCCGCAGCGTGCATCGCCATAAACTCAGGCAAGCCGGCACGCATGGCTTTGTTAACAGCATGAAACGCTGGTCGCTCTTCGAGTTGCTGCAATAATTCTCGCGCGCCCGGAATATCCTCAATAAGCTTCCATCCATAAACCGATTGCGCCACGCCGTTAGCGTTGGGTAACGTTTGTGAGGCAACAATATCGGCATAACTGAGGGAATCGCCGACAATAAACGGCGCGAATTTCGCCAACGCTTTTACCGCAGCGGCGCCACGTTCCAATAGGGGTCTCACCTCTTCGATGGTTTCAGCAGAATTACTGCCGCCGAAAAAGGCGCCGGGGTACAAGCGCCGTGCCGGCAATTCCAGATACAATTCGATAATCTTGACGAGTTCACGCGCTTTCGCGCGTTCGTAAGGATCTGCCGGATATAGCGGAACGTCTGGATACTGTTCTTCGAGATAGTCGAGAATCACGCTGGTTTCACTCAGGAAACCATGTTCTGTTTCTATGCACGGCACTTTGCCCATTGGGTTTTTGCTCAAGTAATCCTGTTGCTGATTCGGGTAAACCTTCACTTCTTCAAATTCGATGTGTTTTTCTAACAGGGCAATTTTGACCATATTGAAATAATTGCTTACCGCAAAACCGTACAATTTCAACATGTGACAGTCCTCCGTTTGATTTATAAATTCGAGCGTAACAAGTTTGTGCATCGATCAAGCTGTTTTTTAAATTTGGTGAAAGAAAACTCATCCGACAGAACTTGTGTCTGCAGAGGGGTTTTTTTACACCGCCTTACGGCTATGCCACTTGAGCAACACCATCAATAAAGCGCCTAACGCCATCACCGCTGCCGCCATCAGCAGACCCTCTTGGTAACTGCCGCTGCTCTGCGCCATTTGCCCAGTAATGGCGGGGGCTGCAATCTGCCCGATACCGTAAGCGACCGTCATCTTTCCCATCATCTTGGCTGGACGGGTTGGATAATAACGACCACTCATGGTCAGCACGAGACTGACGATACCAATAAAGGTGCCGCCATAGAGCATGGCACTGATGATGGTGATGATGAGGCTGGCATTAATGGCAGGTAACAAAACACCTAACGTCTGCAAACAGAACGCCATAATCAACGCATTATGATTGCCTAAACGTCTTGCGATTAAGTCCCACACGATACACGCGGGGGCCGCCGTCAGCCCCATCACCAGAAAGACCCGGCTGCCCCACCCGGTCAGTGTCGGTTGTTGTTCCACGATGGCTACGATGAACGTGGCGCTAATGACATAACCTACACCCGCACAAAAATAAGCTGCCATAAACAGTTGCCTATAGGTCCTACCGGGTGGGGAGTCTTCTAGTTTAGTACCGCTATGAGTGAACAGCGTCTTGTCCGGCGGGGGGAGCCAGCGCCAGGCGGGCACCAGCAGCACAAGCCCTAACAACGTGAGCACATACCACTGCTCTCGCCACTCCAAGGAGTGATTCATCAACTCCACAGCGACGGCGGCAAAAGCAATTCCCAGACCAACCCCTGAAAAATGTAACCCCAGTTCGCTCCGGTGACCGTAGCGAATCAGCCAGTTCAAAATCAACCCGGAACCAAGCAATAATCCTGCAGCGCTGCTTAAACCGGCGAAAAAGCGCAATGCCGCCCACAGCCAGGGATCGTTGGTGAGTCCCATCCCCCCGGTGCTGATAACAGCCACTACCAGTCCGATGCGATAGAGGCGGTCTTTTAACTGTAAATCGTTAATCAGGGCAGCGGTGAGGGCGCCACTGAGATAACCCATATAGTTGATAGAGGCTAACCAACCACCTTCGGCAATCCCGAGTCCAGCTTGCTGCTGCATGATGGGCAGCAAGGGCGTGTAGGCAAACCGGGCAATGCCCAGCGTCAAAATCAGGCTGGCGACACCCGCGCCGAGCACTTGCAGGCGATGGGGCTTGGTCATGGTCGTTTGCTCCATCGGTGTCTAAAAGTCTCTCGCAAAATTCTTTTGCTGAGATAGACAACTGCGTGTAAGTTGATCGTCAAAACAACTTTAACTTATCGAATTCAGTTGTTTTGAATAAAGCCAGCCATAGTTTCAGCTGACTCTTTGAAATTCACCTCCAGCATCCGCGCTAACTCATCTTTAGCGCCAAGCCGAGCAGCATTGAGACCAATAGCGGATGGTTCAGCGCCATTTAAACGGGACCATTCTGGATTAGTTTTGGCTCTCTCCAATGCAGGAGGTAATTTGTTGCCTATCCACACCTGCTTTGACTTACGTTTGGGATCAAGACGAATTTTGTCTTGGCTGGCATGGCCACGACGCAATAGCGTTTTCACCAGCTCCACTTGACGAATAGCCAACAGTTGCAATGTTTGATCACTGACCCGCAGCTCGGTAAAGCCACGCATACGGTCTGCTAATCGTTTACCGTGGGAGCGAGAACCACTCCATAGGGCGCCAATAGCCGCTCCTATGGCAAAACCAGCGCCAAGGCTTGCGCCTAAAGTGGCCGCATCGATAGCAAGGCCGGCCATGCCCCCTGCCATAGCGCCGCTGCCTGCCCGCACCCCAAACTGCCGCAACGACTCTGGATTAAATAGATCCAATCCCCAGCGTCCATCCTGAATTGGCAGGGCATCGATGGTAAAGTCGTCCAGACGAAACCGATACAGTTCTAGCAGCCCATCGACGCATTGCTGCTCCCGGTCGCGCACGGCTTGTTTAAGGGACTCCATGGCATGTAATGTACGTTGCTCATCCAAAGGCACACTCACCCGATAGGCGGCCACGTCCACCAGTAAATCGCTCAACAGATCGGCTGAGGCGTGATTAAGCCGAGCACGCTGACGCTGCCGATCCTGAATCACAGCGTCTAAGGTCGGGTGAAAGCGATCCAGTAGCGTCTGCATTTTTTCAAACAGGCGTCTTTCGCCGTATTCATCAAAAATGACCGTATCGAACTCCACCACCGCGTGCATATTTACCCGGGCCAGACGCTCCCGCCATTCATCGCATTTTGCCTCGGCGCTCATGACAAAATTCAGCACTGGCATAATAGGTCGGCTGCACAGGCCGAGGATCTCTAGCTCATCCTGATGTTTGCCTAATACACGGTTGCGAGCATCCACCACATAGAGGGCGATATGCCCTTCTAAGACCTGCCGTAGGGCTTTGGCTTCCTGGTCAAACCGGCCGTTAGCCTCGCGGCTAACAAGGAAACGGTGAATCAGATCGATGCCATCGATGCGTTCACCATTACGCAACTCATCCAGATAATCTAACAGACCGATGGAGTCCTCCAACCCTGGCGTATCGTAGAGTTCAACCAGCGGCGCACCATCCACCAGTAGCGAGGTCCCCTCCACATGACGGGTGGTGGCAGGCCGATTGGAAACATCACCAAAGTCAGCATTGCGAGTCAGGGTGCGCAGTAGTGAGGTTTTCCCCGTATTGGTATGACCCACCACGGCAACCCGCAGGATTGGCAGGCTCACAGTGTCACCCCCTCGCCTTGTACTCGATCAAAACGTTCCCGCAGTGTATCCAACCACTGACGGGCTGCCTCGGCATCCTGGATAAGTGGCGGTTCAGTATCGCTTACTACCCGGTCAATGGTGCGGGTAATCTGAATTTCATCGTTACCCTGTAATTCTAAGAGCAGGGCAAATAGGGCCGCGCCATTGACAGCTTCAGTAAAATCCATGGCAACGGTTTCTTGTTCAAGTTGTTGGGGCTTGCTTGTTGGCTTAATCACCATCGGCAGGGCCGCGCCAAGACCTGCCCATAAAGGTAATGAGGTAATAGCCGCGGGCGCCATCAATGTGGCCGCCGCAACACAACCTAAGGCGCCGGCTAAAGCGCCAGCCGCGTGCCACCTCGGGTTGAGGCGCAACCGTTCCGGCAATAAATCAATCATCTGATTAGCGCTGGATTTCAACTGACCAACCACATTACCACTGGCGGGGAGCTGAGTTCGCAGCAATGCCTGCCAGGTGTTACGCTGGTTTCGATATAGGGCGGCAATGTCGCGATGGAGCTCCGCCTGGGCGCCAGCATTTGGATTATCAGACCAACCCTGCACATGCTGGACAATGAGGGTAAAAGCTTGTTCAAGATGCTGTCCGGATGCGGAAACTGTCTGGGCCCCTTTTATAGCCGCTGTCAATTTGGCGCGACTAGCCTCAGTTAGATGATTGAGATCCAAATCGATCACCTGCTCTTCGCCAACTTGAGCATTCACGGCAAGTTCCCGCCAATCCCGCAAGCGTTGTTCCGCCTCATGGGTTGAACCCCGTTCTCTGAGCTGCTGGCCATCGGTCAAAATAATAACCACCGGGGAACTGGATGCCTGCTGGACATCGCTGATAAAGCCTTGGGTACCACGATCCGGCGTCATGGTCACAGAGCAGACAATGGCAATAAGGCGCGGTGGATTCGGCGCTTGTCGCACCCGATCTAGGGTATTTTTGCGGTCGTTACGGCTATCCACAAAACCTAAATCTAGCCATTGAACCCCCTCTATAGGGGGGGGCCAATGGGCAGCCGGTTGACTCACTTCAAAACCCATAATGGCCGGTGGTCCCGTTGCCGCTGCCGACGAGGGCTGGGGAGCAGAGGGCAACAACGACACCGGCGCGGGATCAGCTTTACCCTCATCGGGATCGACCACCCCCAGGGACTGGGAGGCGGGTAACAAACGAGTTTCTAAACGGGCATAACCAGGCAGCGTGATATTTAAGCGAAACCGCATGATCGCCTGCTGGCGCGCCAAAACGCAAAACACCAGCAAAATAATCCGCGGTAAAATACCGTATATCATAAGACTACCTATTAATAATCCCGACCAGGCTTCCCGTGCGCTATGGGGCGGACTACCGTCGCCCCGCCAATGGCTTGCGGCGATCTGCTCGGGACTCGGGGTAGAAAATCCTACTGCCTCGGGCAGACTGGCTAAGGCGCGCGTTAGAATGATGTATGACTGGTCAGAAAGAATAGTGGTTTCCCAGGCGAAGGTATATTGTTTAGTGCTGAGAATTAACAATAAAGACAGCAGACAACCCACCAAAAACACCAGCCAAAGAAGATGGCTTATGGCGCTTAAGGTCCAGCGCCCCACCGGCGTGCGCGTATAAACCGACGCCGTGGCTTGGGCAGCCGCCACATGCATAGGTCCTTTATGCAGCCATTGATTGATGCGCCGCATCAGCAAAAAGATAAAATCCCCGCCTAGAGAATTACTGACCATTGTTGCTGGCCTTACCCATAGCAAGGCTAACCAAATCAGTAAGGCAAGGGTAGGTACGCCCAGCACACTGCCTAGTACCCAGAAAAAATTCATGACTGGGCCATTAGGAACTGAATTTAACGCCATTCTGGCTACGCCAATACCGCTCATCAAAGCGACAAACATAGCGATGCCTATGGTTAGCCCAAAGGTGGTGTGTAATTGATGAAAGGCCGTTTGTAAGATCGGCGCATTGGTCAGCGCCCGAGCACGGGCGATAATACGTGTTTCAAAATCACCCTTCACTTGTTGGGCGTTAGCACGCGCTTGCGGGTCATCAATGGCAAAACCCTGAGCATCCTCATGCAGCCGAACAGCTTCCGCCAGCAACTGGTCTCGAAAATCAGGCTGCTCCGATGGTCTACGGTTCCAAAAATTTATTAATGCGTGTAGTCGATCCAATTTACCCATCATGCGATTAAATGACCCATTGATAAGTCGGCTTCTCTAGCGTTTTCATTGAAATAAATTAACTGAATACCACAAACCATGCCACTTTTTTAAAGCTAAAATTATTTATCCAAGCAACCCCATGCTATTAAACAGACACGCTTATCGATTGCCTTGGTTACAGCCAAAGCGAAAACGCGCTAGTCCGTCTAGCGCCAAAACTAACTGCTATTCCAGCTAATACTTGATCTGCGCATAAACGGTATTTTCACAAGCTGCCCTTGCTTGACTAAAAGTGTAAATATTACGCTCCGCCAGCAACGGGATAAGGGCCACAAACACCTGCGCAGTGATAAGGGCATCCCCCAAGGCCGTATGCCGTCCGCTCACCACAATACCCAAGCGTTTGGCAATTTCCTCAAGACTTTGCGCTTCCTGATGAGGATTGACCGCATAGGACAATAATAATGTGTCCAACACCGGTTGCATAAAAGTAAGCCCCGTACGCGCCCCGCTGAGTTCCAAAAAGCGCATATCGAAGGCGACATTATGTCCGATAAGAACAGTATCTTCGACAAAGCGATGAAAACGCGGCAATACCTCTTCCAGGGGTGATTCTCCTCGCAACATGGCAGGTGCAATACCATGTATCGCTGTCGATGCTAGCGAAATGGCGCGGCGCGGTTTTACAAAACTATCGAATATTTCCCGTTGCAAAATACGCCCCTTAACGACCCGCACGGCGCCCAGGGCAATAATTTCATCGCCGCCGGCAGGATCAAGCCCAGTGGTCTCTGTATCAAGCACCGTGTAGCTTAAATCAATCAGGGGCAACGTCTCCTGCTCCGCTAGCGGAACCGAATGACTAAAAAGACGAAAATCATAATCTTGAATAGGATCATCGGGGTGTTCGCTAAACTGCCCCTTATCATCTTCGGCCACGGGTAGCAAAAGTCTAAGATAGCGAGGGCTAGCGGCGTCCTGGGAATGGGACCAAACGGCGCCCCCGTGACGTTTGATCACATCG
>CAZGON010000055.1:13575-20893 GCA_964527085.1 uncultured Candidatus Competibacteraceae bacterium
TCGTGCAAGGTCAGCGAAGCACCGCTTTTGTCGGTCATCACCACCTGTTTTCCCCAACCTCGTAAGGTCTCCATGTCCAGCATGGCTCCTTCCCAACAAAGTTCCATACAGGCGAAAAGGCGTTGTCTTTCTAGCTTTAAAGTTGGTTTTATCGCTTGATAATGTTGCCTCAGCTCGGTGATAACAAATTTCAACGATTGCACAACACTGTAGCTGTCCACTTTAAGCCACAGGGGTTCCAAAGGTGCGCTCATTTCAACCGCAATACCCAGGTCCTCATTTAAATGATGTTCAATGGCGGCCAATAGGTCGCTGCCTAACATCTGTTCTAAAGGCCACTGGAAATTCAAATCCTGGGCATACTCCGCTTCCAGTTGGTCTAAATGGCGACTCAGTTTGAGGGCTTCATCCCGGATCACGGTTTGGAATTGCTGACGCCGTCCATCGTCCATGTCAGGATACTCTAAAACCGTTTCGATAGCGGCGCGGATATTGGCGATGGAACCCCGTTGCCCTTGACTCAAAGATTGCAGCAGAACACCGCGACGGCTTTCCGTTTCGGTAAGGCGGGTAATATCTTCCAAGGTGAGAATATAGCCGGTTAAGGCACTCACCTTATCCAGCACCGGCACCAGATGAACCCGCAATAATTGACCATCATAACGGGTTGCCAGAAAAGGGACCATTAACCCAGCGCCATTCTGATCAAGGCGATGATGAATGTGCGCCAGGGCATGACGAATAAGATTTTCATCCAACAGTCCATAAACCGAACGTCCTAGACCAATCCAGTCGGCGCTCCCTTTACTGCCACGGGAATTTTCTAATAAACGTTGAGCGCTCTGATTATAAAGAATAATTCGACCCTCGTGATTACATACCAACACGCCTTGGGTCAGTTTGGCCATTAACGCTGCCAAAGTTGTCTTTTCTTCTTCGAGGGTCGCGTTGGCTTCACGAATGCGAGTTTGCACATCTTCGGTTCTAGCTTGATAGCGTTCAGCCAATAGGTTGATACTTTTTATCAGTTCTTGCAGTTCTGGCCTACCGTCGGCAGTTAACCGATGGTTAGGATTTGTCATGGCGATGGTGCGCACCTGCTCGGCGGTGCCCCGCAGGGGTGTGATATACCAACGAAAAATCAGGTTCACACCGAGTCCTATTGCCAATAGCAGAAAAAGCAATGTCAAAATAGGCATGCCCGCATGGCTAATCCATAAACTAGCCATGACAGCACGCTCCTGAGGAGTAAAGTCAATCCAAATGACCCAACCGGCAACCAAAAGGACCCCAAATTCCAGCGTTGCTGTTGCTAGAAAGACTAGCCAAGCATTGCCTTTCATAGTTGTCGGCCGCTCTTGTCAGCTATTTTTATCAAAATCACTTCTAGAACTTATGCATGATCAGAACTTACCTAGCTCAGCATGACACCTGCTAAGTCACCATTTGCAACTTAAAATGGTAGCTAATATAGCTCTTAAACCTTGAAACTAAACAGGGTCCAGTCATTTAACTCTAGTGCTGCAGTATGCAATACAACTCACACAGTGACCGTTTCAAAGGAAACGCCCACCGCATCAGAGTTGGAAACAATGAAATTTAACCTTTCAAAGCCGATGACGTGGCCCTTTTTGTCCTTCATAAGAACCACCTCATCGCCGGTCTCTTCACAAACATATTCATCTTGTGGATCACCAAACCACACCGTTAACGTGCTGCCGGTTTGGTCGTAGAAAACTTTCACTTGGGCCATAGATACTCACCCTCCTTTATCGCATCGGTTAGATAAGTCGTGATCAGGAAACCTTCGCCGTTCAACCTTTTGGTGACTGCGCATAGCCATCGTTTTACACTTTCCGATCTATAAAATAAGTAGACGTTGGGATCGCTCTTGCTTATTCGAATCTCGTCTGGATTCCTAAGCACCGCCTGCACATCGTTCTCCCGTCCAGCCACGACTGGATGCTTTACCATAACGATGAGTTGCCAATAATTGCGTGTTACGCGTACATGGAAACCGAGCGGTGTTGTTACCTGGAAAAACAGCGTATTGTCCGACGCTTTACCTACCATTCAGCATGACACCTGCTAAGTCACCATTTGCAACTTAAAATGGTAGCTAATATAGCTCTTAAACTCCTTGACAATTTTCAGAGAGTTTTTTAGGAGGTTGCGTTCTAAATTGTTGAGAGCCCCTGGCGTAACATAATTTTCGCACGCCTCGCCCCGTTCCCATTGACGCAGTTGTTCGCGTAATCTAAGCATAGACATAAACTCGAAAGCCTCGATAAGATCCGCCGTAAAACGCTCGTCAAAGGGTCCTCTGCCACTGAGGGTCTGAATGCGGGTAATAGTATTCGTCTCCGTCAAGCCATGCTCCAAGGCAAGACTGCGCACCCCATGAACAATAGGGAAGATACCGCCTTTTTTGATGTCTAGGGCTTGGGCCTGGGGATGAGCCGCTATTTTTTCCAACTTAAAACGGTTTAATACCCCCAGGGGCGTCGGGAAGGTAAGGGTTGCTCGGGCGAAATGTTGCAGTGCAATGCGGTGGTCGCCCAACAAATTTAACAGATGCTCTTTGAGTCTCGCTAGCAAGCTGGCGTCACCGGCTACTGCCACAGCATCGAAAAAAATGGCTAGATTCATAAAGGCATCTTTGTTAGGCTCATGGACCCAACGCCTAATGTCATCCCAATAAGCGGTCATAGATTTAGCCCAGCTAGGATTAACCACCATAATATTACCCGGACAGCGGGGATAACCTAGCTCCACCAAGGTTGCGGTGAAAGTTTCGGTTTTACGACGCAAGCTATCATGACAAGTAAGTTCGTCTTTTAAAATTAGGGCATTGTCTTGATCCGTGCGTAGCAATTGTTCGCCGCGTCCCTCGCTACCCATGACGATAAGACAGGCACCGTCGGCGGCCATGCCGGTGGCCATCTGTTCAAACAACTTATGAAATATTTTACTGTTCAAATCGGTGACTAACCGGGCAATATAACGGGGTTTAACCCCTCGCTGGTAAAGAGATTTGATCAGCGGCGGGATATGATTACTCGCTTTGCGTAGCTCATCCTGGGTTTTTGCCCGCTCAATCTGATTGGCGATCAGATAGGAATGGTTAGAGAGATAACTCAGCAGATTCTTTTGTTCTAAAATCCCTACGATGTGATGGTCTTGGGTAATAACCACATGACGGATTGACCGCTTTGTCATCACCGCTAGGGCATTAAACAGAAAATCGTCCCATTCTAAGGTGATGAGATTATAGTTGGCCAGTTCACCAATCGCGGTGGAATCCGGCATCCCCGCCAACAATGACCTTTCCCGGACATCCCGGGCAGTAAAAATGCCCACTTTATCCCTCTGCTTCACCAATAAAGCGGTGGTGTTTTGGGTCTTCATGGTGACTGCAGCGTCATGCAGCGTGGTGGAGGTCGCCACAAAAACAGGCGGGCAAATATCACCCTCGCCAATCCGGGCCAGCATAAAAGAGCCGGCTTCACGCTGTTGCTGTATCGTAACTAAGTCATCAAGCTTGTGAGCAAGATCGGCTTGATAAAAATCTCGAAAGGCTAGGTTAGTGCGGGTCAGGGTGAGAAATAGCCGAGCGGGCATGGTGTAACAGCTACACACTCCCTGAGCCACAAAGCCATGCTGGCTTCTACCCTCGATTAACGCTCTGGCATCAAAAGTGTCACCGTAAGCATAGCTTTTTATCACCCCTTGCGCATCGTGTTCTTCCACGATGCCATCCACCATAAAATAAAAATAAGTAGGACTGTTCCAGCGCTTGATTAAAGTCTGTCCGGCACTGAAATGGCGTAACGACAACGCATCAGCCACCTGCGTAAACTCGCCGGGGGACAATTGATCAAAGGGCGCAATAGCCCTTAAAAATTCGTTTTTTTCAGGATAGTTCAAAGGCGTTGGAAGCAAACCCTAACAACAGCATCTGCCGCTATTAGGGTGTTGACACAGGGAAAGGGTGACCTAAAAACCCTCCCTCGGAACGAGGGAGGGCGGTGGTTGATTGACGTTAATGGCTGGTCGCGCCTTCAGCGCCAATGCCCGTCTGGCAACGCACATCCTGCGCTTCAAAGGCTTTTTCCTCATCCCGAGCAGTCGCGCTCTTGTCGGTCACCGAGAAAAACCAAATACTCAAGAAGGCCGCTGTCACCGAGTAGAGGGCCGGATACTTGGACGGGAAAATCGCCGTCTCAAAACCAAAGATATCCACCCATACGGTGGGTCCTAAGATCACTAATGTAGCAGCCGTCAACAGACCGATGCCGCCACCAAACAAAGCGCCCCGGGTGGTCAATTTAGACCAGTAGATGGACATAAACAGCACCGGGAAGTTGGCGCTGGCGGCAACCGCAAAGGTCAGTCCCACCAAAAAAGCGATGTTTTGTTTTTCAAACGCTATACCTAACAAAATCGCGATAACACCAAGGCAAACGGTAGCCACTTTAGAAATCATCACCTCCCGCTGTTCGGTGGCTTGGCCACGGGCAATGACGCTAGCATAGAGGTCATGGGAGATGGCTGAAGCGCCAGCCAAGGTGAGCCCAGACACCACCGCCAGAATGGTGGCAAAGGCCACCGCCGAGATAAAACCTAAGAGTAAGGTGCCACCTACGGCATTAGACAGGTGTACCGCCGACATATTATTACCACCGGCCAGCGCTAGGGTTCCATCGGCTGTTCTTTCAAAATACTCGGGATGCTGGGCGAGCAATACGATAGCGCTGAAACCAATAATAAACGTCAGAATATAGAAAAAGCCAATAAAGCCAGTGGCGTAAAAGACCGATTTGCGTGCCTCTTTGGCGCTGGTCACCGTAAAGAAACGCATCAAAATATGGGGCAAACCGGCGGTGCCAAACATCAACGCGATACCTAAGGAAATGGCATCGATGGGATTGGTAACTAAGGCACCCGGCGCCATAATGGAGAAACCTGCTTCATGGGTTTCCACGGCTTGTCGAAACATTTCTTCAAAACTAAAACCAAAATTTGACAGGGCAAGTATTGCGATTAAGGTGGCGCCGGACAATAGCAGGGTCGCCTTGATAATCTGCACCCAGGTGGTGGCAATCATCCCTCCAAAGGTGACATACATAATAATCAGTATGCCGACAATGGTCACCGCATAGGTATAGGGAAGGCCAAACAACAGTTCAATCAGTTTACCCGCACCCACCATTTGACCGATTAAGTAGAGAATCACCACCACCAGGGAGCCGGTGGCGGCAAGTATCCGAATAGGAGTTTGCTGAAGCCGGTAGGAAGCCACGTCAGCATAGGTGTATTTACCCAGATTGCGCAACTGCTCAGCGATGAGAAACATAATAATGGGCCAGCCCACTAACCAACCCACCGAGTAGATCAAACCATCGAAGCCTGCCGTGTAGACCAGACCTGAAATACCTAAAAAAGACGCTGCCGACATATAGTCACCGGCAATGGCCAAACCGTTTTGAAAACCGGTGATGCCGCCACCCGCCGTGTAAAAATCACTGGCGGTTTTGGTGCGTTGCGCGGCCCAATAAGTAATAAACAGGGTCGCTATGACAAAGGCAAGAAACATCACGATAGCGGTTATGTTAAGCGGCTGTCTCTCCACCTCACCCGTGATGGTGTCAGCCGCCGCGTTAGCAGCAACAAAGCCGCTAAAGACAATCCAGAGGAGGCTTTTCATAAAAGCTCCTCCTTGATCTCGTTATTTAAGCGGTCAAATTTGGTATTGGCCCGAACCACATAGATGCCAGTCAGTATAAAAGCGATGACGATGACGCCGATACCGATGGGAATACCGATGGTGGTAACAGCGCCTTCGCTGATGGGTGTTCCCAGCACCTCTGGGGCAAAGGCAATGGTAAGAATAAAGCTATAATAAATAAGCAACATAATAATGGCCATGATCCAACTAAAGCGCGCTCTTTTCTTGACTAATTCTTGGTATTTAGGATGATTTCTTATGGCATCGACCATTTCGGTTTGCATTTTTAAGTGTTTCCTCTAATTTTAGGGCGAGCAAGGGTTATTCCTGTGGTTATTCAAGCAAAAAGCCTGTCGCGCTCAGAAGCTTCCTATTCTGATGGATATTGCGCCGCTGCTTGACTCGCTAGCCAATGATATTTTCGCGCCCTCTTTTGCCGGTTTAATTTGAATTGCAAGTTCGGAGATTCACGAAGGCCATCTTCTATCACGCTCGCGGTTCTATGGTCAACGCCATCATGCCACCCGTCTACCGCAAGATTACGCAAATGACCCTTATTAGTATTGCTTAATGTTTCACATCATCATTGTTTCGACAATCAATAACTCATCAAACAACCATCCCTATCGAGATTAAGCTCTCATGAGAATAGTGGGTATTTAATGCAGGTCAAGTGAGCACAATCACTTACCAAAAATCTTTAAGCTTTATTCCATATCCAGCATATACAACCAAAGTCTATCGTCGGCGATTAACTCATCAACCAACTCTGTAACGCCTTGCCTCATACAACGATTTTGTGGTCTTTGCAAACCACTCGATTCTAATTGTTAGAAACATACTTTAGAAAGAACCGAACATGGTGCCGAGTGTAATTACGCTTATTAGCGCCAGAACGGGAACCAGTACAGCTGTCACAAAAATGTCTAGGTAAGAATCCTTGTGGGTCAACCGGCAAATAGCCAGTAGCGTAATCACAGCCCCATTATGAGGTAATGTGTCGAAACCACCACAGGACAAAGTAGCAACCCGGTGCAGAAGCTCTGGGCTGAGACCAACGGCGTTGGCCATTTCCAGATAGGTGGAGCCCAGGGTTTTGAGAGCGATACTCATGCCGCCGGAGGCCGAGCCAGTGATGCCGGCCAGCACGTTGACGGCGACAGCTTCCGAAATGAGGGGGTTGTTTGGCGAAATGCCGACCACGGCGTCCCGGATGATGGCGAAAGAGGCCAGCGAGGCAATTACTGAACCATAACCCACCTCGGAGGCGGTATTAAAAATGGGTAACAACGAGCCCATGGTGCCCTTATTGATAGTCTCCTTCAGGTCTACCCATTGTTTCCAGCGCATGGCAATAAGCGCCACGATGGCAATCACCAATGCGCAGATGATAGACCAGATACCCTTGACGGCATCGATATTAGTGTTCCCGTATGGCTCCTCGGCCAGAAAAGCTGTGTCCCAGGTAGGGATCAGAAACTTGGTGTAGAGGTAATTGAGGGCGATCACTAGGATAATAGGCGTCAATGCGACGGCAAACGAAGGGCCAAGTGTGGGTGAAGTCTGGGGGGTGTATTCCTCGACATGATC
>CAZGON010000056.1:0-11430 GCA_964527085.1 uncultured Candidatus Competibacteraceae bacterium
TTTCACTTAGTATGAGATTATTCCCTTATCAAAATCAGGAGAACCCTTATGCAATATTGCGGTATCGCTCATACCGATTTGAAAGTCAGTCGTATTTGTCTGGGCACCATGACCTGGGGCGAGCAAAATAGCGAGGCTGAGGCCCATAACCAATTGGATTATGCCCTTGAGCAAGGTATCAACTTTATCGATGCGGCGGAGATGTATCCTGTGCCACCCCGCTCTGAAACCCAAGGACTTACCGAACAGTATATCGGTAGTTGGTTAAAACAGCGGGGTAATCGGGAAAAGGTAGTTTTGGCCAGTAAAGTGACCGGGCGCTCGCAAAATCTTTCTTATCTACGGGACGGTACCGTATGCCTTGACCGTCGTAATATTGTGCAAGCTCTCGATGCCAGTTTAAAACGTCTACAAACCGATTGTATCGACCTTTACCAAGTCCATTGGCCGGATCGGGAAACCAATTTCTTTGGTAACCTTGGCTATGTGTCCAACGAAGCCCCCTCCATCCCCATACAAACCACCTTAGAGGTGCTTGCGGAACAGGTCCGTGCTGGCAAAATCCGTTATATTGGGGTTTCCAACGAAACCCCTTGGGGGTTGATGCAATATCTCCACTTGGCTAAGCAACATCAACTGCCGCGAGTTGTTACTATTCAAAACCCCTACAATTTATTGAACCGTACGTTTGAGATTGGTCTGGCGGAAATAGCCCACCGGGAAAAAGTAGGTTTAATGGCCTATTCGCCGTTAGCTTTTGGCGTTTTGACCGGTAAGTATTTAAATGGTGCGCGTCCGCCTAAGGCGCGTTTGACACAATTTGATCGTTTTACTCGTTATCTGACCCCCGAAGCCGAAAAGCCCGTTCGAGCCTATGTGCAATTAGCAAAGGAAAACGGTTTGCAACCGGCTCAATTGGCGTTGGCTTATGTAAACAGCCGGTCATTTTTGACCGCCAATATTATTGGCGCCACCAGCCAAGAACAACTGGCTCAAGATATAGCCAGTATCGACGTTATCTTATCCGATCAGGTATTGGAAACCATCGAGGACATTCATCGTAAGCAACCTAACCCCTGCCCTTGAGTTTGTACCAACCGCGATTATCTCAAACACTAAATCTCTGATAGGTTTGCATCAACTAGCCATGTGGTTTCAAAAAGAAGTTTGTTTAAAGGCCCGTGCCAGGGGCTTTCATCTCGTCACCGCTGAAATACTCCAAGACCTGCCGGAGTTGAGAAACGTAAGCATCGGTATGATGCATATTTTCATCAAGCATAGCTCAGCGTCTTTGAGCATCAACGAAAACGCTGATCCCACAGTACGCCAAGATTTCGAAAACTATTTCAACCACGCAGTCCCGGAGAACGAACCCTACTATTTACACCTCGACGAAGGCCCAGACGACTTACCAGCTCATCTAAAAGCGAGTATTCTCGGAGCCAGCCTAACGATTCCTATTACCGATGGACGCTTGAATCTGGGAACATGGCAAGGAGTATACCTTTGTGAGCACCGTAATTATGCTGGCAGCCGCCGCTTAATGGTGACGATTCAAGGAGAGTAAACCAGCAAAATGCTCAGGGATTTAACAAGGTTCAATATGGGAACATTGGTTAATCGCTTGTTGATTAAAAGTTAGGAGACGTGTGTGAATGTCGAAAAGGTTTTATTTGGTGCTTTTATCCTACTTGCGCTGACCCTTAACTTTGGTTTTGTCATGGGGGATATTGACAATGCCGCCCATCATCACCCTTGGGAACTGTTTGCCGCACTGGTAGTAAGCCTGATTGCTACGGTACTTAAATTGGGAGATCGCACCCATATTGGCGCCGTACTACTCGCCACCAGTATCGTCGCCGATGTACAACTTATCCTAGCGGCTATCGTCTGGGGTATCGCGCTAAATATCTACGCAACGGGAAATGATTCTGGTGTGGTGGCCAGCGTAGTATCCCTTGCCGGCGGGGCACTGGTGGCTAACATCGCCTCAGTCACTTTACTGATGATCGAAACCGTCACCTTACGCCGCTAAAAAAATCGGGTCTAGTTAGAGATGCATATCGTCTTTTTTGTTTTTTTGCGGCGCATGCGCACTCCGTTAATCGTTCTTATCGGTGCTTATACGGTTTCCATCACGGGTTTGATGCTGATACCTGGTCTGGACGACCAAGGCAATCCGTGGCAATTCGATTTTTTCCACGCATTTTATTTTGTAAGCTTTATGGGGTCCACCATCGGCTTTGGTGAAATACCCTATGAGTTTACTGTGGCCCAGCGTATGTGGACTACACTGGCCCTGTATCTCACAGTCATTGCCTGGCTCTACGCCATTGGTAATATCTTGACCCTCATCCAAGATCCAGCCTTCAAACGCGCTGTGGTGGAACAACGTTTTACCCGCAGTGTGCGACGTCTTGATGAACTTTTTTATTTGATTTGTGGTTATGGAGAAACTGGAAAGCTCCTGGTTAGGGGTCTTAATCGACGCCAGATCCAAAGTGTCGTTATCGATGAAAACAGTAACAACATTAACGCTTTGGCATTAGAAGATTTGAGCTTTGATGTGCCTGGGCTATGCGCCGATGTAGACGATGCACGGCATCTGTTGGAGGCAGGGCTACGCCATCCAAAATGTATTGGTGTTGTAGCGCTTACCGACTCGGATGAAGTGAATATTAAAATTGCCGTCACCAGCAAACTTCTCAATCCTAGACTCAAAGTTATTTCCCGTGCTGAAACCCGCCGTAGCGCCGCAAATTTAGCCTCCTTTAACACTGATCATATTATTAATCCTTTTGATACCTTTGCCGATCATTTGGCCATGACTCTGCGCATCCCTAGCGTCCATCTGCTTTACGACTGGCTAATCCGGTTACCCAACCAACCGCTCCACCCGCCCGTGACACCGCCCCGGGGCACCTGGGTGGTCTGTGGTTATGGACGTTTTGGTCGAGCCGTGCATCGCTATATGCAATTTGAAGGTATTCCCACGGTTATTGTTGAGCCACGCTCCGAACTGGCTCCGGGAGGCGCCATCATCGGTTATGGCACTGAAGCCGTAACACTGCGCGAAGCAGGCGTAGAGAAAGCCGTTGGCATCATCGCGGGGACCGAGCAGGACGCCAATAACCTCTCCATCATCATGACGGCGCGAGAACTAAACCCTCAGCTTTATCTCATCGCCCGCCAAAACCGCAGTAGCAACGATGCGCTTTTCGAAGCCGCTCAGCTGGATTTAGTGATGCAGAGCAATCGCATTATTGTTTGGCGCATTCTCTCCTTTTTAACAGAACCCTTGCTAGGCCAGTTTTTGCGATTAGCTCGCCATCATAGCGATGAATGGGCGACAACCCTGTTGCAGAAAATTCGCGCTGCCTGCGGCGATATGACACCTCAGACCTGCTCCATTAGACTTGACTCAGAGCAAGCCCCTGCCGTTCATGCAGCCTTGAATCAAGGTCACACACTTAAACTCTGGCATTTATTAATGGATCCTCAAGAGCGTACCTGTGCTTTACCGGCATTTCCCCTGCTTATCGTGCGTGGCGAGGAAGAGATTCTATTACCCGATGTGGAAGAGCGGTTATATCCCGAAGATCAACTTTTGATCTGTGTGCAATATAGCCACGTCGGACGAATAACCTGGACACTGGCTAACCCTAATGTGCTGACCTACATAGAGACAGGCGAGGAACGCCCAGACGGCTATGTTTGGCAGTGGTTATCCCAGTGGCGACAACGAAGATTACCCTACCAGCAGACAAAGCGCTAACCCAAGAGAACAAAAATTATCCTACCAGCAGACAAAGCCCTGACTCAAGGAAACGCTGGAATGGTAGGCTCTGTGCCCTGTATCTTTGCCTCCGGATGATGACTCCTGACTAAATCAGTAATACTATTAACTCGGTCTTTGGGAACATCTATCAACATAAGCAACTGCCCTTGCTCAACGGCATCATGGAATTTTTGAAGATGGCTGTTGGGCACCGACACACCGATCATGCTAGCTACCCATGCCCCCAAACCGGCTCCCAGCAAACTTGTGGCCAGGATGGCGCCACCCCCCAACACCAAACCGGCAGGTGGAAACGTTACTGCAGCAATACCCGCTACTAGACCGGTCCCTCCACCTACTGCGAGACCCCGCTCCAAGGCCGGTACAAAATCACTTTCTTCAAAAAGTCCTGCCTCGGGGATATGAGCTTCCTCTAGCGCATGATGGTCTTTCGCCACCACATGAATATTGCGTTCCTCAATCCGTGCTAGTAATAATTCGTCAACTATAGTTTTGGCGCTTTCTACATCGGGAACTAAAAAATAGAGTCTTCTCATAGTTAAGAGCCTCGGGTGGTTAGTTGCTGACACTTATTATTAAAACTTAGCCAAGTCCTACTTTGCTTAAGTCCTAGTTATGACCAAAATACCCAACAAAAAATCCTGTCGTTTACTATTTATATACGTAAAGATTTGCATGTGAGTTTCACAGATCGTATAGCTCGCTCCCTTCAATCTATTTACCAGCTAGTCAAGATTTAATCGTTAGCTAACCAATCTGTTATGGTTCGGATCTGATCATCCGCCATGAGTGCTGGCGCATGACCAATATGTGCAAATTCGACTAATTTGGCTCGAGGTCCCCGCTGGGTCATCATTTCCGCATCGTCACGAGTAAGCACGTCGGAGTTGGCGCCCCGGATTACTAATACTGGGCAACTCACACCATCCCACACCGACCATAGATCAACATCTTCTAGAATATCCTTCATGGCTTCGGCAATACCGGGATCGTAGGCAAACACATAATCGCCGTTTTCTAAGCGTCGGGTACTGTGCTTTACCAGATGCCGCCATTGATCATCTGTCAGAGGACCAAATGGGGCTGCAATCATCCTTAAATAGCCCTCTATCTTAGCAATGCTACTAAATTTGACGGGTTTACCCACATATTCGGCAATCCGCGCCAATCCAGTTTTAGGCACCAAGGGACCCACATCATTCATCACCAATTTGCGAATGGGGGAACCTGGCTGAGCGGCTAGCAGCATCCCCATCAAACCGCCCATGGAAGTACCTACCCAATCCACCTCTTCTACACCGGTGCGCGCCAACAGCGCCGTCATATCATTCAGGTACTGGGGATAATTATAATCCAGCTTATGGCTCAACCAGTCACTTTGACCACGGCCAACGATGTCTGGACAAATCAGCCGATAATCCTTTTCTAGGGATGCCGCCAAAAAATCAAAATCGCGCCCGGTACGGGTGAGTCCATGGACGCATATCACGACTTTTGGATTATCTAGATCTCCCCATTCAGTATAGTGCACGCGGTGAAAACCGTGCGGACCGAGGCCAAGAAAATGCTTGGAAGTCATTGTCATGACGGGTAACTCCTTAACAAAACCTTATTATGATTGGGAAGCTACCGGCAAGACATGGATCTAAAAGATTATAATGGCAGCTGGCAGCGCTGATAACAGGGTTATTCATTTTATGAGTTTATTACATTACACCGAGGCAGGTCGGGGAGAAACCCTCATCTTGCTCCACAGTGGCGGTATGACAGGGCAAGAATGGACACCCCAGTTGACTTTTCTGGCGCGCCATTTTCGAGTCATCATCCCGGATCAGCTGGGTCATGGCCAAACCCCTATGATGGGAGAACACCTTACCATTGGCGACATTGGACGCCAGCTGATTGCCCTTATGGATAAGCTCGGCATTGCCAAAGCTCATTTGGTGGGTTCCTCCATGGGCGGGGCGGTTGCCCTTTGGACAACGCTGCATTTCGCCACGCGGGTCCATAAGTTGGTATTGTTTCGAGTGGGCTACCGCAAAGAAAAAACCAGCTACGCGGGTACCCAAAGCATGGCCAACCCTGATTATTGGCGTGAGTTAGGTTTGCATAATTGGCTTAGCAAAATCCATAAACCCCAGGGGGGACCCGAAGCATGGACATCGGTGATTGGCCGGGTTGCCGAAGCCATGGACCCAGCCAGCTCGGATCATGCTCACGATTTAGAGATATTGCGTAGCATTACCCAACCGACTCTTATCATTGACGGTGACCGGGATCCGGTGGCGCCCCTGGATCAGGCATTAGACATGTTTAAACATATTCCCGACGCCAGTCTTTGGGTGCTCCCTTATGCGACTCATATTACCGCCACAAACACCTGGCGCGCCGATTGCTTTGCCCTTGAAGTGAGTCGTTTTTTAAGACGTCGTACTCAACCTAGAACAACTTGAGTTTTCGCCGAGACAGTTTCCCCGGATTTTGTTGCACTGTATCCGGGCTACTTGCTATGCACTTAGAGGTTGAGGCGATCCATCAAACCAGGCAATAGCTCTTCGCAGCGCCCGGCCATCTTTAAAGTCAATTCATGATCAGCGCGGGTGCGGCCAAGATTTATCGCAGCGATGGGCTTGTTTTGTTGCCGAGCGGTTCGGCAAAAACGATAGCCAGAAAATACCATCAGTGAAGAGCCGATAATCAATAAGGCATCGGCATCTTCTAAATGCGCATAGGCACGATCCACTCGCCAGCGAGGCACGGATTCTCCAAAAAAAACCACACTTGGTTTTAAGACACCACCACAGGTTGCACAGGCGGGTATCTGAAACTCATGAAAATCAATATTCTCCAGGTCCGCATCACCGTCTGGCGCTTTGTCTGCTGTCATCCCTTGCAAGTCCGGATTACCCGTTTGCAACGCCTGTTGGAATGTTTCCCGCGACAGCCTTGTATGGCAGCTCAAACATTCGACAGTATCCAGGCGACCATGCAAATCAATGACCCGTTGACTACCCGCTTTTTGGTGCAACCCATCGACGTTTTGCGTCACCAGTTGGTAAATCAGACCAGCGGATTCCAGCTGCGCTAGGGCATAATGGGTGGGATTGGGTCGCGCCTGCGCCATAATGGGCCAACCCAGCATACTGCGCGCCCAATAGCGCTGGCGGGCGTTTTTGCTACGCACAAAATCCTGATATTGGACAGGCTGTTTACGCTTCCATTGACCATCACCATCCCGGTAATCAGGAATACCTGACTGGGTGCTGCAACCTGCTCCAGTCAATATAAATAGGCGTTTATGGTGGGAGACAAACTCAACAAGGTCATCTAAAAGCGTTTTATTTGGGTCAGGCATGACAGGGTGATAGATTAGTTACAACCCAGCAAATTGAGGTTGAAGGAAAATGGTCATTAAAGAGGTAAGACAACAACGAGACTATTTCTGCATAATTTTCTGCAAAATTTATTCTATTTGTATATAACCTGTATACTGCTGCGGCCCATGACCGCAGCAGCCAATCTCTATTTCATTAGTTCAGCGGAACGAAAAAGAACGGCGCACCTAAATCCCCCGCATACTTAATAGGTGCATAAAGAGGTTCCTGTTGTTGACCTAGCTCCGCAGCAGAGGTTTGTACCCGAGTGGACACATGGCGGTATAACAAAGGCCCTTCTAGAATGTCTTGATTGTTGTTTAACACCTCTAACAAAACATTGGCGAAAATCGAGTGCTCACCTCCTCCTCCACTATCCAAGACCGGGCTTAAACCCCCGGATGTCAATACCGTGCGAGAGGGCGTGTTGATCATCACTTTAAGCCAAGAAGCACGTTTTTCATCGGAGCGTCCACCTTCGATGGAGGTGGTGACAGAGCGAACTAGGGTACCTGAATAACAGGAATCAGCGATTACCATGATATGTTTAGCACTCATGGTATTTAAAATATCCGTCACCTGAATATTGGAGATCCAGTTGGCTGTGCTGGCGGATTCCGCATCGACAGGTAACCAATGGCCACGAGCATTGGCCTTATCTAATTCGCCATGACCCGCATAATAGAGTAAAAAATTCTCCTTTTCGGTGAGTCTTCCCCGGAACTCATTAAGCGCCGAAAGGATTTCATAACGGCTAGCGTCGGTTAGGACTCGGGTTTCGAAACCATACCTTTCTTCAAGCAATTTTGCCATTGCCTGGGTATCGCTAATAGCTGTGTCTAGATCAGGAAAGTCTTTGTACTCATTGTTGCCAATGATAAGGGCATGGTAGCCACCAAAATTTAGATCCGCCTTCGGTAAGGCAGCATTAGCAGATCCGGACGTCGCTTGGACACCACCGGATCTTTTTACCAAGGTAGGCTGCGCACTGATGTCAATGCTCGCTTGCTGAACACGCAACGCTCTTAATTTAGAAAGCTCCTTTTGACGGGTCTGCACCTGCGTTTCTAAACGGGCAACCTGTTGTTGGGTGGTGTCCAGTTGTTGATTTTTGCTGTTGAGTTCTCGGCGTAATCGCTCTGTCTCCGCTTCGTTTTGCGAGGAACGATCCTGTTGTTGCTGCTCCAGCGCCTGCTCGGCTTTTTGAAGCTGCTGCCGCTGACTTTGTAATAAGCGTTTGCGGTTGTTCAAATTATCCTGATATTTCACCAACTGAGTTTGTAAATAATCTACCTGTTCTTCAAGAGACTGACGTTGTTGTTCCTCAAAAGCAAGGTCACCCTCCAGCCCCTGGGCACGACGCTCGGCAGCTTGCAGTTCAGCGCGCAATTGAGCTTGCTGCCGTTCGGCTTCCTGCTGCAGATAGGCAAGTTCTTGGTTTTGAATATTAATTAGCGTTTCTTGTTGATCTAGTCGGGTTTCCAGATGCGCCACTGGGGCAATAGCGGCTACCGCTAGCGGCTCTGCTGCACGGGAGGCCACCTGTTGTTGTTGTAACTGACGGCGGGTCGCGTCCAGTTCTTGCTGCATGGTGTCGACACTGTTGCGCCGGGTTTGTAGTTGTTGCTCCGTCTGCGCCAGCTGCTCCCGCAGCAAATCAGCTTCCCGCTCCCGCAGCGCCACCTCTTGCTGAAGTTCGTCACGCTCTGCTGTAAAGGAAGAGGTAAATGCCAATTGATCATTACTGAGACCGGACGCTTTACGGTACCAATTGATGGCTGTGGTTGCATCTTTATCAACCCCTAGCCCCTGTTCGTAAAGGGCGCCCAGGTTAATCTGGGCACGGGAATAACCTTGTTCGGCTGCCTTACGGTACCACTGGACAGCTGTGGCATGATCCGGTGCCACCCCAAGCCCTCTTTCGTAGATTTCTCCCACATAAGTTTGGGCTATGGGATCGCCACCTTCCGCCTGGGGTAACCATACCCGCAGCGCTGTTTTATAATCGGCACGATCATAAGCCACATACTCGCCGCCGCGGATTTCGCAGTCACTGGCGGCCGTCTTTACGGGTCGGCGGGGTGATAAATACGTTAACTGGGCTCCTAGTTTGCGAATTTGACCGGGAAGCAAACAATCCACAATCAACAATCTATCGGGATCTCCTCTAGACGCCAACGCAGCGCTGGCAGCTTGTTCTCCTTGATTAGGCGTAGGTGCTGCGCAAGCATTGAGCAGTCCCACCACAATTAAAAACGATGGGAAAATTTTCCACCAAATTTTATAGGTATACATGATTTGAAAAACCTTTATGTTTTTATAAAAATAACTTTAATAAACTGTTAATACATTGCCATTTACTATCTCAAAAGCAGTTCCCTAATAACTCAAACATTGAACATCCTTAAGCAAGATCGGGCTCTTTTAAAACCGAAAAAATACTATCGACACCCTTTTGCACTGTTAGTCGCCAGCGCTCTTTTATTGTTGTCTTGCACAACAGCGGTGGAGCGTTTAGAGGACCAGGCACAACAATATGGTTTAAAACAGGAACTGTGGAAAGGTACCGCTTTTAACCATGTTGTATACCGCAACGGCCTTCAAGGCGACAGCCTACACGTCTATCTAGAAGGCGATGGCACGCCTTGGTTAAACCGTTATTGGGTCGCGCCTGATCCGACACCCCGAAATCCTTTGGCGCTTGCCCTCATGGCCCAAGATAACACCGCCAGTCTTTACTTGGGACGTCCCTGTTATCACGGCCAAGCCCAAGTACCTCCTTGCAACCCATCGCTATGGACGAGCCACCGTTATGGCCCCGAAGTTCTCGACAGCATGGCGGCTGTCTTATCGAAAATATTGGCAGCCGCGCCACCCACCGACCTAGTCTTGATCGGCTATAGCGGTGGCGGCGCCCTCGCCATGTTACTGGCAGAGCGCTTCGAGCAGGTACGCGCCGTGGTAACCATTGCCGGTAATTTGAATCCCCAACGCTGGGCCGTTTGGCATCATTACAGTCCCTTAAATGGCTCCCTTAACCCGGCAACCCGTCCTTCCTTGCCCACCCATATAGGGCAATGGCACTTTAGCGGAAGTCGGGATCGCAACGTACCGCCATCAATCGTGAAATCTTTTATAAACCAGCAACATAATGCCAAATGGGTGGTGGTAGAGACCTTTGACCACCAGTGCTGTTGGCAGCGGATATGGCCTGCTATTCTTAAGCAGCTGCAGGCAAAGCTATTTGCAAAGTAATATCAAAATCCCTGACTAAGAAGCTGTTTTAAAATTGCTCATATCCGCTGACTCGGCGTTGCAGCCCCTTCTCCACTGCTCATTTACTTTATGTAAACTGCGCTGCTCGAAGGGGCTGCGCCTTGATTCAGCGGACGTCGCGGATTTTTAAAACAGCTTCTAATAGTTTGCTTCAGCAACCCTTTTTATTAAAAATCAATACGTCCACCGATAGTAAACAGATGCTCTTCAATATCACGCAAACCCAGCACCGTTTCATAAGCGAAAAATGCCTGAGCCCCGCCTTGGAAGACCCCTGACAAACCCAGCAGAAGCGTGCCGTAATCCCGATCCGGTGCGTCTGTTTCCGCCACCAATTGAAATTGGTTTGGATCGTTGACATAGGTGGCTTTAATACGGCGGTCATCGTCGGCAAATTCATGCACCCAACCGAGCCGCGCCTGGGGCACTAAAACTCCAAAGCCAGTGCTCACCGCATAGGAAACTTCGCCGCCGAGCACGCTCTGAAACGAATCGATATCCTGGTCTTCTACCCTCAGGTTTAATCCCTGCGCCCCGGTTTCTTCATAGCCATCGATATCTACGGTGACATACTCCAGACGGGCAAACGGACCATAGCTAAAGGCCCCGCCGCTAAATGAATAGCCACCCCCAACACTGACAGCAAACTCATCACTGTCGGTATCCGCCTTAGCGGTGCGATCACGCGCTCCTGGAAGAGGATTGCTAGCGCCTAAACCCGGTTGGTAAAAAATACGTCGGTTGAGATCATAATCACTCTGACCATAGCCCACCAAACCATCCACATAATAGTTGTCCCCATAATGGGTTCCATAAAAAGTGAGGTTCCAACCATCAGCTTCCACATCCCCGCCAGAAACCGTAGAGGTAGTATTAAAATCCGTATCTAAGTCATTAAAGGTAAAGGCGCCTCCTAGTACAAAGTTATCCGTTAAGCGATAATCGGCGCCGACTGTGATGGCCCAAATATCAAAATCGAAC
>CAZGON010000056.1:11501-20840 GCA_964527085.1 uncultured Candidatus Competibacteraceae bacterium
TCCTTTTCCCCCGTACCGATATTGCCATTGATAAAAATGCCTAACTTGCCTCCCAGCAAGTCATCATCACCAGCCCCTCCACCCCGTTGACCGACACTGCCAGAGGGGCTAGCGTCTACCCAGCGTTGTTCATCACCGTGGTAAAAATTCAATCCGCTCAGCCCAAAACCCGTCACGCCGCGTCGCACTGCAGCGAGTCGCGCAATCACTGTAGTTGCATTGGCTGCAGAGATTTCAGTGGCTAAAGCTCCTGCGGCAGCGGCCTCTTCGGTGGCTACTTGCTGCAACGCAGCGTTAAGTTCTGCAGGTTGTAAATCAAGATCATCGGCCCCTTCCGAACCGGGTATGGTCTGCACCAACTCCCTACAACGGTTGAACAGGTCCTGCTCAAGGGCAGTGCGCTGCTCTAAAGCGCTCAAACCACCGCAAGTTCTTTGCACTGACGTGCCGGTATTAGATTGTAACTCGGTAGCCCCCGGAACCTGCCCCAGAGGAAGCGACTGGGCCCAACTGGAGAAAGGTGTTAAACAACAGCCTAGCATTAGCCAGGCTAATTGAGACGAGCTAACCGAATAGCAGCTCGGAATGTTATGTGGTAAATGAGACGATGCAGTCACATTGAATGTTTTTGCATGTGGCTTGAATCTGACCGGACTTTTAAGACACCTACGCATGATAATCTCCTTATTATAAAAATAAATTGTTAATTTTTATTAGTTAATTTTTTATCATCTCATTGACTTATGGTTTTTTCCCCACTGCATTAATGAAATATTGGTTTTTGTTAAGCAGTAAGTTTAGCGCAGTTTTAAATACATATTGAGTTAGTGTAGATAGCCTTGTTTGCAAATACAATCTGTCAAATACAATTGAAACTATTGAAACACTATAGAAACTATTATGATGTCAAGTGCGATTAAAAAATTAAGCTGAAAAAATTTGTTTTTTGCCAAAAAAACAGTTGAGTAATAAAAATCCTCAATTGAGGGTTTTTAGCTATTACGGGTTTTGTTCGAGGATTTGTTGTTGCAGAGTACGTAGTCCAACATGGTTAGGCATCACTTGTAATCCGGTTTTGACCAGCTCCAAACCGGTTGCTTGGTCGTTTTCCGCTAAGCTATCCTGAGCCATTGCTTCATACCGATTAGCGATAAATTGCAGTTTATTCTTTGCTTTTCCTTCACAGGGGTCAATTTCTAGAATCCGCTGATAAACGTCAGCCGCATAAAATAAAAAACCTGCCTCCTCGTGGGCTTGAGCTGTCCCCATTAATCCGGTAATTTGAACTTGTGCTGCCTGCTCGAGGGTTGGACAGTCCTCTGCAACAGAGGCTACTGGGGGGTCTGGCGCCTGTATCGACGAAGAGGACATAGGAAACCCAATATTTGGCGGAGCCAACAGAGGCGCCAGAAAATACCCGCTGATGCCTATAGCCGCTGCCAAGACGCCTACCAATCCAAAGACATAAACCGAGCGGCGCGTAAAGGTCTTTTGTCGCCCTGCTGTGGCGGCGGAGTAGTGTTTTTGCTTGTCTTTCTTGTTGCGGGAAACCAGTACAGGCACCCGAGGCGCACGTAAATGCTCGATGGCTTCCACCAATTCCTCTGCGTCAGAGAAACGCTCATCCGGCTTCTTAGCCATAAGCCGGTCAATCAGGTCTTGGCAGTGAGCTTTTGGTTCTGGTAACCGTGGAATCGGTTCTTGGACGTGAAGCATGGCAGTACGAAAAGAATCCTCTGCCTGGTAAGGTCTCGTGCCCGTCAATAACTCGAAGAACACGATACCTAAGCTATAGAGGTCACTACGGGCATCCACCGGTTGACCAAGAGCCTGTTCTGGACTCATGTAATTTGGCGTGCCTAAGGTCCAACCCATGGCCGTCAACTGGGTATTGTCGCTAAGACCTTTGGCAATTCCGAAATCCGAAAGCACTGCCGAACCATTTTTTCGAAAGAGGATATTGGCTGGTTTGACATCCCGGTGAATAAAGCCATGTTTATGGGCATAACCCAAGGGCTTAGCAATCTGCTCAAGGATCAGCAAACACTCCTCCACCGACAATCCTTGCAGAAGACGCTCCTTTAAACTGCCACCCCCAAGATATTCCATGGCCATATAATAGTGGTCCTGGAAAACACCAATATCATAAATGGTAACAATGTGAGGATGACTCAGCTGCGCAATAATTCTTCCTTCCTTGAGAAAACGCTTACAAAAGCTAGTGTCGGCGCCTAGGGCAGCAGCCATAATTTTTAGAGCTACCCGCCGTTCCAAAGACTCCTGTATGGCAAGATGTACCGTAGCCATGGCCCCGCTACCAATGGGCGCTTCGATACGATAGCCTGGAATCTGCAGCGTCGACCCCGACGTTAAAGAACTCATAACCTCGAACACCTGATCCATTGACGAGATATATGACCGCTCGTCCAATCTGTTTTTCCGTCAGCCGACAAGCGCATTTAATACCCTCGCTGTTCGAGTAGCGCATCCTGGGCTCGCTCAAAGCGTTTCTCAAAGGCTTCGTTCTGGGCTGGGGATAGCGACGGCAGTAAGTACCATTGCCGCTCAATTTCGTGGGTTTCCTCATGGACCTTGGCCGGAGAGCTTGCTGTCTCACGGCTGTGCAGGGACTCAGAAAGCCGGGCGACTTGGTATTCCATCCGCGCTTGTTGATACTCAGGCGGTGACTCTAAGCCAGCAAGCACTTCTATCTGCAAGCATAAAAGCTGTTTCTGTTGGAGGGTTTTCGCTACTGCCTGATGCAACCGTTGGGACGCTTCGTCATCGCCAGATAGGGCTTGGCATACATGATCAAAGCGCTCCTGAATCGACTGTTCCAGCCTACCAGGTAGCACCGCCAAGGTGTCCCATGTTTGACGGGTTTCAGCAACGACGCTAGCACCCTCCACCCGGGAATCTGGCTCCATCAAAGTCTCCTCCAGACGCTGACAGAGACGCGCCTTAGTACGCAGGCTTTCCAGCTCCGCCCGCGCTTGTTGCTGACGCAGTACCCGCTGGCGCTTTTTCAGTTGGCTAGAAGCAGCCTCAAAACGCTGTTCAATGGCTTTATAAGCAGCCTTGCTGACTGGACCAATGTTTCGCCACTCATCCTGTGCCTCTTGCACCCGACGGGTGGCGTACTGTATACCAGCGCTGTCCACAGAGGCCAATTTTTCCAGCTCTTCACAAAGCGCCGACTTACGAGTGAGATTCTCCTCACGTTCTGCTTCAGCCGCCTGTTGCTCAGATTGGCGCTGGGCAAAAACCCCGTCACAGACGCTGCGAAATTGTCGCCACAGAATTTGCTCCTCACGGCGCGACGCCTGTACGGTGGGTTGCCACTGAGCTTGGGCTCGCTTTGCCCCGTTAACGGCGGCTTGCAAAGCATCGCTCTTGGCCAGTTGTCGAATCTGTTCAATAAGTTCCTTACGACGTCTTAGTTCTTGTTCTCGTTCTTTTTTTAGACATTCATCAAAGCTTTTTAACGCCTTCTGATAACGCCGTTCGATGGCTTTTCGATCACTCCGGTTTACCGGTCCAATCTTATAGCCTTCTTTGCTCAGTTCCCGATAGGTACGATCCGCCCAATGCCAATCTACCTGATTCCAATCGGTGTTGGCTACGGTATATTCGAGACGCTCGCAAAGGGCTTGTTTCTTTTTAAGATTATGTTGCCGCTCCTGTGTTTGGGCATCAAAATACGCCTGACAGGGTTCATAAGCGCGCTCACAGGCTTGATCAAAACGCTTCCACAAATTTCGCGGCGCCGCTCCGCCGGTTCCATCCAACCCTTTCCAGGTATTGCGCAGCTGTTTGATTTGTTGTGCAATTGCCAATGGATCACCGGTCTGCTCAGCTAACTGCTCGGCTGCTTCGCACAGTTGTTCTCGGGCCTGATCGATTCCCCAACGTCGCCAACCCCGCAATTCAGCCAGCCTCGGATGACAAGCATGGAGGCGTCCTTCTAAAGCCTTCATCTGTTTGCGGGACAATCCAATATTATGCTTCAAGCGGTGCTGAGTCCGATCGTAAAGGGCGATAGCCTGCTGCAATTCGCCATTTTCTAGCGTCTTTTCAAGCTCGGCTAAGAGCGTCTCTAAATCAGTCAATTCCTGGACTTTATGCTCTGCTTGACGTTGCAGCCTGAGCTTTAGTTTGTCTAACAGAGCGTCGAAATCACCTTGTAGCGATGCCGTCAACGTCTCATTTTGAGGGCGCTCTAAGCCTGCCCAACGCTGTTTTAAGGATTTAATATCGGCTTCTAGGACTTCGCTCGGTTGCTGTAAAAGTTCCCCAGCTTGCTGCAATAAATAGCTAAGTTGACCCGCGCGCTCACCATTGCGGCGCAGAATACGTTCCTTATCATGGATTTTTTGCAGCAATTGGTCAAAGCGTGCTGCTAGCCGCTTGCCTTCCTTATCGTGAAGATCTCCACAGGCCAGCCAATCTTGTTGGGCGCGGCTAAGGATTGCTTGCAGTTCGGATTGCAACGCCGAGGTCAACTGTTGCGACTCATCCCAGGCCAGCAAAGCATCCTCCAATCGTTTAAGAATGGCTAATCGTTGCCCACGACGATCCAACACTTCTTGACGTTGCTCAAGGAAGCAGTCTCTGGCCTTTTCATAACGGGCTTGCAGTTCGACATCTGCTGACGGTTGCAGCCCTTGCCAGGCTTTTTCTAATTTGGCAAAGCGGGCGGCAGCACTGCCTGCTTCACCATCCCAAGTCAGTTGTTCTAACTCACCACAAACTTGTCTAGCGTTAGCTAGATGGGCTTGTTTAGCCTGGAGCGCTTGCAGACGCTCGTTGGCTTTGCGATACACCCGCTTGTCACGATGGCGACTTTGCTTTGCGATCTTTTCCAAATGAACCGGATCTAGCACTCGTTCAAGAGCGACCAGTCGGACATTGACGGCGGGATCATTGAGCACCATTGAACTGAGTAAGCATTGGCTTTGGAGACGCTCAACCATGGCCAAGCGCAGCTCAGGTTCTTTGCCATGGACAGCAATAAATTCCGCCAACTCCTTATCCAGAGACTGGACAGCCGCCACCCGCACAGCCACCGAGGGGCAGTGAACCATTTGACCTGTCAGGACGTCTCGTAGCTGTTTTTCCGCGAACCCTCGAACCCGGGGATCTGTCTCTTGGTCAACCCGGGTTTTGAGAACTTCTATCTCGCTAATTCGCTTCAAGGCAGCACAACGCACCTCGGGATCAAGATCCTGTTGCGCCATCTGGGCAAAAATTTCAGCATCTCCACCCGCCAGCTCTTGCAGGGCTTGCAAACGAACCTGCGGGTTCGGGTGTTGCCATTTAGGTTTAAAAAATCGTTTTAAGATCATGACGATCAAAACCAAATACTAAAAGAAGGATAATGATATTAAAAATAGTTCAGCGTTGCCTTGTATTAAGGCTACCATCTTATAACTTTACCTGAACCTAAAGCAGTTTACATGGCAAACTGTACTTTCTACGCTTTTTGTTTTTAATGCTTTATTTCAACAAAAACAAGGCAGACAACCGCGTATTGAGACGCTACGCTAAACAGTAACGATCAGGACGCCCCCCGGCTACCCTGTATAAGATGCGGACTATCTTGCCGTGTTCGGAGACGCAATAATGGAAGCCAAACAAGTAAAAACCGCAGCGGACGCCCGTAGGCTTGTTGAACAGCGTAATCTCGGTCATGTAACCATAGGCGTTTTTGATACCGACGGTATCCTGCGGAGCACCTGTTTATCTCAACAAAAATTCTTTTCGGCGCTGGATCATGGCTTTGAATTGTGCAGCTTAGTACTAGGATGGGACAGTAACGATCAACCCTATGATAATGTGACCTTCACCGGTCGGCACACCGGCTACCCAGATGCACAAATACGCATTCGTCCCGCTACCTGCCGAGAGTTACCCTTCGAAAAAAGCGTGCTTTTTCTGGCCGAGTTTGCACCCCCCGCGGCAGCCATTTGTCCACGCGCCATTCTACGCCGAGTACTCAATATAGCCCACGATATGGAGCTAACCCCTTTTGCGAGCTTTGAGTATGAATTTTTTTTATTTGCCGAAACAGCACAATCTTTGCTCGCCAAACACTATAAAGATTTACAGCCTCTAAGACCAGGCAGACTTGGCTATTCTCTATTGAGAAGCACGCCAGCCAGCGAGTTTCAGCAAGCACTCATGGCGCTTTGTGAAGTAATGGATTATCCCTTGGAAAGTCTTCATAAAGCCAGTGGCCCCGGGATGCTGCAAGCAGCCATTAGCGTCGATGACGCCGAAGCGGCAGCGGATAAAGCTGCTTTGTTCAAAGCTTTTACTAAAGTCCTTGCCCAACGCAGGGATCTGCTCGCCACCTTTATGGCTAAGTGGTCAGCAGACTACCCAGGCTGTAGCGGTCATATTCATTTGTCTCTAAAAGACAGTGACGGCAACGCGCCCTTTTACGATCCCCAACAACCCCATAACATCAGTAACGATTTACGTCATTTTATCGGCGGACAGCAACAACTGATGCCCCAACTATTGGCGATGATGGCGCCGACGGTCAACGCCTACACGCGCCTACTTTCAGGTTATCCAGCGCCATCGGTGGCCAGCTGGGGTATTGACAACCGCACTTGCGCTCTGCGGCTTATCCCCGGCGACGCCGATTCCCAACGAGTGGAATTCCGCGCAGCGGCCGCCGATGCTAATCCCTACATTGTCTTGGCCGCCACCTTAGCCGCGGGACTTTGGGGCATGGAAAATAAAGTAGAGCCGGAGACACCGGTACAGGGTAACGCCCATGAGCAGACTTTTTCTCAAACTCTAGCTTTGCCGACTGCGCTGTGGGAAGCCACCCAAAATTTAAAAGTATCCCAGATGGCCCGGGATTGGTTTGGCGACGCTTTTGTAGACCATTTCACGGCCACCCGAGAGTGGGAGGCACGGGAGTTTCAAAAACACATTAGCGATTGGGAGATCAGCCGATATTTAGAAATTATCTAACCCTACCCCCCCGACTAAGGTCTTACTCAAAAACAACTTAAGGGGTATTTCCAAACCCAGCGAATCGAAACATTATTACGTCACGACCGTAGCTTAATTTTTTATTACTAGCGACTCGTGAGGTACTAATAATGTTAGATGTTCTAAGGGCTGACTGGATAACCACTTTTTACCCCTATGCAAGAATTGCCGCCACTGCTGTCATGACTCTGATGGTTGCGGCGCTTTTATCAAGGTTGGTCTGTATACCGTTGCAAGAGAGAGCAGGCAAAATACGGCCCAAATGGAAAGCCCGCATGGCGTTTTTGTTGCCTACAACCATATGGCTGTTTGCGATCATTTTTTGGGTTTCTAGCTTCGAGATGGGTCTGGATTCACTGACTGAGTTTCTCTTCGCGGGCGGTCTAATCATTGGGCTTGTCATTACCCCGGCAGGCAGTAACGCCATTGCAGGCTTATTTAATGCCTGGGGCGATGTTTTTCGGGTTGGCGAAATTATCGAGATACATGGTGCCGTGGGCCGCGTCATTCAGCGAGGCGTTTTGAGCACCCGGATGGAAACTCCTGAAGGTACCTTTTACGATGTGCCTAATAAATTACTGTTGGACAACATGGTGTGCAACTTCACGCGCATTTCGGGATTTCGTATCGAGGTGGTTATACCCATTGATGATTTTGATTTTGATCTACGCAAAACCAAACATGTGCTGGATTTCGTGGTGTCTCACAAAAAATGGAATCTCCAAGATCATAACGCCTTTGTTATGTTCGATGAAATCGCCGCCAATTCCTATAATTTTCGAGTCTTTGCTTGGGTACCTTCTAGATCGGATGTAGTGCCCATGAAGGGGGTATTGCTAGAGGAGTGTTATCTCGCTTTAGACGATGCTGGTATTAGCGCGGGTCAAACCAGTTTCCTGGCAACCAAGCGCTTTGCTATTGCGGATAGCTGGGACACGGCACCCGCGCAACAACACGAGAAATGGACCAAACGGCCATTGGCTGCCAGTTAACAGAGTTTATTGAACCCACAGAGAGACGAATCAGGTTGTCACGAATACCCGCCTGTTTTTTCTCTTGCTCGGTTAAGCGTCCGTGGGTGGTGGTGGCAGGATGGGTGATAGTGGACTTGGTATCACCCAAGTTACCGGTGATAGACAGTAAACGCGTGGCGTCGATGACTTGCCAAGCAGCTTGTTGGTCCCCCTGAACTTCGAAGGCAACAATCCCGCCAAAATCAGACTGCTGAGTTTTAGCTAGGGCGTGCTGGGGGTGAGACGCTAAGCCAGGATAATAAACATGGCTGACCGCTGGATGAGCTTCCAGCCATTGAGCGAGTTGCAAAGCGCTGGCGCTATGGGCATGCATCCTAAGTTTTAAGGTTTCTAAGCCTTTAAGAAACACCCAGGCATTGAAGGGACTCATGGTAGGGCCGGCTGCCCGCAAAAAATAGAAGATATCTTTACCCACCCGTTGGGCATCACCCACTACAGCCCCACCGATGCAGCGGCCTTGGCCATCGAGATATTTGGTGGCGGAATGAATCACCAGATCAGCACCAAGCTTGAGAGGTTGCTGCAACGCTGGGGTACAAAAACAGTTATCCACCACGAGGAGACATTCATGGCGATGGGCAAGCTCTGCCAGCTCACGGATATCGGCCACTTCTGTCAACGGATTGGAGGGCGTTTCCAAAAACAGCAGTTTGGTTTGCGGACGTATGGCAGACGCCCAAGCCGCGCTATCGGTCAAGGGAACAAAGGTTGTAGTAATGCCGAACTTGCTCAAATAATTGGCAAATAAAGAGACCGTGGTGCCAAAAACGGCGCCTGATGAAACAATGTGATCCCCTTGTTTGAGCAGTGTTAAACAGGTGGCTAAAATGGCTGCCATACCTGACGAGGTGGCAATACAGGCAGCACCCCCCTCTAAGGCAGCCAAACGCTCCTGAAAGATGCGCACAGTGGGATTAGTAAAACGGGAATAAACGTTGCCGGGCTCTTTTTCGGCAAATACAGCAGCAGCTTGGGCTGCGCTTGTAAAGGTAAAACTAGAGGTGGGAAAGATGGGTTCTGCGTGTTCGCCTTCATGGGTGCGTACTTGACCGGCTCGCACCGCCAGACTAGAAAAACCCCATTCAAATTCGTCGTTATTGTCTATCATGATTATAAACACCTTCTGCGTTGCACAAGCGCAGCGTGACTGCACCAGTATGTCAAATCAAAGCATCGGGTAGAAGCAACGCAGCCTGTGCCAAGAACATTGGACAAAGGCTAAAGCGGGTGTTGTTTTTCTACCCTCGCTTTAGCGATATTTATCAAGCGCCCGCAAGCTGAGAGTTCAAATCGGCGC
>CAZGON010000057.1:0-7933 GCA_964527085.1 uncultured Candidatus Competibacteraceae bacterium
GGCTTCAGGAGGTACCCATTAACCCCAGGCTTATCCAGAACTCACGTTATGTTAATTAAAAGATGTAGTCGTTGGCATATACGAAGACAAGTCGGGTCATGGATTCATCTGCATGGTTAATCGACCCCCGTCATTTCCTTCGGCTAAATGTCTGTTTCAGCAATAAGCGGTTATAAGGGGTACATACATCTCATCTTCACTCACGCCACCATGAACCCCCACATCCTGCCACAGCGGATCTGTGGGTAACGAGTCCTTAATCGTGTAATGACCACGAGGAACTAAGATATAATCGCCGATACGATCCGCCAGCCGTGGGTCTGGCTGACCTAGGCCAAACCAACCCGCTTGAAGGAATTCTGCGCTGGGATAGAGGGTAAATTGCTGGTTCAGTTGTCCATGGACATACTGTTTAAAGGCTTCCACCCGGTTCGGGCGCAGGTAGCAGTAAGCCAGCCGGGGTTCGCCACAAAGGGGAACAGCTAAGCAGGCTGTCAGGGTTGGGTGTTGATCTAGGGACACCTTGGTAGGGGGGGTTGTGTCGATAAAGCCATGATCCGCCGTCACCATCAGTAAGGTTTGGCTCCCCTGGAGGGCCTGCAATAGTTCTCCAATGCCCTGTTCCAACTGGCCCAGATGGTCGCGGGCTGCTCGGCTTGCCACCCCCTGTTCGTGACACAAAGCATCTAAGTATGGCCAGTAGGCATAGAGATAGCAGGGTTGTTGCGTGCTGTTTTGTCGAACTAAATGACTAATCGCTGACAAACAGTCCTGCCATGTGTCGTAACCTACCCGCGTCGCAGGCCCGGCACAGGTTTTGCTATAAGCAGAATCCACCAACGTTTGAGGTATCACATGATAGGACTTCGCCCGCAGGTTATCGGTGAACGGTGGCCAGCCGAGCAAGGTCTCGACGCCAATACCGGCTGTTGTGAAGGATACCTCTCCCCAGCGAGGTTTAAAGGGAAGTATCGTCGCCACGGTGCCCAGTTCTTTAAGGCACATAAACCAACCGGTGATAGCGTGCTGTTGTGGTGCGACACCTGTCATAAAGGTGGTGATTGCCGGTGCTGTGCTGGTGGGGAAAACGGATGTCATGGGTCCCCGAAGATACGGTCTTAAGAGGTTTGCCTGACGTTGAAAATAGTTGTAACCAAGTCCGTCAATGACCAGGAGAATCACCTGGTTAGCTTGCGCAATCTCCTCAGGCGGCAGCAGTCTTGATGCTGGATAAGGCCCAGGTTTGCCATGCAGACTCAAGGCCAAAGAACTCATTAAATTAACAATGCTGCCGCCTTGATAGTCTGGTTTAACGAGGTTGGCTGAGGCGGTAAAGGTCTTCATGGGAGTGAAGTTTTGTTGGGTAGCATTCGGCGACGCTCATGAGAATAGGCTAAATGTGCTAAACCAGCGTTTCAGATGGATTTAGGTAGATAGTCCAACAAAATGCCGCAAAATACCGTAAGCCCAAACCAATTGTTATTCAAAAATGCTTTAAAACAATTGGCAGGCTGCCGATGACGGATTAAATACTGTTGATAAAGCGCAAACCAAGCCGCTGCAAATAGCCCGAGATAATAAGCTAAACCTAGTTTCATAAAGATTCCAATAAAAGCTAATAACACCAGCAGTAAGATCTGCAAACGGCCGATGATGCGTTTATCCTGAGAGCCGAACAGAATAGCCGTTGATTTGGCGCCTATTTGTAAATCTTCTTCCCGATCCACCATGGCGTACATGGTGTCGTAGACAACCGCCCAAATGACGTTAGCGGTGAACAATAACCACGCTATGGGAGGTACATGGTTGGTTGTTGCAGCAAAAGCCATGGGGATAGACCAACCAAAGGCAACGCCTAAGTGTACTTGAGGGAAATAATGGAACCGCTTCATAAAGGGATAACTGGCGGCAAGCAAAGCGCCTATCAAAGAAAACTGTACAGTCAGCCGATTTGTCAATAAAACCAGCGCGAAAGCGCTCATGCAAAGTGCTCCAAAGAGCATCAATGCTTCTGGCACAGATACCCGTTTTGCCGCTAGGGGACGCTGCTGGGTGCGAGCTACATGGGAGTCGAGATTGCGGTCGGCAATATCATTGATTACGCAGCCCGCTGAACGCATGAGAAACACGCCCAGTACAAACACAACGACAATCTTTTGGGGTGGTTGACCTTGACCTGCTAACCATAACGCCCATAGGGTGGGCCAAAGTAGCAAAAAAGTACCGATCGGTTTGTCTAAACGCATCAACAGCGTATATTCATTTATGCGGTTTTCCAATCGTGTAAAATTCATGAGCCTTGATTTACCCAACGAGTTGCAAGGGTTAGTAATAGTAGGGATAAAATTTAATAATGAGATGAGGTAGGCAGGGCGGCTTTTCGGCTGCATCAAATTGGTGTACTAGATTTCGTTCGCAGGGACTGGAAGATTGCCAGTGTCGGCAATAGTACAATTACATTTGATAGTCTTTTAAACGACGTTTCAAAGTGGACAGCGGCATACCCAGCTCACGAGCGACAGCTGCTTTGTTGTTACCGTTGCGTGACATGGCTTCTAAAATCATCTTCCGCTCTAGGGCTCTGAGTTGTTCAAGGGACACAGACGCAGGTTCTGCACCGTTGCCATCCGCTGAGGGCAGTGGTACGGACATAGTAGGCTCAGGTGTTGCAATAGATGTGGACGCGGTAAGCTGCTGCTCTGGTAAATGGAGATCAGAGACTCGAATTGAGTCCCCTTGACAAAGCACTGCTGCGCGTTCCAAAACATTGCGTAATTCTCGCACATTGCCCGGCCAGGAATAGCGTTGCAGCGCTTCCATAGCATCTTGCTCTATACGACAGTCTAAATTGAAAACCTTGACGAGATGGGATATCAATAGGGGAATATCACTGCGAATTTCCCGTAGTGACGGAACCCGAATAGGCACCACTGAAAGTCGGTAAAACAAATCGGCACGAAAGTCGCCTGCCTTTACCATCATGCTCAAATCCCGGTGGGTCGCTGTTATGACCCGCACATCTACCCGTAGAGGTTTATCCATACCGATGGGCACCACTTCACGGTTTTCTAAGGCGCGCAGTAATCGTGGTTGTAAATCCAAAGGCAGTTCGCCGATTTCATCGATAAACAGTGTTCCTCCATTGGCTCTGCGGAAAGCGCCTTCGCGACTACCCGATGCCCCAGTAAAAGCCCCTTTTACGTGACCAAAAAGGTCATTCCGCACCATCTCAGGATCGGTCACCGAGGCATCAAACACCACTAATGGTCCCGTGCGTCCAGACAGCTCATGAATGGTGGAGGCAACTAACTCTTTGCCGGATCCCGATTCGCCAGTAATTTGCACAGTGGCTGGCGTGGGAGCGACAGCGCGAAGCAGACCGTATAGTTCACGCATGCGCTCACTGGCGCCCACTAGGGAGCCCAAGTGATCATCTTGGGATATTGAGACTTGGCGTTCTTCGGTGCCGTGGCGGATCACGATGCGCGAATAGCCCATTATAAACTCGGTCCCTGGCGTCAAATAGGCTTCTTGAACCCGCACATTCCCTACAAAAGTGCCATTTGTGGAACCCAAATCCCGGAACATCAGACCTTGGGGTGTAATGCGGATTTCAGCATGGTGACGAGAGACAGCGCGATCCGTCAACACCACATCATTATCTGGAGCGGTCCCAATACGGACCGTTGGTAAACAAAGGCTCACCTCCCGGCCTGCATCCAGCCCTGCAACGATACGCAACTGGATGGATTCGAGTTGGACTCGAAGGTTTTGAGAAGATACGACACGGATGATCTCGGTGCCGGATTTACCTGGAGGAGATGACATAATTAACCAGTTAAGTGTGATTCAATAGGCATTAGGTGATTCTATAACTATTAGTCAATGTTTAATAATAAATATAGCGTTGTGCTGGAATCAATGGCTGAATAACCCTATGTCTCTGAACAACAGTCTTTCACCATTCCATATTCATGAGTTCCGCTGTGGCGGAATCAAGCATTTTCATTAAGTTGCAAATATAGTGAACTCATTCCATCTGCCAATTCCAGACTCTACCTTTTTTAAACTACCCTAGAGGGTTACATTTGCTTGCTTACCAGCACGACTGCCCTGGTATATGCTTGCTTGCTAGTGGATACACGCTGTCGACAGCCAAACTAGCCAAGGGGATAGGTACATGACGCTAGAGGGACAAGATCCTATTGTTTTTTCTCTGTTTTTGATTTTTACCGGAGCAGCGTTATTAGCCACCTTGGCGCTTTACGCACGTCAGGCGCTGCCCGTTGCTTACATCGTGTTGGGTATTCTTGTTGGCCCCTCAGGCTTTGCCATCGTGATCGATCCCGGTGTCATTGAGGAAATGTCCCAAGTGGGTATTATATTTCTTTTATTTCTATTGGGTTTGGATTTAGCTCCTCGGCAACTCTTGCACATGTTGCCAAAAACCACTCTCGTCACGTTAGGCACCTCCCTCGTATTTGCTGGAGTAGGGGGAGTGGTCGCATGGGTGTTTCAATTCACCATTAAAGAAAGCTTGCTCATCGGCGCCGCGATGATGTTTTCTAGCACCATCGTCGGTCTTAAGTTATTGCCTACCACTGCCCTGCATCATCAGCACACAGGCGAGATAATTATCGGTATTTTATTGTTACAAGATTTGGTAGCTATCGTTATATTGCTGCTTTTGGAAGGATTTAGCAAGGCCGGCTCAGCGCTGTATGGGTTTGGCCTGGTAGTCATAGAATTACCTGCGTTGTTAGGGTTTGCTGTGCTGTTTGTCCGTTGGTTTCTGATTAAACTAATCCGTAAATTCGATAAGATTCGTGAGTATATCTTTCTAACCGCTATCGGTTGGTGTTTAGGTATCGCTGAATTAGCTGATTTTATTGGTCTTTCCCACACCATCGGCGCTTTTATTGCGGGTGTTGCATTGGCCAACAGTCCCATCGCTATGTACATCACCGAAAGTTTAAAACCGTTAAGGGATTTTTTTCTCGTGATGTTTTTCTTTTCCCTGGGCGCCGGCTTCGATTTGGGTGTTATGCCAGACATTTTGTTTCCTGCTGTCTTTCTAGCCGGTCTTACCCTATGGGGCAAACCTCGGTTGTTTGAGTGGTTTTTGCAGCGGGTTGGTGAGGCCCCCGGGTTGTCTAGAGAGGTGGGAGTGCGTTTGGGACAGGCTAGTGAGTTCTCTTTATTGATTGCAATCCTGGCCCTGGATCGGGTATTGATCGGAGATCGAGCCTCTTATCTGGTGCAAGCAACGACCCTATTAACTTTTGTAGTATCAACTTATGCGGTGATTCTCAACTATCCGACGCCGGTGGCCGTTTCTGATCGTCTTCGACGCGACTAAAAGCTTATATCCGTCCCTTTCCCTTGTGCGTAAGTTCTGAAGGTTAAGTTTCCATAGGCATAACATCCACGGCTACCTTTAGGGTATGGGAGCCGCCGCCACTCATGACGCCTTTTAGCGGGGCAACATCTCCATAATCTCGACCCCAGGCCACGGTGATGTGGCGTTCGCCAGGCATGCAATTGTTGGTGGGATCAAACTCAGCCCAACCCAGTCCCGGTAAATAGACTGCCAACCAAGCGTGGGAGGCATCAGCCCCTACCAAGCGTTGTTTTCCTGGCGGTGGCGCCGTTTCTAAATAACCGCTGACATAACGGGCTGCTAGTCCAAGGGAACGCAAACAACCAATAGCCAGATGGGCAAAATCCTGACACACTCCCCGGCGATTTTCAAACACCTCGCTTAAGGGTGTTGCCACCGTGGTGAAATGAGGATCAAAGGTAAACTCCTTATAGATTCTTTGCGTCAAATGTAGCGTGGCTGCTAGGACGGCGCGACCCGGTGTAAAGCTCTCCTTGGCATATTCTTGCAGGGCGCTGCTGGGTTTGATAAATGGCGAAGGTAAGGCGAATTGACGTGCTTCGATAATCACTGGGTCGGCGTCTTGATTAAGCTGCTGCAGCGTTTCTTCCCATTCTAGAGAAGGGCTGGATTCAGAAAACGGGCGTTTATTGACTTCAATGTTGGTTTCAACCTGAACTTCTAACTGTTTATGGATATCTTGAACCGCGAAATAGACCACCTGGTTACCAAAGAAGTCATGGCGTTTTTCCAAAATAGCCGGTTTTGGGGTAACCCTAAGCTCGCTTTGTTGGCATTGTTGCCAAGATGTGTTGCGTGGCAGCAGGCGTGCCTCGTTATGACACAGGGCCACTGGGTTGCTATAGCTATAACAGGTTTTGTGAACGACGCAATAAAGCATAACAGTGAGGGGAGATCGCCAAATTATTGCATGGTAATCAGCTGCCGCGGCACTTCCGCATGGCTGAAATGACTGTAAGTCAGCGCGTTGGAAAGCTCGCTCAATGGTTCATACAGCGCCTCTAGTAGCTCACCCAATGCGGCGGCGGCGTTACGAGGTGCGCTGGGCTCTAACCCATCGAGGGATTGAATATCCACCAGTTGTAAACTGGAAACCGCTTGCAGAATAAGCCGTTGTTCGGTGCTGCGGTAGGGGGTGCTTTCATTCTGGGGTAAACGATCAATTTGTCGTTGCAGACGTCGTAATTGATAACCAATAGAGCGGGGATTGCCTTCGTCGAACAAGAGTAGATCCATAATGGCCTTAGGGTGCAGCGCAGAGCGATAGCGGCGTCGATAGGCGGTGAGATTGTCGGTGGTGGTAAGCACCACTTCCCACAACGAGACGCCGGGAGTGCTGGCGGTGACAAAAGCTAACTTAAAAAGACTCAAGGTGAATAAAACCCGCTCCAGCTGCCGACCGATGTCTAGAAAAAGCCAGCCATAGTGATGGGGTATGGTTTCGTTATTGAGTCCAGAGAAGGCGGCCAACAGGGTTAACTGTCCCGCTAACCGGGCGCGGGCTACCCGCGCTGTTAGGTTGCCGGGTATTTCTTGAATGTCACGCTGCAGTAAGTTGAGGAGCCGCCAACTGTCATCACCCAGATGGTCGCGCACGGCCCGGCCCGTGCGCAGCATGTTAGCAAAGATGTAGGGTAAACTACCCTCCCGGGCTGGATCGGTAAGGAGACGCAATAACTCTCGACGCAGCCCAAAGAAGCGAGAACGGATAGGGTCTGGGTTATCGGGTAAGGTGATTTCAAGGGCGGTTAACAAATCGTCCAGACAGTTTTTTTCGAGGGTTTCTTGATCCTGTAATTCTAGGAGTTTGCCTAAGGTTTCTTGCAGTAAGCGGGCAATGCCGTCAAAACGTTCGCCATACCGTCCCAGCCAATAAAGATTATCAGCCACCCGGCTCGGTAAATCACTACCATCGCGGGTAACCACAATGGGTCCATAAGCCTGCCGTAATAAGCTCACATGGCGTTCCGGCGCCGCTGCCAAAACCCATAAATCCTTGCTGATGCCGCCTTTTTGTACCGACACAAGATGGGCATTATCAGTGGGTAATATATGGGCTAAACCGCCGGGCATGACTCTATAACCGTCACTATTCGCCGCCGTAAAACTGCGCCAAGCGACCGGGCGCGGTACTAATCGGCCTTCTACCAGAATGGGTGCGGTGGATGGGCAGAGAGGTTCTTGACCAATAAAAAGATAAGGTGTGGTTTGAATTCTTGCGGTCAGTTCCAGGCGTTCCCGCTGGTTTAAGGAATGGCCGGCAGTGGGTTCCTCGCCCGGTAAAATGGAACGAATCACCAGTTGGTCTAGGTTGGCCAGTACATAGCTGCGGTCTTTAGCGTCGCCACACCACCAGGTGCCGAGAGAGGATAATTGCAGGTCTTCACCCAGAAAATGACGACAAAGCGTTGGCAAAAATGCCAATAAACCAGGATTTTCTAAGATGCCACTACCGAGGGCATTGGCCGTGGCGACACCCCCACAACGCACCGCCTGCAGCAGACCCGAGGTCCCCAGCAAGGAATTACCGCG
>CAZGON010000057.1:7943-20736 GCA_964527085.1 uncultured Candidatus Competibacteraceae bacterium
ACGTCGACAGAGCGTAGTCCGCCCAAAGTTTTTAACCAGACTCGCCCGAAGCGTACCACTAGGTCCTGGCCTTCCACCAGATTTAGAGAAAGATAGTTAGCGAGATAGGCGTGTTCGAAGTAACTGTCGTTGCCAGGTCCCGGGGTTAACAGCACGATATGGGGTTGTTCACGGTTGTGAAGTGCAAGGCTAGCGAGGGTCGAGCGCATGGCATCCAAAAAACCGGCCAATCGCCGTAATGGCGCATCGCGATATAAACCGGGAAAGGCCCGCGCCAGAACAATCCGATTTTCTAACGCATAGCCGGCGCCTGCTGGCGATTGGGTACGGTCGCCAATGGCCAGGATGGAACCATCAGGCCCTCGGACCAAATCCACTGTATGAAAAATCAACCCGCGTTGTTCTTCAGAGAGGGATTCAAAACAAGAATACTGAAAACCTGGATAGGCGTAAATCAATTCGGGGGGCACAAGACCTTGGCGGATAATCGTTCGAGGTCCATATAAATCCGCCAGCACCAGGTTGAGAAGCCGCGCCCGCTGCTCAATGCCTATTTCAAGGGTGGCCCATTCTGCATTGCTGATCAGTAAAGGAATCGGGTCTACGAACCAAGAGCGCTGGGTACCGCGGGAATCATCATAGATGTTATAGGTAACACCATTTTCTTCGAGAAGACGCTGTACCTCATCGCTGCGGCGACCCAGTTCTACCGCTCCTAGCGTATCCAACTCGCCTATAAGGGGTTTCCAATAGGGGCGCAACACGCCGTTCGCCGAGCACATTTCGTCATAAGCAGAAGACTCAGTGCGATAACTGTCGCTTAGAATCGGTGTCGTCGAGGCACAGGACGATTCTGCGTTAGGCATGGGAGAATCTCAAAGGTATAGGCGCGATGGCAGGGCATTAGTGTAACCTATCCTAATACTAACGAATAGTTGCAATGCAATCGTATCGTGATAGCATCAATTGGGTGAATTCAAAGCAGAAACGTACATTTTCCTCTATATTAGCTGATCCCATTTCTGCTTCCATAGCTTGGAAAGATATAGAATCTTTATTTATTGCCTTGGGGGCTGAAATCATAGAAGGCAGCGGCTCACGCGTCCGATTCCATAAAGAAGGTGTTGTTGCTTCCTTTCATAGGCCACATCCAAAAAAAGAGGCAAAGCCATATCAGGTTAAAGACGCCCGAGCATTTCTTAAACAGCTAGGGGTAAAGCCATGAGCAGTTCGTTATCATACAAAGGCTACGCATCTCGCATAGAATTTAGTGTAGAAGATGAGTGTTTCATTGGTCATATAGTAGGAATCCAAGACGTTGTGGGTTTTCATGGGGAAACTGTGGCTGAACTCAAAACAGCTTTTGAGGAAGCGGTGGATGATTATTTAGATGCCTGTAATAAGATAGGTAAATCACCTCAAAAACCTTACTCTGGAAAATTGATGTTGCGCATACCTCCAGAAATACATGCGGCAGTTGCTACAGCAGCAGAATTAAGTGGGAAAAGCATTAATCAATGGGCGCTGGAAGCGCTTAATCGAGAGGCAAACCTATAGGCAAGGGCAATCAATGCAGCTTGCAATCTCTTCACAGCCTACATCCTTCGCCTAAGTTGTCTTGGTAATTAGATCGTTCAAAACGATGATTTGCTTGATTTCAATGGCGCTTCCAAAGAGCGGCGGAGGGCGTCAAAAACGTCACTGGTCAGTTGCTAACGCATGGGCGCTTCCAAAAAAGCCTCCACCACCGCTGTCCAGGCTTTACCTAGTCCGTGCAGGTCATAGCCACCGCCGCCCACACCGATAATACGGCCCTCGCAAAACTCTTCAGCAATCTCACACAGACCTCGTGCCGCTTTGCTATGCACCTTGGCGGAATAGTGTAGATGGGACAAAGGATCGTTATTAAGGCCGTCGGCGCCGCAGTTAAGAATAATAATCTGTGGTTGCCATTGACGAATAAAATCCTCTACTTTATCCCACATCATAAGAAATTCTGTATCTGCAGATAGGGGTAGTAGCGGAATATTGAGCTTACGGCCTTTTGCGTCTCCACGCCCCACTTCGTAGGGAAAGCCGGTTTGCGGGAAAAGGTAGCGACCATCTTCGTGAATATCGGCGAAAATCACCCGTGGGTCAGCCTCAAACCCATAAAAGACACCATCTCCATGATGAGCATCGATGTCAACATAGGCAATACGCTCCAATCCAAAGGTATCTTCTAACACTTTAATGGCCACGGCGACATCGTTAAAAACGCAAAAACCAGAGGCGTTATCGGGCGTGCTATGGTGCAACCCTGCAATGGGTATAAAAACCCGCCGCATTTCGCCTAGCATGAGCCTATGAACCGCATCCACCACGGTGCCAACGATATAGGAGGCGTCTTCAAAAATCCCTTGATAAGCCGGGGTATCGCCATGATCCAGGGTGCCTTCGCCGGTTTGGGAATGCCACCTTACTCGTGATACATATTCTGGTGTGTGAAACAATAGTAACTGTTCATCACTGGCTTGGACAGGGTCGAAAAGCCGCACCTGAAAGCTCAAATCTCGGGTATGCATTTCGTCCCAAAAGGCATGTATCCGAGTGTTGCAGAAGGGATGGTCTCCACCAAACCCATAGCGGCCGATGGCATCGCCGCTGAATATAGCAACATCTCTGTTACGCATTGTGAAAGCCTCCTTCGGGCTTAAGAAGCTGTTTTAAAAACAGCTTCTAAGAAGTAGTTAGCTATTAGTATATTAGACATTCTCCAATAATTCTGGTTTGACTACAATATGGAGCGCATGATCATGCAAACCCCCTGTGATGATGACGGCAACTTGTTTCCGCAGGACTGTCAACCCACCATACGCACGGTGGCTATGCCGGCGGACACCAACGCTGCGGGGCATATTTTTGGTGGTTGGATCATGTCTCAGATGGACATAGCGGGAAGCGTTATGGCAGTGGAGTATGCCAATAGCCGGGTGGTCACCGTGGCAGTGACGTCCATGGAGTTTCATAAACCCGTCCATGTGGGTGATTTAGTGAGTTGTTTTGCCCGGATTGAGAAGGTGGGCAAAACCTCCATTACCGTCAAAATAGAGGTCTTTGCCCAGCGTGGTTTGGCGAAACGGATTCAATTTTTTAAAGTCACCGAGGCGGTGATCGTCTACGTGGCTGTCCATCGAGATGGCGCGCCAAAGCTCTTGCCCGAGCGCGATGCGGAATTCAGCAAACTACTATAAACGCTTCCAAGTGGATTAACGTTAACGCAAAGGCTGTTACTATGGCAGGACTTACGCAAGTTCTTTGTAAAGTCCTATGTAATGATCGAATAATCGTTTGCAACGCTTTAGGAATGTAATCTAAAAACTTATGGCCCAGTACATCTATACCATGAATCGCGTTGGCAAGGTGGTTCCGCCAAAACGCGAAATTCTCAAAGACATTTCCCTGTCCTTTTTTCCCGGCGCTAAAATCGGTGTTCTCGGTCTTAACGGGGCGGGTAAATCCACCCTCCTTAAAATCATGGCTGGTGCGGACACCGATATTTTAGGAGAAGCCCGTCCCCAGTCAGGTATCAAGATCGGTTATCTATCCCAAGAGCCGCACTTGGATGCCGATAAAGACGTGCGTGGCAATGTTGAGGCCGCGGTGGCGGAGACAAAATCATTGCTGGATCGGTTTAACGAAATCAGCATGAAGTTCGCTGAGCCCGACGCCGATTACGATGTTTTGCTAGCCGAGCAGGGTCAGCTGCAGGACGCCATTGAAGCCGCTGGGGCCTGGGATTTAGAGCGCACCCTAGAGGTAGCCGCCGATGCCCTACGATTACCGCCTTGGGACGCTGAGGTGGGCAATCTATCGGGTGGTGAGAAACGGCGCGTGGCGTTATGTCGTTTGCTGCTGGCTAAGCCAGATATGCTGCTGCTGGATGAGCCCACTAACCATTTGGATGCCGAGTCGGTGGCATGGCTTGAACGTTTTTTGCAGGACTATGCAGGTACCGTGGTGGCGGTGACCCATGACCGCTACTTTCTCGACAATGTGGCCGGTTGGATTCTGGAACTGGACCGCGGCCAGGGTATTCCTTGGCAGGGCAACTATTCGTCCTGGTTAGAGCAAAAAGAAAAACGGCTGGTGATCGAGGAAAAGCAAGCCAGTGCCCGGCAAAAAACCATTCAACAGGAATTAGAATGGGTGCGGGTCGGCGCCAAAGGTCGCCATGCTAAAAGCAAAGCCCGCCTAGCCCGCTTTGAAGAATTGACCTCGCGGGAATTTCAGAAACGTAACGAAACCCAGGAACTCTATATTCCGCCAGGTCCCCGGCTCGGTAATCTGGTGGTAGAGGCAAAAGACGTGCGTAAGGGATTTGCTGACCGCCTGCTGGTAGAAGACTTAAACTTCAGTTTGCCCTGCGGGGGTATTGTCGGCATCATCGGCCCTAATGGCGCGGGTAAAACTACTCTGTTTCGGATGATCGTGGGTCAGGAGCAACCGGATGCCGGTGAGCTGCGGCTTGGTGATACCGTGCAGCTGGCTTACGTAGATCAAAGCCGCGATACCTTACAAGGGGATAAGACCGTTTGGGAAGAGATTTCCGATGATCAAGATATGATCGTGGTGGGTAATTATCAGGTTCCATCCCGGGCCTATGTGGGGCGCTTTAACTTCAAAGGCTCCGATCAACAGAAATTTGTCAACGATCTTTCCGGGGGCGAACGCAACCGGGTCCATCTTGCCAAGCTGTTAAGGAGCGGTGGTAATGTGCTGCTATTGGACGAACCCACCAACGACCTTGATGTAGAAACCCTGCGTGCGCTAGAAGAAGCGCTGTTAGCCTTTCCCGGTTGTGCCGTGGTCATATCTCATGATCGCTGGTTTCTAGATCGTATTGCTACCCATATCTTGGCGTTTGAGGGCGATAGCAAAGTGGTTTGGTTCGAGGGTAACTACGCCGACTACGAGGCTGACCGCAAGCGGCGCTTGGGAGTAGAAGCCGAACAACCGCACCGGATTAAATACAGAAAGTTAGCCTAGGTGAGGTTGCTGGCGTATTTTCACTTTGGCTATAAGCTATAAACTGGGGTGACGCAAACTGCGCGCATGGGCAAAAGTTGCCCACCCCACGCATCTTCACTCCACATAATAATGCGCAAGCATAACGGTGACATCTGCTGCTATTCGCTTAGAACAAAATTTATGCTTCCTCAGCTTTGTGTTGCTCTGCAATTGTCACAATGCTTTTATGTAATGCTTCCATTTTTTGGTTGATCAAGCGCAGATCGTTTTGGCTGGGTACATCCAGTTGTTTAAGAGAACGGGCAACACGATCCTGAAATATTTGTTCCAAATCGGCAAGTTCGTCGCTGGCAGGAACCTTTGCTAATTCTTTGCTAGATGGTTGTTTTGTCAGTAGCGCAGGATTATTTTGACCTTGAACTTTTGCACCCTCTTCAATAAGGGATTCCAGCACTTCATTGCCTATCTGCTGGGCTTTTGAGAGTGCTCCTAGACCCGCTAAACGAATTTGATGGGTGATGGCTGTGAGGGTTTTTAACATGAGGTTTTTTACCTTTTTGCGAGCTAGGTGCTCTGTCAGTAGGTATTTTCCTCTTTTCTAGGCTGAGTAGCTAGCCGTTATCCTAAAAAGATCAGATACTATCGCTGCTCATTCCATGCTTGGTCCATCTGTAAGCGGCTTAGTGGCTCCAATGGTTAGTCGTGCACGCCTGATCTATCGAAGAACAGAAGCCTAAGACTCTAAGCCTAGATTATCCCGAAAGAGCTACCTTAAAAGACGAGTACTGCTATGGCGTGAAGGTGCATGTGCTTATGGATGAGGCGACCCGAAAATCACGACCACTGCCTCAACATGCAATAGAACGCTTGTCTGCACTGAGCTGTTAGGATAATTCTGTCTAAAGGTTTTTTTGCGAGCCAGTTGCTCTATCAAGGAGTATCTTCCTCCTTTCTAGGTCAGCCAGTCCTTATCTAAGAAATCACGGTTTTTCCTGGGTCATGACAGTATATGAATGGTGACCGTGAGGTAGTGATCCCAGCCGCTCCAGTTCCCGGGCAACCGTCTGTCGGACATCAGCGGGTACAAAGGGTTTTTCAATGACAGGACGGTCAGTGGTCTTAAGAAAATGTTTAACGGACTCATTGAGGGTGTCGCCGGTAATAAAAATAATTCGCTCTGCCAGGTGGTGCCAATTCAGTTTTAGCTCGGCATAGAGAACCTGGCCATCCATATCCGGCATCCGCAAGTCGCTTAGCAGTAAATCAAAAGGTTGTAGGGTAAGTTTTGCTAAGGCTGCCAGACCATTACCCACCGATACAACCTGATAACCCGCTTCGCTGAGAATTTCCGTTAAAACATCGGCCACTTCCGGTTCATCGTCAATGACGAGGATAGAGCGATCTGTCGTATTCGGTAACGTGTTGCCACAGGGGTCCGCAGGAGCGAGGGTTACTAGAGGGCCAACCGGTAGGATAATAATAAAGGTTGTACCGTTTCCTACTTCGGAATCCACCCGAATGGCGCCATGATGGGCCTGGATAAAACTATGGCACACGGAGAGACCAAGCCCAGTGCCTTCACCGATGCCTTTGGTGGTCACAAAAGGATCAAAGATACGCGGTTGCAGTTCTTGGGCAATGCCTGGACCGCTATCACTCACACGAACCTGAATGTTGGAAGCGCTAGTGTCATAGCGAGCCACCACAGAGATGTGTTGTGGATTTGACTGCTGGGCCATGGCTTGTTGAGCATTTAGGAATAGATTCGTAAAGACTTGGGTTAATTGGTTTGCATCGCCGCAAAACTCGGGAAGATCTGGGGCGCAATCCAGGGACACTTCAACACCATGAGAGCGCAAGCTGTAGCCTACTAAATCCAGTGAAGCCTCGATGATTTGGGTGATCTGTACGGGAACCCGCACCGGTTCCTGATGGCGCGCCATGGCAAGAAAGGTCTTGACAATGCGAGCGCAGCGATCGGCGGCATTACGAATTCTTTCAGCAGCCAACGCTTGAGCAGAGCCTTGCAGCTGTTCCTCTAGCATAACCGCCCGACCAACGACAATAGACAGGGGATTATTCAATTCATGGGCTACCCCTGCTAACAGTGACCCCAGAGCGCTGAGCTTTTCGCTTTGGTAGAGCGCCTCCCGTTGCTGGGACACTTCCTGCTCAATACGCTTACGTTCCTCCAGTTCATGGGCCAGTTGTTGGTTGAGGTGAGCCAGTTTCACGCTGCGTTCGTTCAGTGTTATTTCCCGCGCTTCGATTTCCCGAGACATGGTGTGAAACGAGCGGGCCAATCGGCCAATCTCATCCCGTTGCTGATTATTTAAATTGACCGCAAAATCGCCACTGGCAATGCGATTAGTAGCGCTCAGTAAATTTTCCAGAGGTTCCGCCACCAGCTTTCTCAGCACAAAAAACAAAATAGCGATTTCCAACACCAGCGCCGTTGCCCCTAACAACAAAATTAAGCGGGCCGTCTGGAGGGCCTGTTTAGCGATAATGGCTTCCGGAAAGACGGTGACCAAATGCCAGTCGGGACCTTCCAAGTGAGCGACGGCAAGATATTGGTTATCTTGGTTATTCTCAATGATGGTGGAATCAAGATTTTGCTTGATTAGATTAAAAATACGCAGCAAATTGGGATCATTGGTATCTGGTATAGACAAATCGCCGCTTTGCGCTTGAATGGCGTCCATGAAACGGGGGTGAGCGATCAAGCGTCCGTCATCACGAAAGATAAGGTTATAAGTGCCTTCTAGCCGGTTATTGATAGTACGCTGAATCAACTCATCCAGCAGAATATCGTGACCGGCCCAGAGTACTGTTGTACCATTTACGGTCACGGCTTCGGTCGCCGATACTACCCAATTATTGACAGCATAATCAAAATACAAATCAGACCAACCCGATCCTTGTTGCTTGGTGAGGTTGGCCCCAGTGATCAAAACCTCGTCATTATCCGCTGTGGTCAACGCTAACTTGGCATTGACTTGCCAGTCGTCAGCATTCAAACCCCAAGGCTGATCGGGCCAATACATAAGCACTGCATTATCGGGAGTAATGACATAGAGGTTGGCGAAGCGATTTTGCCAGGCGGGACCATATTGAGTCAGCATGTCGAAACCAATGACTAGTTGGTGCTGGAGTCGGTCGTCAATAGAAACATATTTGCCAATAAAACCGGTTACGTCATAGCGTTCAAAATAGTCTTCACGCAGTCGCTTAACGCCGTCTTCGCCTTGCACAAAGAACGCATTAAATTGGCTTCTGACGTTGGTAACTTCTTGGTCACTGAGACGTTGAGCATAGGCGTGGGTAAAAATTTGTAAGTCATCTTTCGCCAGTTGAAAGATGCTGCTCTCGCGAACCCCCCGTTGTTGGATATACTCCTGAAGTTGCTCCAGGATTTGATTTTGTAGACTGGCTTTGACGTGATAGTAACTAATCACCGTGGCGATAGCCACCACAATAGCAATCCGGATAGTTACCTTAATGAGGGTGCGCCGCGTCAGGGAGCGCGGCGGATTGGCCGCTTGCATGAACCTTAGGCGTTATGTGGGGTATTCATGGTACTATGGTCGCTAACGGTGGCGCCTTGTTAATGCCCATGCTAGCGGCAATGTTTCGATTAAAATAGAGCTTGCCTTCTTTGTTATGGGTAAGGGGAATCCTGCTGGGTTCGACACCATCGAGAATTTTTAACGCGGCCTGAGCTGCCCAACGCCCTTGTTCTTCAGCCGATTTACCCACACCTAGCATACTGATGTGCATCAACCAACCGAAATCTGTGCCGGAGGGGATTTTAGTGTGGTTTTCGGCTAGGGTCTGAGCGGCTTTGTCGTCCCAGTCCGTCAAGGCGGCGACACCTAGAATAATCAGCATATCCACTTCATCTTGCGCACGCAGATAGCTTTCTTTCCACTCGGCGAAGGTTTTGACTAAATACACCTGATCGTATTCAATATTAAAAAGCTTTTTGTGATATTCAAGCTCTTTACGTTTTGTTTTAGTGTCTTCAGTCAGATAGCCGAGTCGATTACCCGCTGCGTATTGTTTTAGCAATTTAATAATTTGCGGGACCGGTGATACTTCTACCATCCCGGTCACGTTTTTGTAGGGCAGGTCATAGGTAGAAGCGTCCCAATTGAGTCCACAAAACACAAAGGGTAAGTCCGCGTCTTTATAGTGAGGCATAATCAAATATTTGGCGGCGTTATCATCGCTAGTGGTGACCACATGGGGTTGAAATTCATCAATAACCGCTTTGGCTTTCAAGGCCGCAGCCCTATTAAAGGCTTTTGATGGATTCCGTTTGGTGTCCATATGGATAATCTTTAAGGTGACGCCGGTGTCTTTTAAAGACGTTTGCACCGCGTCGGCGATTCTATCGTTCCAGATATTTCCCCGATGGTAAGAGTCGATATGCAAGATTCGTTTGCCCGCATAGTTATCCGCTAAACTAAAGGGCGCTAAAAAAAATAGACTAATAATTCCAGTAATAAGCAGTGTGAGGCGTATGGTCATTTTCTTTAAACCTGCCTATGAGAAGAAGAAAGAAGCTGTGGATGATTTAACAGGGTTCTCAAAATGTATCTAGATTAAATGAATCGAGACAGGTCTAGACAATAAGACTTCGCCACTGCAAGTCATGGAGGATTTTTGTCTGCATATGAGCCAGATATTTCGAGATTACCTCTTCCACCTCGAAATCTGGATAGGTTAATAAGCCAATTCTGCAACCATTTGGATCGTGCAGTTGATTGATAACTTTTCCAGAAAGGTCGATTTCTCGCTCACCGGTCCGAGCGAAAACCGCTAATGTTAGCCGTAACTGTCCGAGCGTGCCCATGGGCGGCGGCTGCGGATGGTCCACAAGAATCCCCATGCCATTGATGGATATATCCACCAGTGTACCGGAAAATTCCTGGTTGTCAGTTGTAAAAGTTACCTGGGTCGGTGTGTCAGGCTGCAGACGAAGCCGCTCACGCTTGATCACGGGTCTATGCAAATAGGTAAAATTCCATAGGTCAACGCTCATGTTGTTGATAGAAGCCACCCGTGCACGCACCGGTTTTGGCAAAAACGGTGCGGTGATCAGGGTGCTCTTCTCAAGGGCTATGGCAGCCGCTTGATATTTATGAACATCAAACGTAGCCCGATCTTGATGCAAAGCGATGACCCTGGCTTCATAGGAAACGCTAATGCCTCTAAAGGTGTTGTTAAGTCCCACAGCAGCGTCTTTCTCATGGCTTTGCTTGAGTAGGGCGATGATTTCCCGATGCTCGCTTTGCCGTTGTTCTTGCTTATGTTGCTCATCAGCCTGGATAAACTTCGGTAATTTTTTTTCCAGCAAGGCGATGTAGTCTTTGACTGCCTTAGTTAGCGCGGTTAATTCCATGTCTGCATCGATTTTGCTAGATAGCAGTTCTGTATAGCTTTCCATCAACAGCAACAAAACATGGGATAAAATTTGATTTAGATTGATATCTTGCTGAGCAAGAGCATCGAAAAGCGTCTCTAGTTGGATAGGATATTTATCCTCTTTAAGTTTTTCGGAAAACAATCCATCATAGAATATAACTGCTAGGGACTCGACCTCTGCTTGGCTTAAATCAACCGATTTTAACGTGTTTAAGAATGCTGCAAAACGCCTGACAAACGACGGTTTGAGAGTACTAAGCAGGGCTGATTCGTCGTCAAGGTGATACGGATTATTCATAAACTTACAGTTAAGTTAGCGCAGTTCGCAGTAGCAGAGGTTCAAAAAGGTTTGTAATAACCAAGGTTAAACGGTTAATGACTAAACCAACACCCTGATTTCGCCGTTAGCGGGAATTTCTCACTTTATGGAGTTTTAACATATTGGTGCGGGTTCGCATGGCAAGGGGGATGCCGCCTGCAACAACCACCGTATCCCCCGGTTTGGCAAGTTGGTTATTCAACAATACATCGTCGATAATTCGGTCCAACTCATCGGTATTACAAGGTTCGATAGATTGCACCGCATCCACGCCCCACACCACCGAACAGCGATGCCGGGCTTCCTCACTCAAGGTAATAGCTGTCACCGGTACAGTAGGCCGGTAGCGTGCAATTAGGGCGGCTGTAGAGGCGCGTTTGGTAAAACAAACGATGCGGGTTGCGCCAATGGCTGCCGCGGTGCGGCAAGCTGCCTGACTAATTGCGTCGCCATAGGATCCTTTGCCTGACTTGCGAATGCCAGATTCGCGCATCCGAACGATACGGTTGCGGGTCGGGGAAGTAGCCATGGCATTATCGGCAGCTTCTGCGATGCGCGCCATAACGCGAACTGACTGGACAGGAAACTGCCCCGAGGCAGTCTCTCCAGATAACATCAATGCATCGGTGCCATCATAGACGGCATTAGCCACATCGGCCACCTCAGCCCGGGTTGGCCGCACGCTGGATATCATGGATTCCAACATCTGGGTGGCGGTAATCACGGGGACGCCCACATCGTTGCATTTGCCAATTAACGATTTTTGAATCTGAGGTACTTGGTTAAGAGGCATTTCAACACCGAGATCCCCCCGCGCGAGCATAATAGTGTCAGCCACCTGCAGGATTTTGTCGAAGTTTTGTAAGGCTTCAGGTCGTTCGATCTTGGCGACAATGGGGTTGGCTTTGCCTGCTCTTGCAATATGCTGACGTAGTTCGACAATATCGTTTTTGTTTCTTACAAAAGATAGCGCGATAAAGTCGATATCCAGACTCAGGGCAAAGTCAAGATCTGCTATATCTTTGGGGGTTAAACAGGGCGCGCTAACATTGACGCCAGGTAGATTGATGCCTTTGTGTTCACCCAGAAAACCGCCATGGATCACACGGCAATGAACATCAGGCGGCGCCACCCGCTCGGCCAGCAGCTCAAGCACACCATCCGCTAAAAAAATAGAGTCACCCGGTTTTACATCACTAGCTAGGCTCTCGTATGTTGTTGAAACAGCCGTTGAATTACCAATGACATCTCGGGTAGTAAGGCAAATGTCCGCGCCAGGCACCAGCTGTAGCGGCGTCGAATTTTGCAGTTTGCCGGTACGGATTTTGGGACCTTGCAGGTCAATCATAATGCCTACATCTCTGCCCATTGATCTGGCCACGCGACGTATAATTGTTGCGTTCTCCCGGTGCTCCTGGTGGTTGCCATGGGAAAAATTTAAGCGCGCCACATTCATGCCAGCGTCGATAAGCGCACTTAAAATTTCTGGGGAATTAGAATTTGGACCAATAGTACAGACGATTTTTGTACGGCGTCCGCCAGCCTTTTGCGTCACCATTTTTGGTTTTCCATTGTCTAAAAATTAAAAAATAGTAGATTCAAATTAACAGACTTGGGCATGTTTATTGCCAACAAAAAATTCAGAAATAATTTGCTAAAGCAAGCTTACTCAGTGGTTTATTGTCTAATCTTAAACTAATTAGGTCGTTAAAAAATGGCTGAGGTAGCCCAAGTTCGATAGCGTATTTTGTTAGCAAGGTGATTGTTATGGCAGCGAATTCCTTACCAAATATCTCTGAGGCAGATAAAGCGCGACATCCAAGTCTTCGTCGATATACGCGAAAATATCGAAAAAAGCAGAAAATTGTGCGCGATCTCTGGCTTGTCAGTGGGCTTTTGATGTTATGTGTACCGCCAACTTTTATGCTAGCAATGGCTTTAGGCACTACCTTGCTTGCCTTTGTGATTTTAGACGAGACGCCTTAATGTCCCCTTCGGGGATATAAAATCCCTCGCCTTCAGGCGAAGGAAAGG
>CAZGON010000058.1:0-20435 GCA_964527085.1 uncultured Candidatus Competibacteraceae bacterium
TTGCCATCAAGACTGGTGATTGACAGATTGATGGCATTGTCGTGATCGAGGATTAATTCTTTACCCGAGGACACATAGATTTTTGTACCTAGCGGCAATTTTTGCGCATTGTTGCCACCCCAATAGATCATATAATGGGTGAGGTCTTGATCATCTACGGCGGGGGTAACGGAAACGGTTCCGGCAATCTCACCGGCGACGTCGCTTTGATTAGTGAAGGTAATCCCGGCGGCCATATTGACCGGGACGGATGTGGGGTGATCCGCGGAATCAATGGCGCCAATCCTGCCGAAGGGCGCCTCGCTCTGCTCAATCAGCATATCTGCACTCGGCTCGTACAATTCGATGTTTTGCACGCCCGGATGGTAGAGGGCAGAGAACAGGGCGGCGCGGGTAATGTCGCTACCCAGTTTATGATGTTTGTCGATAAAGGTTTGCGCGGCCCCTCGCGCAGACGCGAGCACTTCTTGCGAACCGACGCCAGGAGACAGTATTAAGGTTGCATTAATGGTGTAAGGCACAATATCAGCGGAGTTGACCTTGACCAGATCGGTGATGGGACGAATCTCATCGGCGTTTAATACGCTTGCCACCTGTGTTAATAAATCATCGGAGGCAGCGCCATTGTCTTCGCTACTCAAGATGCGGACTTCCACCTCGCCCGGAAATTCCGAATACACCGCCGCATCCTTCACCAAAGCAGAAGCCGATAGGGCATGAAACAAATAAGCGCCTCTCGGTCCGGCAGTGGAAAAACCCTCGAAAGCCAGCTGCGTGCGGGCCCTTAAACGGGCGTCATCTTCATAGACCGGATCGATAGACGCATCGGGATCACCCGGATCAATCACTAAGCGTTTAATGTTAACCAGGGCCGCAAGGTTATCCAGGTTGGCGCCTGTCGCCGTGGCCAACATGACCCCTTGGGCAGATTCGTTAATGCGCTGGCGCAGATGCATTTCCCGATAGGCCATCACTTGCAGCAGCTTGCTGACGGGATCGCTTTCCAACAGATTGTCCACATCTATCTCTGGGGCTAATGTTTGCAGTTCATTTTTTGTCGCTGCCAATATGACTTCATAATCCAACGCCTCCACAATACTGGGTGGTGGCAGTTCAGAGAGATCGATGCTGGTAAATAAGCTCATAAATCAACCTTAAAGTGGTTATCGTTTCGCTAAAACTGGCGTAAAAAAGCGATTAAAATTATGCACATAGATACTTTAAAACTACTCACCCGTCATTCCGGCAGGGATTGCCGGAATCTAGTTGCCATGGATGGTGGCAGGCGGTTGTCACCCGCGCTTGCCGTCCATGGCACTGGATTCTCGCCAGTCCATGGCGAGAATGACGGGAGGGTAAGTAGTTACCAATACTTTATTCATTGCATTTAAGCCGTTTTCAAAATCTCTTGGCTCTTGGTCACGATAATCTTGTTGCCATTCACAGTCGTTGCCTCATCACCCTCAACGAGAACATGTTGATTGGCGTCTGTCAGCTTTGTCGGACCGGCTATCAGCCTCGCCGTATCAGGAACCGGGGGCATTGTACTGGTACCCGCGGCGCCACCTATATAGGTCCACGTCATCACGGCGCTTAACTCAACTTTTTTACCGTTCACAGAAATTGTCTCGCCAGTGGTCACCACTAGCGCACCCGGATCCGGATCCGGCTGCCAAGAGCCGGTTTGGTTGGTATCCGCTTGCAGTTTGGCTGTACTAGTCTCGAACTGAGTATCACCTGCTACTGCGACTGCTTTTGACATACTCTTCTCTCTCGTTCTATGGGGGGTAAGCATAGGTTCGTTAGCGTTAACTCACGTCCATGGTTCCAGTCACCTTCACATTGCCAGAAATCGTAATGTCATTGCCCTGGGCAACAATATCGACTGCGCCATCTTGGTTAATGGTGATTTGCGTGGCGCCGGCCGTTAACACAATGGACTGATCAGCGGTAATGGTTGCTGATATTTCCTTAGCGGCGTCAGGTGCGCTTTTGACGACCATGGACAAGTTGTGACTATTGCGGTCGTAAGTGACACTTGAACCGTCCTTATAGACGCGCTTATGGATGTGCTTTTCTGTGTCGCTGGGTATGGGGTCTCTGGCAGTGACATTGCCCGCTGCGGCGTCAAACGTGAGCGGACCGCGATACAATGAACCGACGATAATACCCTGGGTCAGATTACCCGACGGCGCGATAACCAGGACCTGTTCATCCAGTTCTGGCGCCCACCATTCGCCATCAAAACCCGCCCGGGTTGTGGTCCAAGGCATCCAATTACGTATATAGCTACCTTGACTAACGCCACCTATCTGCACCATTACCCTGGGAATATCGCCGGGGTCTTTAGGATCGCCAGCGGCGGCCTCAACCACTCGTCCAATACGAGCCACACCACCTAACATAGCTGTATGATGGTCGAGCTTCGCTTGAACTCTTACGCCATCTGATTGCTGGTCAGAAAAATAGTCAACTTTATCTTCAAACTCGTTTTCTGGCATAGTTCATTGTCCAAAAAAAATTAATTTCTTAGTCTCAATGTTCGCTATTGAATCGAGATGTTTTCGAGTCGGATCGCCCGGCTATCGGGTACGTAAAACCCTTCAATTGTGATACTTAACTTACCGCTATCAGCACCATTGACGGTGACCCGACTGAGTTTGACTCTCGGTTCGTAATTGGTTAACGCTTCAACAACCGCAGCCTGTATTGACGCGATCAGAAAGTCATTCATAGGTTGATCAAGCAGATACATTAACCTCGACCCATAGCGACGCCGCATAATCCGAGTGCCTATGGGGGTTAATAAAATATCGCGAATGGACTGCTCTAAGTGCTCCATTTCGTCAACTGCCTTACCATTGTCTGCATTTATTCGTAACATGTAGATACCTCGTCAATCGACCGCTGCGGCGTCCTCGAGCGGATCAAACCGAACGCCGGTATGAGCGGCGATAACATGTCTGATCCACGCTGATGAGCAACGAAAATCGGTTGGCGTTTTAAGTAACGTCTTCAGTGACAAAAAGATTAAGACGCTGATGTTTCAAGCGCATATCATCTCATCACTTTTTATGTTTCAAATGTTTCTAATGTTGCTGGGAGATGGCGAGGAAATTACAAACGGGTAGGGTGGTTGAAGAAGAATGGTCTCATTCATACCGATAAACAGAATCATCGTTACGTATATGCGTAGGGACTCTTACCAGGTGGGTGGGAGTAGCTTTGCTACTCTTCATACGTGAAGGCGCCAAATAGACGATTCCGGGAGTTTTACCTGACGCGCCGTAAAGCCTCCTTCTTTAGGGGGAAGATATAAGGCGCAAACTGTTCTATATTTTGGGTGTCGAAGTCACGCGATAACGCGCCGACATCTAGTAATACCCGTTTAAAACCGGCCAAGCCTATGCCGCTTGGCGCTGGCATACTAGACGTCAGTCGAGGTATGTCAGGGTAAGAGGTCATGCAAACTGCCCTCCCTCTCGGGCATGAGAGGCTAAACTAAGGAATCCTCTTTCTTTAAGGAAGAGGAGGATGTCAAGTACTGATAACACATGAAATGCAGGCAATTGCTGGGCAAGCACAGCGAATTACCGGAAACGGAAACCAATTTGTGTGCGAAAAACAGTCCTAATTTAGGACCCCTAGCGATGCCATTTAGAGGGCTTTAGGAAGGATCCATAAACTGTTTTAATTGACATTCAATACTTATCTTTGCTATGCCTCACAGCATCCACAGCAATCCACAATATAGAACCAAAGAATAAGACAACGCTTGCTATCACAATCCACTCACTCATAAATCCCCCAAGTCTTTCATGCGCCGGTACGCGGCTCTGTTCACGTAAATGATAGCCACGCCATCCAATACCGCCAGCAGGCAACCTGCCAGCACTATGCCAGGGTGAGCAGTAAAGAACCCACTAAAACCCACTTTTTGAATATGCCATAAGTTGCCTATTAGACGCTGTTTTGGTGTAGTGTATAGGGACAGATAATTTATAGGTAATCGATCATGAGGCTGTCTGACCGAGATATTGAAGCATATCTGGATGCTGAAAAAATCCGTATCGAACCGCGACCCGGATCGACGCGCATCAATGGGGTTAGCGTTGATCTTCGTTTAGGGCACTATTTTCGCGTCTTTAATGACCATGCGGCGCCGTATATTGACTTGAGCGGACCGCGCCACGAGGTGGACAAAGCTATTAATCAGATCATGGGTAAAGAGATTGAAATCAGCCAAGAAGAGGTCAAACCCTTTTTCTCCATCCTGGCGAATTGGCCTTGGCCGTCACCGCTGAATCCATCACCCTGCCCGATGATATCGTCGGTTGGCTAGACGGTCGTTCGAGTTTAGCGCGGTTGGGGCTGATGGTCCATGTGACCGCCCATCGCATCGATCCCGGCTGGAGTGGCAGTATTGTGCTGGAATGTTTTAATAGCGGCAAACTGCCCCTTGCGTTGCGCCCCGGCATGACCATTTGCGCCATGAATTTCGAAACCCTCTCAGGACCGGCGGCGCGTCCCTACAATAGCCGTTCCAGCGCTAAATACCGTGGCCAGCAACGACCTATCCCAAGCCGTATCGGCGCTGATGATGAAACAAACGACGGTAGCTCAAAATAGCAAATTTTAGATCTTTAACTGCTGTCCCTGTACGCGCTCCTCCACCCTTTCCGCCAACCTACGCATATCTCGCCCACCCGCCCTTTCCCAGGCTTTGATGAATGTTCAAAGTTCACACTTTTTTTGTGAAAAAGTTCCTCGATCTGAGGACGGGACTCTGTTTTAGTATGCAAGGGTAATATCCACATTGTCGGAGTTGAGAGGGGCTTTAGTCTAAACAGCTTTTACCTTTTATATTTTATTTATTCCTAGAAGGATTATAACCATGTTCTATCGAACTTTAAAAAATGCACTCACTACGATCGCCTTAATTACCCTCGCTTTAACCGGACAGTCAGCCATAGCCGCAGATGGCAAAGTGTTTTCAGGCGCCATGTGCCAGCCAGTCCTCGGGCGCGGTTCTCACGGGGGTGGCATGGTGCTCAATGATTCGACGACAGGGTCATTAACGGTCAACTGTCCCGTAGTACGGGATCTCGTGAGTGGAGATATTCAAGAAGGTCAAGTACGTGTGTACCAAGCTGGAGGATTCACTCAATGCATTCTCCATGTAAAAAGCTACTTTGGAGGCGCTGGTATCCAACAATTTGTAGCGTCTGCCAATGGAGCGGGTTATAGAACCCTGCAATTTGATGCCATGTCAGGTTCTAACAACCGGCCTTTCTATTATTGGTGTGCCCTTCCACCATCAGCTTCAGCGGCATTTAACGACAAATCCCGTGTCATCGGTTATCGAGTCACCGAGGAATAATACGTCAACAAAAGCGAGGTTAGTGGTATCGCCAACCCCGCTTATTTGCTTTCTAACTCAGGAAATTCTTATGTTCACGTACAAACCCATTCTCTATGGCAGCATCGGAATAGGATTGCTCGCTTTTATACTAGTTATGTTTCAACATAAAGATCCCAGCGATTCCTCGCCTTCATTGATAACGGAAGAGTCGCCAGATTTTGTCGTCAAAGAGCAATACGCCACTGATCATACTGCGTTGCAATCTACTTTGAGGGATTTGCGCACCGAACTGGCGCAGCTCAAGAATTACACGCGGGGACAAGCCCGTACTCTGGCGGACCTACAAAGCTCAGTGAATGATCTGGTTAGTTCAGAAATCGATGAGTCTGCTGACAGCTCACTAAGTTTGCAGGATGAAAATGGAGAATTCAATCAGGCGTCTGCTGCAGAACTATCTGATGAGATGGATGCCGATCAGCTTCAAGCCGCTGAAGCTGCCCGGGAAGAACAACGGCTTTTGACGCTCGATAGCCACTTTTCAGGAGAACCTTATGATGCTGACTGGGCTCCTCGAATGGAGGCAAACATGCAGACAGCGCTGGAGCAACAGGCACTTGTAGACAGCCAGCTCATCGAACTTGCGTGTCAGTCTAGCTTGTGTCGCCTCGAGGTTGAACACGAGAACGACGCTGCTGAACAGGCATTTTTACATCAATTTCTTGCCATGGCAGGTTTCACCAAGACCGAAACCTACTATCAACGAGAAACAACAGAGGACGGCAGCGTACAAATAACATACTACGTCAGCCGCGACGGTCAGCGCTTACCCGATCTAGAGCTAACCAATTAAACCCTGTAATGCCAAACTGGCTGCTCCCGTTAGAACAGCCAAATTTGTGTTCATGCCAAGCTTGGCATGATAACTCATTGGGCCAAGCCTTAAGATGTTAAGAGCATCCATTGCATACATTCTCGACGCCACGGCAAGGATTGCCAGTCGAGAAACAGAGTAAAGACATCCTTAGTGGCTATCTTTGCCCTCCTTCACCTCCTCCAGCAGCATCCGCATAGTTTCCTCGCCACCGTTTTCATGGACCATCTGCACCGGTAAATAATCTAGTTCCGGCGCTAGCCAAAGTTTGGTGACCCGGTCGCTGCCCGGATCAACACGGCTGCTACGCACCCGCAATGTACGCAGATCGCCTAGGGGTGTTTGCAACGTCTCTTCACCTTCTATCTTGACCCCATAGTCTTTTAGACGAACCCCGCTGACCAACGTATATTGACGTGCTTTTTGGTTCTGCTGCATATCCCACATCACCAACAAATGAAGACTTAACGGGTCCACTACCCGCTCCTTTAATGGCAAGGTTTCACTTTCCTCGTCTTCGCTAACGGCCAGGGTGTTTTGTCGCCAGTTAAAATCTATCTCGGTGCGGGATTGTTTGATACCTTTAATTTTTTGCCGATAGGTGAGAGGGCGCATATTATTATCTTGAAAGATACCCTTGGCGCGGGCTTCAACAGACCCAATAAAACCTTTTAATTCATAGTCCATCCGATACTGGCCATTCCCTGCATCGCGCAAAGCCATCTCTAACTTGCCATTAACCCGCATGTTGATGGGCGAGTCTGTGAGCGCCACAAAACCATTATAACGCGCCTGGAAAGGCGTCACGGGGAGATTATCGGCAGCCTCCACCACACTCAACCAAGACAGGCACAGCAAAGAAAAAATAATCGATTTCAAAGTCATACAGTTTTGTCATCCTCATACATGTTTAATAGCTTTGGAGCAGATAGAAGTTGGCCATCAAACAACACTTCATCATCTGCCAAAGCAATACGATGCTCAGCGAACCAACGTACTGCTAACGGATAAATACGGTGTTCCTGGGCCAATACCCGGTCTGCCAGCGTGGTCGGGTCATCATTCGGAAATACGGGCACCCGCGCCTGCACGATCACCGGACCGGCATCCAAATCCGGTGTCACAAAATGAACACTTGCGCCATGTTCCTGTTCCCCCGCGGCAAGTACTCGTTCGTGGGTATGTAAACCCCGGTATTTAGGCAGCAGGGAAGGATGAATATTGAGCATTCTACCCTGGTAATGGCTTACAAAGGTGGGTTGCAGTATGCGCATAAAACCGGCCAACACCAAAAGATGAGGAGCAAACTCATCGATACATGCTGTTAAGGCAGTTTCGAAGTCTATCCGGTTAACAAATTTTTTATGGTCTAACGTAATAGCAGGCACGCCCGCACGGCGGGCCCGTGCTAAACCATCGACACCAGGTCGATTACTGATTACAGCCCTTACCTCAGCCGCCAAATCCCCTCTAACAGCGGCATCGAGAATGGCCTGTAGATTACTGCCGCGCCCCGAAATCAAGGCGACTACCCCACAGCAGTCACGGTTACCGCTCACGCGACGATCTCCACCGCCGGTGGCCCCTCCCCTGCAGCGATGGCGCCCAGCGGCCAGGCCGTTATGTTCATTTGCCGCAATAGCCCCACGGCGCTATCCGCATCTGCACGGGCCACACACACCACCATACCCACACCGACATTAAAGGTGCGTAACATCTCGGTTTCCGAAATTTGTCCCTTTTCTTGTAACCAATGGAAAATGGCTGGACGTTGCCAACTGGACTTATGGATCGTCGCCTGGGTTCCCTGGGGTAACATACGGGGTACATTTTCTAACAATCCACCACCGGTAATATGGGCAAGCCCGCGGACTTCGACGGTATCCATGAGGCGTAGTAAAGGTTTGACATAAATCTGTGTGGGCGTCAAAAGCACTTCGCCCAACGTGTGCTCACCAAAGGGGCTGGACAATGAAGTAGAGTGCTTTTCTAAAATGGCCCGTACCAGGGAATAACCGTTGGCATGAATCCCTGCAGAGGCAAGTCCAATCAGGGTATCTCCTGGAGCAATATGACTGCCGTTGATAAGGCGTTCCTTTTCCACCACCCCCACACAAAAACCTGCTAGATCATAGTCATCCTCATGGTAAAGACCCGGCATTTCAGCGGTTTCACCGCCCACCAGGGCGGCGCCGGCAAGTTCGCAGCCCTCCGCAATACCTTGAATAATTTTCGCCGCCGTTTCCACCTGCAACTGACCAGTAGCGTAATAATCAAGAAAAAACAGCGGTTCCGCCCCTGTGACGACGATATCGTTGACACACATGGCCACTAAATCGACGCCGATGGTGTCATACTGGCTTAAGGAGAGGGCAAGTTTTAGTTTTGTGCCAACCCCGTCTGTGCTCGCCACCAACACCGGTTGATGAAAACCCGTGGGTAATTCAAACAAGGCGCCAAAACCGCCGATATCGTCTAGCACACCCGTGCGCTTAGTGTGTTTAGCCAATCCTTTAATGCGGTTGACTAAACGGTTACCGGCGTCGATATCAACACCCGCCTGGCGATAACTTAATGAACTGGCTTTTACAGGTTTCTCTTCCACAGGGTATTCTCATTGAATAGATCGGAATAATAGGGATAACTAAAACGCCTTCTTTAGGCCCATAAAGTTATGTTACCTTATTCACATAAGTTACTGGAGATGTCTCATTCTTAACTTGCCTGCCTGATTGTCCGTTACCTTGAAATTACATCTGCTCCCTAACCTGATAACCCTGCTACGATTACTATTGGTGGCGCCTATCCTGTGGCTTATTATGACAAGCCGCTATTCTGAGGCGCTGCTGTTATTTATTATTGCGGGGGTTTCCGACGCCGTCGATGGTTTTCTTGCCAAACATTGCGGCTGGAGCAGTAAGCTTGGTGGGTTTCTCGATCCCCTCGCCGATAAGCTGCTCCTGGTGGGTACCGTATTAGCTCTAAACTGGCAAGGCGAACTGCCCTCTTGGTTGGTGGTGGCGATCATTTTGCGAGATATTATGATTGTCAGCATGGCCATCAGTTATCACTACTTGATCGCCCCCTTCAAGGCCGAACCTTTATTGATCAGTAAGCTAAACACACTCATGCAGCTGACCCTCGTGACTGTTATCCTATTCAGCAAATCTTTCCTGCCACTGCCTGATACCCTTATCACAACATTCATTTACGGTACTGCTTTGACCACGCTGCTAAGTGGCGCCGCCTATGTAAGCACCTGGGGCGGGCGCGCCCTGCGCAAGGTACAGGGTAGCGATGTCTCGTGAAACCCAAGTCTGGATTTGGTTAATTTTTGGCGTTCTGTTGGTGGCGCTGTTCTACCTTTTGGCGCCGGTATTAACGCCGTTCGTGGTCTCGGCAACATTAGCTTATCTTGCTGATCCCATTGTAAAACGCATCGATGCTTGGCAACCAAAACGTTCCCGTACCTGGGCGGTTATAACTGCTTTTGCCGTTCTTTTTATTATTCTTTTGCTGGCTCTTTTTTTTGTCGTGCCTACCATTGTGGCGCAAATCAATAAACTGATTAACGATTTACCAAACTATGTGGGGTGGTTGCAAGTCACACTTATACCGTGGTTACGAACAACCCTAGGGCTTGATCCCAGCTTGTTTAATCTGCTTGACCTACAAGCCTATCTTATCGATTATTTGGATGAAATAAGAAGTTTAATTGGCACTGTACTGGGGTCGCTCAGCAAGTCATCAGTGACGTTAATGGGATGGATAGCCAATTTAATACTGATTCCAGTGGTTACTTTTTATCTGGTGCGGGATTGGCAACATCTAATAGCCAATATTCAAGATTTATTACCCCGGCGCATCGAGCCCATTGTTGTGAGATTAATGCAAGAAGTCGATGAGGTTTTGGGGGCTTTTTTATTGGGCCAATTTATCGTTATGTTGGCGTTGGGGACTATTTATTCCGTAGGGTTAATCATTATAGGTCTCGATCTTGCTTTATTAATCGGGATGCTGGCGGGTTTGGTGAGTTTTGTACCCTATTTAGGGTTTATTATTGGTATTTTAGTGGCCGGTATTGCCGCCATTTTTCAGTTCCAAGATGTCTTTTATTTAGTACCCGTGGTGATCGTGTTTGCCATTGCTCAGCTTATCGAAGGTATGGTGCTTACCCCGCTATTGGTGGGGGACCGTATTGGCCTACACCCCGTGGCAGTCATTTTTGCAGTGATGGCGGGTGGTCACCTATTTGGTTTTATCGGAGTACTGTTAGCTTTGCCAGTCGCTGCAGTTATTATGGTTCTATTACGGCATACTCACGACGAGTATTTAAAAAGCGCTTTGTACGGCGACTAACTGGTAATAATGCACTGCGAGTCATTGCCTACATCGATAACTGAAAAGGTTTGCCTGTGATGGATTCCCAACAACTGCCCCTGACCATCGGTTTGAAGGACCATGCCACATTCGCTAGCTATTTCTCAAGTATTAATAGGGAAACCGTTGCCTATTTACAGCGCTTAACGGGTGATCCTTGGGAACCCAATGTTTATTTATGGGGACCTTCAGGCACCGGCAAAAGCCACTTGTTACAGGCCATTTGCCATGCCGCTGGCGAACGGGGCGAATCCGCTATTTATCTGCCCATGGGTGAAACAGGGCAGTTTTCTTATGAGGCGCTGGATGGTATAGAAAATGTCACCATCGTCTGTATCGACGATATCCATGTTGTTGCGGGCAATCGTGAATGGGAAACAGCACTGATAAGATTATTTGACCGCATTGAAGAAAAGCGTGGTGGACTGGTTATTACTGGAAATGGGACGCCTACCCAGATGGAATTGCTATTACCGCAACTGGTTTCGAGACTCACCGCCAGTCTAGTGCTGGTGCTTAATCCACTAGAACCAACAGAGCAATTGCAAGCACTCCAGTTGCGGGCAAATCGGCGTGGGCTTGCCCTTTCCGATGCGGCGGGCCGCTACTTAATGCGTCACTTTCAACAAGATACAAACGCGTTATTTGCCGCCCTCGACACGTTAGATAAAGCATCCCTTGCGGCCAAACGTAAATTAACACCGGCTTTTTTACGCAGTGTGCTAGAGCCTTTTCCAGTTGACCGTACACGGCGTTAATCCTTCGGCAGCGGAGTGCTCATGTACCTTACGTACATTGCGCACACCGCTCCTCGGTTGCCTTGTGTACAGCCAAAGCAAAAACGCTCTAGACTAAAGTGTCGGAAACTGATTAAAGCCGAGCGCTAGCATTATTTCATGATATTAGGTAGTGTTACTGATTGGTACAACGCACGTAACCTAACCCGCTGGAAAACAACAAAATACTCAGCCAAATTTCCAACCATGCTAACCAACTTTGCTCAATACCACCCGCAATATCAAAAACTCCTGCAATAAAATAAAAAAGGGCCAACAGACCTGCCCAAAAATGAGCCCTGGCGCGTCCATAAAGGATACCGCGTAAAGGAAACAAAAGCGGCCCAACGAAGATTATCAATATTAATGCTGTTGGTAAAACAGGCGGTGGCGCTAACCAAACCGTCCAAGCAATCAGGAGAGTGAGCAATCCAAAGTAGCTCCCTAACGCAATGATTCGCCAGGTTGTAGTCATGCTAAGCTAGATTTAGTGAGACGTTGGGCCGTTTCAGCTAAGCGGCGACCTAAACATCGACAGAGTTTTTTCTCTTCCTGGGTTAAGGCAGGCTGTGGTCCCGCACCGGACCAGTGACTTGCCCCATAAGGTGTACCGCCGCTGCGGGTTTCCATAAGGTTAGCCTCAGTATAGGGTAATCCCATGATCAGCATCCCGTGATGCAAAAGCGGTAGCATCATGGACAACAGGGTTGTTTCTTGGCCCCCGTGCAAGCTGGAAGTGGACGTAAATACGGCAGCGGGTTTACCGGCTAAGCCCCCTGTTAACCAGAGGCTGCTGGTGGAATCTAGAAAGTATTTTAAGGGTGCCGCCATATTCCCAAAACGGGTGGGACTGCCCAAGGCAAGCCCTGAACATTCCTTCAGATCTGCTAAACTTGCGTAAGGTGGTCCCTCGGTTGGAATGGTGTCAGCAACGGCCTCGCACACTGCTGAAATCGGTGGTACAGTGCGTAAGCGCGCTTCCATAGCGGCCACTTCCTCCACACCTCGGGCCACAAAGCGAGCCATTTCCGCAGTGCCCCCACTACGGCTATAATAGAGCACCAAAATAGTGGCCATATTAGAATTTATTCATCTGCACGATTGGCAGGCCAATGAGGTTAATTATTATGCAGGCATTCATATGTGGTTGGCTTGAAGGGCTATGGATGAGTGATACGTTTGCTTATTAATGCATTGCGGTATGGTCGCGTCATGCAATTCTCTGCTCAATCTTACCAAAAATTTGGTTTTGTAGTAGCCATTGCATTTTTTTTGGTAGCGTGCGTTAGCCCGCCCGTCCAAGAAATGAGCGATGCCCGTCAGGCTATTCGTGCAGCGCGAGAAGCCGGCGCGACAAACCATTCCTATGAAAAATTAAACGAAGCATCGGAGTCGCTAGAAAGAGCCGAGAGCAAGCTTGAAGCAGGTTCATATTTCGAGGCAAGACGACATGCTGTCGAGGCTCGCAAAAAAGCTATCCGGGCACTCGAAAGAACCAATGTTATTAGAGCCAAACCTGCTGATTAGAGGGTTTATGGTTAGCCAATAGCCAAACTTTAAAACGAGGGTTGATCCATTATCTAAGCAATCCAAGGAATGAGTGATAAAAGGCTTTACATGAAAATTTGTCTACGTTGCTATGTATCCGGTCGTGTGCAAGGCGTTTGGTACCGGGCTTACACACGGGATCAAGCGTTACAGTTAAACATCACGGGCTATGCCCGTAACTTACCCGATGGACAGGTTGAAGTTCTAGCATGTGGCGAGGAGAATGCAGTGGCTCAGTTGCGGGATTGGTTGCACGTAGGACCTCCGCGAGCTCAGGTAGAAAATGTCCAGTGGGAGTCAGTCACTCTTGAAAACCACACCGACTTCATTACCGGGTGACGGATAGATTGGTAAGGACTTTTTTTCTCGATACGCCTTTTTTATTGATGCACAAGTCTTGACTTATACACAAGTCTTTGATCTTGCATAGGAGGGTCATTGTGCATCGCGTCATCATTGAGTTTAAACCCCACCTAAAATTTAAATCATTGAATATTAATAATTTTTTTCTCTGATCAAAAAGTCATCAAATTGTCATTTGGCTAATAAAGACGGGGACTTAGACAAACCCGTTTAGAGTTATCCACAGAGTTATCCACAGGTTTTGTGGATAACCCCGATTTTTACAATAATAAAAATAAGTTAGCTGAACGGTTGAATGGGAAATGCTCTAGACGGCTTTCCTTGAGCTGCTCATATTATTCATGCAAACTACCCAATGAAAAGAAAACACCTTGACTAACTACGCCGTAAATAAGCCTTCCATCCACATGACGTTCTTCACCCAACTCCGCCAGCTCTAAAAACACTGATCGGGACACCAAAGCTCGTAGGCGATCTCTTACATGGACATAGGGGGAGGGTTCACCCTCTGGTTTGATGTATTCCACTTCAAGGGGATGCTCTGGCCCGGCGCTAACCACATCGCCTAAATTGGTGGTAAAGCGCAAAGTTTGTGCTTTACCCTCGCCGATCACCTCTAATAACACGGCCACCAGGGGCGCATCATCGACACGAATACGCCACTTTTCCACCGGTGTCACTAAATAATAATCACCGTCTTCTTCGCGCCGCAAAATAGTAGAAAAGAGCCGCGCCAAGTTTTGTCGCTCGATGGGTTGCCCTTCATGATACCAAGTGCCGTCGCGGGCAATCCGCATATCCATATCACCGCTCAAGGATGGATTCCAACGGTCAATGGGTGGCAGTTTTTGGTTTTGCACTTGTTGGGCAAGCGCAGCTGGATCAGGTTTACTCATACCTAGCTCCTGGGTGGCAGGTCAATCATGTCCCCAGTATAGGTCAATCCAGGTTAAAAAAAATTATTCCGCGGCAGGCATTAGTCCACATTGGCTCAATACAGCTTGCCATGCTTGGGTATGGCGCTGTATAGCGACATCAAAACCCTGCCAGATTCCGCTATTGAAGTTTAGCATTTGTGCCCTATAACGAATAAAAGCAAACGGTAAATTTACCGTTTGGGCTTGCACTAAGGCATCAATATCAGCCAGCCATGTTTGACCTTGGCGGTGTATCTGAGAAATATAAGCACCGACCCGTTGGGCATAATATTTCCTAAAAACATTATTTAATATATAGGCTTGCTCGGTGGGTTTTTTTTGCACACAAAGGATGGCTTCACTCATCAGCGTTTCAAGGGAGTAGGCAGCCCGATTCAAATAATCGGTGAGTTGGGCAACCGATTGCAACAAACGTCCACCATATTGATACCGTTGCAGCCGAAAATAGTGTGTCTCTAGTTCTTCTTTGTCAATAGCAAGCGACCCACTGGTCAAGTGTTTAGCCAACTCACGGAAGTAAGCAACACTCTGCCGGGCATTGAGAAATGCCTGATCCTCGTCAGGGTTTAGCGGCGATACGGCCAAACTAAACAGTTTTTTTAGCTCAGGACTGTTAAAAGTGGCTTGCCAAAAAATAATCGGCAAATTTGCCTGTTTTTTCTTAATAACCTCTTTAAATAGCGAGAGAAATTCCTTATTCGAAGTGGCCGTTGCGGCAAGTTTTTGGTAACAAACGTTAGCATCTTGCAAAAAGGCGATTTCGTAGACCAACTTTTGTGAAATAGGCATGACTCGACCCATAATACTATTACGCTCGTTGATCAATTTAAACAAATCACAGGGATATAATTTGGCAAAATTCACCATACCCATGCGCAGCGGGGCTACCTGCAGGTTTTGTTCGCGGTGGGACGGATAGGGCAACAAATCTACTTGGGAGGACAACTTACTTTTGATACCTGTAGCTCGCTCCACCCGTTTCAGATAATCTACCAACAAAGCTTCTGCTGTATCCCCATTACCGCAAGCACACATACTCACACACCATAGAACTATCAGAACGTATTTTATGGGTAACGCATTATGCATCGACTTTTTTCCAGCATTGGCCAACTTCTGTTCCGACCCTATCTTGACAGTATTGTTCTTTTTACCGGTTCCCCTTCAAGCCACTCAACGGGTTTAAGAAGCTGTTTTAAAAAAGCCTCTAATAGGTCAACCGTATGATGAAGCTATTATTGGTCATGTTGGGGGGTAGCTTAGGTGCGCTATGTCGCTATGGTATTGCTTTGTTAGCTGCGCACTGGATCGGTAGCGGGTTTCCCTGGGGAACCCTGTTAGCTAATTTAAGTGGTTGCTTTCTTATCGGGACTGCTTTTGCGCTGGCTGACCGAAGTGATCTACTCAGTCCTATGGGGCGGCTTTTTTTTATGACAGGATTTTTAGGCTCACTGACTACCTTTTCAACCTATGCCTTAGAAACTGTTAACGCCAGTCGTGACGGTACTCATACAATCGCCGTCGCCAACATCTTGATCAATAATCTCGGCGCTGTACTGTGCGTATTACTGGGCAGGGGGCTAACCCATTGGCTGCTCACTAGGAGTTAGTGACATTGTTACGTGCGGGTTTTAACTATGATTTGCGGGGCAACGCGCCTATAGATTGCACAGATAAATGGCTATTTTACTGCATTGTGCAAGCACTGGCATAGGCCTGAGCGGGGTTAATGGTATATTTTTTAGCATTGTCGATAGCTTTCTGTTCGGTGCCTCCATAGGCACGGCCCCAACCAATTGCCATAGAGCTACCCGGCATTACCTTCAATGTTGATACATGTACATGGGGCGGCCAGGTTTCCCCAGCCGCCATAGGATCAAGAATGGTTCCTAACGGTTGCCCTGCTAAAATTGTTTGCCCCTGGTTAATGTTGTCATGATTAATATGCCCGTAGGACCAAATAAGTCCTGTACAGGCGTCTTTAACCATCACAACGCTACTAGCGGCATTACCCTCTATTTTTCCGATAACATCACCCCCCCTCAACGCATAAACCGTAGCGCCCACAGGACTCTTAAAATCTATGCCATGATGTACTCCATAACCACCTTTGAGTTCAATCGTATAACCAAGATAACCTGACTCCATTGTGTTTTTGTCTTTACTACCTGTAAGCGCGTGGGCTAGCTGCAATAGCAGCGAGGCATTTTCCTCCGTATCAATGGCGCTTTTACTGGTATTTTCTGGACTCGACGTCAGGTTATTTTTTAATGGTTGCTTTACTTGCATAGCCATTTGCCATGGCGAATCGTCGTAAACACCGTGCAGCCCATCCAACTGCCCATTAGTTTCCCCAGAAATAAACCCAATACAGATAAAAAGTCCCACACTCATGACCTGCCGTACCACATCTTTATGCATGTTACATTTACATTTCAAAATCACCATGACTAACCATTAAATTGTTTGCCTACAGATTATTGTTTAGCAAAATGCTAAAAGGTTTCGCATGAATTTTTTTATCAAGAAACCGCCGCCATGCCTTGAATACATTATCGTGCATGAGTGAGTGCATTTTTTCGAACGTTACCACAAGACCCATTTTACCGCGCTGATGGATCATTACATGCCGTTTTGGCGTAGCCACTGGGACGAGCTTATAGATAAATAGTTTTAACGGGATCAAATCATTTTATATTTTCTTAGAGGCCCTGCCCTTCCAGGCTTGCTGAATCAGATGCCCCAAAGCACAGAACTCATCGGATCGAGCCGTGCCTTTGCGCCAAGCTAAGACAATCTCCCGGTAATTGTCCTCCACCAAGGGTCGTAACTTGATACGCGTTTGCCTCAGTATCGAAGAGTCCACTGCCATTTCCGGCACAAAGGTAAACCCCAGGTCGCTGTCCACCATCTCCAACAAGGTAAACAGGCTAGATGCCGCAAAACGGTTCACAATATCCTGGTTGCGCAGCTGACAAGCGGCAAGCGCATGATCCCGCATACAGTGACCGTCTTCCAGGAGTAGCATACTCTCTGCAGAAGCTTGATTAATCGAAAAGCGTTCTGGATCGACGAGCTGGGTACCGTCTCGGTAGGCTAAGAAAAAAAGGTCTCGGAACAGGGGCATGATCTGCACCTGGGTCAAATCATAGGGAAGGGCTAACAGAATAAGATCCAACTTGCCCTCTAAAAGCTCGCTATACAAAAGATCGGTCTTGCCTTCCCGGATAAAAAGCTTGAGGGCAGGATACCGCTGCCGCACTGTCGGCAGAATCTCTGGCAACAGAAACGGCGCTATCGTTGGAATCACCCCCAGGGTGAGAGGGCCGCTGAGTGGCGCTCGCTCATGGTCAGCCATCTCCACCAACTGCTCCAACCCTTGCAAGCATACCCGCGCTTGGGTCGCTATGCGGCGGCCAATGGGCGTCACGGTGACTCGATGATTAGTACGGTCTACCAACTGCACGCCCAGTAAGGTCTCCAGGTCACGGATCGCCACGCTGAAGGCGGACTGAGAGACTAAACAGGCGTCCGCAGCTCGTCCGAAATGGCCATGCCGCTCCAAGGCGACGAAATAACGCAACTGTTTTACGGTGGGTAGGTGAACCATGATAGACCTCACAGACTCATTTTTAATCTAAAAAATAGAATACCATTTATTAATTATTCTATTTTATAAAAAATAAACCTTATCGTATATTAATGTCTAGAGCTTCTACCGGGCGCGGACGTTTACCGCGCAGTTCTACCTATCAGGAGAACAGACATGAGCATCGATATTGGTATTTCTGAAATTGATCGCAAAACCATTGCGGACGGTCTTGGCAAATTGCTGGCGGATACCTACACCCTTTACTTGAAGACCCACAATTACCACTGGAACGTGACCGGGCCTTTATTCAATACCCTGCATTTGATGTTTGAGACTCAGTACACGGAGCTGGCAACGGCAGTGGACGAAATCGCCGAACGGATCCGCGCCCTGGATTTCCCTGCGCCCGGCTCCTATCGTACCTTCTCAAGGCTAACGGACATCCATGAAGAGGATGACGTACCCAGCGCCGAAGATATGATTCGCAACCTGGTGGCAGGTCAGGAAACCGTGGTGCGCACGGCACGATCCATGTTCACTGCCGTCGACGCCGCCCATGATGAACCGACGGCAGATCTTCTCACCCAGCGTATGCAGATTCACGAGAAGAACGCCTGGATGCTGCGCAGCATGCTGGAGAAGAAATCCGTATAACCAAACCACAACCACGAGGCAAGGTACAATCATTCTAAAAAAGGGTGGCATACCCTCTCTACTTTTTTTAGCTAGCTAATCAGTTTAACTCCACGATAACCGACGAATGATGCCAGTAGCGCTGGGATTGCTGACGATAGCGCTCTGGCTTTAATCTTTGTCCCGCTTGCAAACGGAGGGTAATCGCCCCATCGCGGGCAGTGTTTAGAATCGATGCTCCGGTTGCTTGATAGGGTTTCAACGTAGTCGATGTAGGATAACGACTTTTGTAGCCTGTCGAGAACAACACATAATGCGGCTGCACTGCGGCAAGAAAAGCGACCGTAGGCGGTTCCCGAGCGCCGGATGCAACTAATACCTGGGCGGCCAAGTCCTTGCCATAAGTGTCTACCAAAGCAGCCATGGCGGGCGAACCGATATCGCCGGTCAACAGAATACGGCCGAACTGGCTCTCCACCAGCAGTACACAGGAGGCATCGTCCTGAAAAAAAGTTTTTTCTTTAGGTGGATGGAGAATACGAAAACGCACCTCGTCCCACTCCCAACTCATACCGGCTCGACAAGACTGAGCACCCTCGATGGGTACCTCACGCGGTGATGATGTAAGGATACGTTCGATCTCGACAGACTCTAATAAAGAGCGGGTACCACCCATGTGGGCATTATCGGCGTGGCTAATCATTAGTAAATTTACTTGAGTAATACCTTGGCGACGCAAAAACGGTACTAGGACCGTGCGGCCGGCATCAAATTGGGCGCCCCGTCGAGGACCGGTATCGTAAACCAGATTGTGATTAGCAGTGCGCACCACCACTGCCAAACCCTCTCCCACATCCAGCAAGGTAAACCAAACCTCGTCTGATTGAGGCGTCTTTATGGGAAACCACAACACGGGTAAATACAATAGCGCACCTAACCAACGACCGGGTAGACCAGGGGCTCCAAAAAGCAGCAACACTGCGGGCAGCACAAACAACAACGTCCATGCAGGCGGTGTCGGCCAAATAATTTGAGCACCGGGCCAATTGGCCAACCATTCGAGAAAGGCCCATAACCAGTCCAACGTCAGCGCGGCCAGCGCCAGCAACCCGTGTTGCAAAGACTCGCTCAACAAGCCGGCCAGGACAGCCAAGAGAGTCAAGGGAACCACCGTGACACTGACCCAAGGAATGGCGATTAGATTAGCGAGGGGTGAAAAAAGCGTCATCTGCTGGAATAACATCAACGTGATAGGCAACAGCGCTAAGAAAATAGCTAACTGTAAGCCGATCCATTGAGATAAGCTTAAGTTACTCTGGGAGCGTGCCGTCACATAGTAGAGAATCGTCGCAACTGCACCAAAGGATAGCCAAAACCCCCCGTTCAAAGGCGCCGTGGGTTCCAATACCAGCACCGCCAATAAGGCCAGGGCTAACACTCGGCTCGATGCGACTGGGCGCTGCCAAAGCACCGCCAGGGTTGCCACGGCAATCATAATGAAAGCCCGCCGGGTGGGCAACGCAAGTCCCGCCAGTAAAGCATAGCCAGCCGCACCGACTAAGGCGGCTAGCGCAGCGGCCTTAATGGCAGGCCAGCGGATTGCTAAGGCGGGTAACCATCCCCAGAGTCGGCGTACCAGTAGAAACACTAAACCGGCAACCAGACCCACATGCAGCCCGGAGATGGCCAGCAAATGGCTGGTTCCTGTGCGGGTAAACACCGTCCACTGCCAGGACTCGATATGTTGCCGGTCAGCCACCGCCAACGCTGTCAAAATACCCCGATAAGGACTGGCGGAAAGCTGTCTTGAGAAATCATTGGCAATCTGTTGACGCAAGCGCTGCAGCGGATAACGAGCTGTTTGGCCGAGACGCTGGGGCTCAGGTTGCTGCCGCACATAGCCTTGCGCCGCGATACCATTATAGCAATTGAGCATATGGTTAGGACATGACTTTAAAGGCGTTATCCACCG
>CAZGON010000059.1:0-20432 GCA_964527085.1 uncultured Candidatus Competibacteraceae bacterium
CGGTGGATAACGCCTTTAAAGTCATGTCCTAACCATATGCTCAATTGCTATAGTTGGCGGAGACGGCTGAGGGAAGGTTTGCGCGGTACCTTTGGCATGTATCATAGGTCGCGTGCAAGCTCGACAACACGCGCCGGATCCATACCGTTTTTCAACCAATTAAGGGGGCTGAGCGGCTTGCCGTGCGCGGTTGTTAGCTCTGCATCTGGATTTGTATACCAGCGTAGCACTGAGACTGCATCGAGGGTCGGTGGCAAATTTATGTTTACGATGCCTAAGTGGGTCACGAGTCCTTTGTCGGTAAATTGAAAGATGGGAATCTTCCAACGGCCATCGATCCGAATCGCATACAGTGTTCCCTCTCGGATCATCTGACGACTCCGCACCGGGGTAATTCCTCCTAAGCGTTTAGCCGCTTGCGTGGCCGATAAACTAGTGGCCAAAATCGCCCCAAATTCGGTGGCGTAGGTCATCATAGGATCTTCGCGTTCGGGATGCTCGTCGAGGTCCACGTCAGCTTGCTTTAAGCACAGCTAGCTCTGCGGGTGTCAATTCATCGCTTGCGGACCCATAAAGCGTACTGTGCATACGTTCAATCGCATTCTGAAGAGCTTTGTTTAACTTCTCTGGCGGTTGGGCATTAAGTCCGTGCATCTGGAAGTAAAGTGCGTTTGTTTGCTTGGCTTGTTGAGTCATAGCAAGTTATGATTTTTGTTTGCTTTTGTGAAAAGTAAACGAAAATACACCATAAATTTATTTCATGAACGTATTGAAAAACGTTTGTTTTAGTTTCTGCCAGCGATTACACCGCCGTCAACATCCCAAATGGCGCCTGTCACCCAACCGGCTTCATCGCTAAGCAAGAAGTTAATGACATTGGCAACATCCTCCGGTGTACCAATCCGCCCAATGGGGTGAAATCCATCAAATGTGGCAAGGGTTTCATCCAGTTTATTCGGGTCAATGAATGCTTCGTAAATCGGCGTTTTCACAACCGCAGGAGAAACGGCATTTACCCGAATATTCTTGTCAGCCAATTCCATCGCCATGTGCTGAGTGAGCGCATGCAAGCCGGCCTTCGCCATTGAATAAGCTGACGAAGGTGTGGCTTTGATAGCTTGTTTTGCCCACATGGAGCCGATGTGCACCATTGAGCCACCGCCATTTGCCGCCATGTTCTTTGCTACCGCTTGAGAAATAAAGAAGGCAGCCCGGTTCAAGTCTAAGTAAGTATCATAGTCCTCGTATTCATGCTCAAGGAATGGCATTGGTTTAAAATAGCCCACTGCGTTTAGAAAATACTTGATGTAACGGGTGTGATTGGCTGCAAAATCAATCACACGTCGAATATCCTTAACTCTGTATAGGTTAGCTTGGAATATTTCAACGTGACCCGTTCTAGAAAGATCATGTTTTGCGGTTTCTAGCTTTGCGACAGAATTGCCAATAATGACTATATCCATACCCCGTTCCAGTAGCCGCTTTGCGGTCGCAAAGCCTATTCCACTGGAGCCACCCGCGATTAAAGCCAAAGGTTGAATCGTATTTTCCATCCTATTGTCTCCACTGGGTTATATTTAAAGGGTGGACACAGTTTATGGAACTCGATAGCCTTTTGAAAAGTAACCACAATTAGGTTTGATAGGTACTTATTGGTACATTTTGATGAAAGGTCAAGAAAAAATATTTTTGAAAAAATCAGCGCCTGAACGAAGTGCACGTATGGTTGAAACCATTTATGGCTGTAAGTGGTCGCTTACGGTGTACCAACTGTTAGCAAACGGTATTAATCGACCAGGAGAAATGGTGCGCAGCGTCGAAGGTTTAACCACCAAGGTGCTCAATGATTGCCTGCGCAAGAATATAAAATTTGGCATTCTAGAACGTGTTACTTATAACCAAGCGCCACCCCGGGTTGAATATAAAGTTACCCCGTTTGGTGCTAAGTTCATCCGCATTCTCGAGGAACTTGAAAAACTTCAAAGCGAAATTAAAGGTGACATATAAGGTCATTACCTAGTCAGGTATTTGACGATACTACCAACGCGGTCGTTCATCCTCCCCCCTTTACAGCGTCTTGATATATTCGATCACAGCACTGCGTTCCTCATCGGTCAACCCATCGCCAAATAGATGACCTTGGTTGGAATAGCCTCGCCGAGTGGTGTCATAAATGCGTTTTCTTTCCTCTGTACTTTTAGCACCGTCTTTACCGTAGGGAAATTCGGTGTAGTTCCACCCAAGGGTTTGCTGATTATAATTATCATCCGATGGTTTTGATGGCAGCGACCAAAATTTTGGTCGTTGCTGACTATTGAGCAATGCTTCCAGAGTAGGCACCGAAGCGTTATGAAGATAGGGCGCTGTCGCCCATACACCGTCTAAGGGCGGTGCAATATAACCAGGCGCAGGCGCCGCCCGACTGCGTTCGCCATAAAACGAACGGTTATACCATTCCAAAAACGGTGTGGCGCGGGTCGCGTCTACAGCGAGGGCTGGATCAGTACCCACTTCATCGATCCCAACGACTAAATTGGGGTAAGTCCAGTTTTCCCCGTAAGCGCCATGGCAACGGGTACAATGGGCTTCAAACACAAGACGTCCCTGTTCGGCCTGCTTTTCGTCTATGGCAAAGGGATAATCAGGGGGTTCTAACGATGCCAAGTAAGCCCGAATGTCGGTAAAATAGCTATCGATGAGGCGGGCTTCTTCCACGGTGTCGGTACAGACCGTGGATACTAACATCATAAATCTTGCATGATCGCCACGCCCTTCGGTGCTATAAAATAGGGCGTGTTTTTTGTTTACCCGCCACCAGGGCGGTACGCTGACCGGTAGGGGTTCGGTGGGCGGCAGTTCCATCAGAGGTTCTTGGGACCACGCTAAAGTTTCTGGATCACGATGAGCCAATAAGGCGAGGGTTAAATTATTGGCCGGATTCACCCCCACCGTATCGGTCATCATATATGGGGCGATGGCGGTGACCCGGTCCGCCCATTTGCGCCATTGGGCTGCTTCCGTTTCATCTGTTATATAAGCGCCGATACTTTCCACAGGCAGTACCGGATCGTCGGTAAAATCCATAAACTCGTTGCCAAGCCCAATGATAAGCTCATCGTTGAAAACACTAGCATGGCAACCTAAACAATTGGAGGTGACTAATTCAACCCCATCTTCCGTCACATGGGATGTCAGGTTGTAAGGGAGTTCTGCATTGCGTCCTTCACGACCAGGTATATTATTATGAGCAGGCAGCTCTAATTCAGCTTGTTGGTAGGCTGTATAGGGTACACCACAGGTCACATAGGCGTTATTGACTAATGCTTTATAGCCTGCTTTTGGATCGCCTGGCCGTTGAGGTTCAGCGGGAACGATACCCAAAGGCGACGAGGTCGCTGGCGGCGGGGTCTCTTGTCCGCACGCCACCAGCATCAGGATAAGGCAAACCATAAGGCTGCCACTTAAGTGGCGCCATTTGACCCAGGTAATCGGGTAATACACGGGGTTTTTACAAGACGGTTGTGCTAGCAAGTTTTTGGTCATATCAACAGATAACATTTCCTATAGATTGCCCTTTTAAGGACCCTATTTGTTATCTAATGTTCCCAATGACCTGCTGACCGCTACAAACTTGGGGTGTCGGCATAGCCGGTAAGTTCCACATGACCACTACCACCCATGGAACGGCCATCAGCCGTGCCTGACACGTTAACCGAACCTCCCCAGTAACGAATAGCCATGACCATTTCCTGATTATTAATAAAAGGGGTAATGGTGAGATCTATGTTCTGCTGTGGTAGGCGCAACCGCCAACGGTTAGGATAAGTGGTATCATCCCGTGAGCTACGCCAATCATCCAACTCCTCTAAAACGATGGCGCGGCGATCCAGTCGTTGTACCGATCCATCCTGATTAATAAGAATACCGGTGGTAATCGGCGTACCACTGCCATCACGTCGATGTAATTGCAAAGCCACAATTTCCCGACCGTCATCCAGTTGTAGTAAAAAACGGTTTAACGCCAGTTGACCTTGGGAGACCGGGACCGCGCCCCAGGTATGATCTAGCCACCCGCCACCGGTCACTTGAAAGACTTCTGAACCGATTTTTAGCTGCCCTTGAGCTGTCAAACGGGGGGCTATATAGAAATGAAAAGCGTTTTGGGAGTTAGTGGGTAGCAGATCGCCTGCTTCGGGAAGCACCAGCGGCTTGAGACTCTGTAATTGAAGTTCCATCTCTACCCCCTCGTCACTGGCCTGAAGATGAAAAGTAGAGGTATTGTCCGCCGTCATTTTAGCGCTCCAGTTCTCCACCCAAACCCGCACCGGTGCTACGGCTGCGCCGCTGAGTCCAAGAGCAGCGCGGCTATAGCGTTCAAAGGCGTAGAATTCCTTTTGCGCCACATCGGTTATTGCAAAATGGCCTCGGTAAACCTGATTGGTTGCCCACGCCGATGAACTTGTCTTAACCTGCGCAGCTAATGCAAATCGAAAAAACGTCAATTGAAAGCCGAACTGGCGTCCTTGCCGGGTCGCAAGATGTCCTACAAAGTACCAGGATTCCGTTCGATAGGCCGGGTGGGCGCTGTGATCAGCAGGAAAGCTAAACTGCCAAGGCTGATCGGCACGAGCAAAGCCCTCGCCGTCTGCCGTAAGAAAGTCCCCAAGGGGAATGCCTCCTTGATCTGGAGGCAGTGGTGTTGATCTGCCCCCAAACCACCCTATGACAGCGACAACCGTCAGTGCTAAGACTACAAGCCATAGCCCATTGCGCCTATTGATGACGTAGTCCAAACGTGATGTTCTCAAGGCGCAGCGCTTGGACTGGGCACAAAATCATCCATTAAAATCAGCCCTAGCGGCGCTCCGCCACCGAGTGCATCGCGAGCCGCCGCCGTATAAACACCGCCATTAACTATAGTAATAGGAAGCGGTCCAATGGCGGGGATTTTGCTGCCGGTGGGTGTCACTGTGACGGTGTAATTGCCTCCAACTAAGGGTAAATAGCCTGTTTCATTGGCAAAGGCTAGATTGGCAACATTGGGATTCACAGTGTTGATATCAGTACCTGGTGCAGTGATATAGATATCCACAGCTCCCGCTGTAGGCGAAGCGTGGACGAGACGCACTTTAGCCTCGCTGGCAATAGAGCGTAGATCATCCACCAATACTAGCTGTTGAAGGGTAGCTAATGGGCCTATAGCATAGACCGAATATGCGGTGCCTGCGGCTAACGTGGCATTAAAGTCAATGGGAATAATGCCAGGGTTGTTAGCGCCAGTCACTTTTATGTTGTATGGCCCAGGCGGAATGCTTACAAAAGGAGTAAAGTTAGCAAAGGTCAGATCTTCAACAAGCGGCGCACTAAAGTTGTCATTCGCCACCACATCGACAGCGGGTGTATCGGGGGAAGCGTGTATAACGCGCACATTAGCAGGGGTATTTTGATCCAAAATTTCTTCGGAACCGGTGCCATCGAGTTTCACAAGACTGATGGGCGCTGTACCAGGACCTGTGTTTTGAACAGCAGTAAGCAGCAGATCAGCGGCTTCAGCTAGCGCGATAGTGCCCGAATCGAAAACTACATTGGTGGGGTTATTAGCGGCTGTTGCGCGAATTTGATAGTCGCCCGCAGTGACTTCAGCCGGTGGCAAAACCCCTCTAAAAGCAGCTGTACCGACAGGAGCGCTAGCGTTAAGATCGGCCCCAGGCGGCGTGACATAAATGTCCACAGCTGGGGTTTCAGGCGCTGCATGAACCACCTGCAAGCGGGTTAGTCCCGCCGCTAAACGGGTAACTGCATTTTGCACCACCAGCGGTTCGATGGCCGCCCGATTTTCCACCGCGATAATGGTGTACTCTTGCAAGTCTTGTAGTGCTAAATTGGCTACATCGATGATGGTTTCGGTGCCTGTGGGCACAATACCTTCCATGCGAACATCATAGGCGCCGGGTTCAAATTCCAAAAATCCAGAACCCACTTTATAAGGTACGTTTTCCAAAACCTCGTCATTATTGATGAAAACATTAGCATTGGGTGTATCGGGCGAAGCGTGTAGCAATCGTACCAACGCTCTTTGGTCAGGGGCGGCAGTTGAAGAATCATCATCGCCACTGCCCCCGCCGCAGCTGACCACCACAAAAGCAGCTAACAGCAAAGATAAAAATTGTAATGGGTTGCGCACAGTATTTTTCTCCGTTTGTCGTTGTTCTCCGGCAGGAGATTTGTCGATTATTGTAATAATCATTTTGAAAGTTTTTTTATGGACACCTTTTTGTAGAGATGACAAACATATCAGGGCGAATAGGTATCAAGATCGAGTTCAAGTAAAGGATTTCTGACGGATATAGTTAGGAAGGTAATCCCTCGTAAAGTTTCTTGCTGCAGCAGTCTACGCTATTTGGTCTACGACTTTTGTAGGATAGGCACAACAGATTAAAAGACACAGGACTTACGCAACTCGTTCCAGAAGACGCCGTAAATACGTCCTTGTAGGCTTGACGACGGCCATCCAGGCCGCCGACACTTCTTGCACGAGTTACCCAAGTCCTGTTTTTGCGTAAGTCATGAGACATACTCTTTATGGGCGTTTTAAGCGGCTTACTTTGTCGCAAATCTTAGGAGTATGTTATGTCAAGTATAGGTAAAGATTTCAGTGTTCGCCCCATCGCTAATACCCCTCTTGAAAGTCAATCCAAGTCCCGTAAGTCTTGGGGTGAAGGCAGCGCTGAGGCACAGGAAATATTTGAGAAAGCGTTGCATTGTGTGGAGAGGAATACAGCAGCACGCGGCCGTAATCAGCGGGACTGGGATGCCCCGTGTGGGGAGATGGATATGGTGGCGATCGCGCACACTAGCTTTTGGGCTGGCGTTACTTTTGGAGCCAGTGCTGCAGGAACTATGGCTTCACAACCTGTAGCAACCCCTCAAGCAGTTGCGGCAGCGGGCGCTGTTTGGGGGGCGGTGGGTGCCGCAATAGGACTTGGACAAGCCGTCACGGATCCGGACAATGTCACAAGCCTTAATCCTGCTGATTACTTTTCTAGCAATCCCTTAAAAGAACCGAACAAGGAAAAGTCGGATTCGCCATGAATCACCAAGAAAAAGTGCGCCGGTTTTTTGAGATCATCGCCCCTGAACGAAAAGTTTTAAGGCCATCGTATGCCGATCGGTGGCTTTGGTCTCTTGGCTACGAGACACCACTGTCCGTAGTATGGCCTATTTGGGCATTTATGTTCGATGTTATGTATATTTGGTTGATCTTGAGACCTATTATTTTTATCTTTTTAGTGCTGTTAACGCCAAAAGACCCGCAAGTCCCCTTCCTAATTGGGTATTGGGATGCAATAACCGACCGACGTGATGCCATATCTTTGTTTATTGCCACTGTCCTGTGTGTATATGGAACACACATCTGGTGGCTTCCCTGGAAGCGCTGGCGTCAGCTTTGGAGGGAACTTGACCACGACAACCCTGCTAAAAGAATTTCTAGTTAGAACAAGAGAGCAGGTGTTTTGAAAGACAGTCATGCGTTGCCTTTGCGGATTTGCACATCAACTTTTCGTGATCTGCAGCGGTAAGGCTGGACGCTACTACCATACTCTACGCACGCCAAATTCCTCAAACAATTGTTCATTACTTATCAAAGCAAGATTTTCGATCTGGGACTGTGCCATCAACATCCGATCAAAAGGATCTCGGTGCTCACCAGGAAATAATCCAGCCCGCTTGGCGTGTTCTGCTGATATGGATAACAAATCAAAATCCTGTTTCCTTACCACTTCCACAAACCGTTCTGCGACCTCCACTGCGCCGGGCAATTTACCAATTCGCACTTTGGTTGCAATCTCCCATGCCGATGCAGCGCTGACCAGAACGACGTTATTTTCATTGGCGATGAAAGAACGGGCTGTAAGGGACAGCCGTTCATTGCCATCTAGCCACCACAACAGTGCATGAGTATCGAGCAGCAGTTCCATGCCTATTCCCAGGCCGCTAACTCATCGTTAGGCAATGGCTCAAAGAAACGTTCGTCCACAGTGGCTTGACCTTTCATAGCGCCAAACCGACGTCCATGCTCAGCAGGACTTATAGGTGCTAGGCGCGCTACTGGTTTACCAGCACGAGCAATGATAATTTCTTCCCCACAAGCCGCACGCTCGACGAGTTTCGAAAGATGTGTTTTCGCATAGTGGATATTCACTTGAGACATAAAATAAACACGTCTAGCTAAGTAAATTAGCTAATTCTAATTATTACAGAGCAATTGTCAATGCACACTTGTACTTTCTGATTTCTATGTAGGTAACTCCTTGCCTATCCTACATGTCTGATTCATAAAATATTTAGTAAAAGTTGCTGTTCACCACAAGTTTTTATACGTAAGTTTTATATACGCCATTTGGCCTAGAACTTCTGTTGGATAGGCAAGGCAAATTAAAAAACATACTCTCTAAGGGCATTATCAATGCGGTTTATCTAATCGCAAATCTTAGGAGTATGTTATGTCAAGTATAGGTAAAGATTTCAGTGTTCGCCCCATCGCTAATACCCCTCTTGAAAGTCAATCCAAGTCCCGTAAGTCTTGGGGTGAAGGCAGCGCTGAGGCACAGGAAATATTTGAGAAAGCGTTGCATTGTGTGGAGAGGAATACAGCAGCACGCGGCCGTAATCAGCGGGACTGGGATGCCCCGTGTGGGGAGATGGATATGGTGGCGATCGCGCACAATGCGTTTTGGGTTGGTGTTGCGACGGGAACTGGCGCTGCAAGCACAGCTGTACCCCCGACTCCTCCAGTAGTTGCCGCAAAAGCCGCTATTTGGGCTACTGCAGGTGCGGCAATCGGGTTTGGGCAAGCCGTCACGAATCCAGACAATGTTACAAGCACCGATCCTGCTGACTATTTTTCTCGCAATCCCTCAAAAGAATCCAACAAGGAAGAGCCGGATTTGCCATGAATCACCAAGAAAAAGTGCGCCGGTTTTTCGAGATCACCACTACTGAACGAAAAGGTTTGAGGCCATCTTATGTTGATCGATGGCTTTGGTCTCTTGGCTATAAAACACCGCCTTCCGTGGTGTGGCCTCTTTGGGCATATATGTTTGATGTCGTGTATATTTGGTTAATCTTGAGAGCCATAATTTTAATTTTTTTAGTTCTTGTTTTACCAAAAGACCCGCAAGCGCCCTTCCTGATTGGGTACTGGAATGCTCTAACCAATCGGCTTGACGCTATTACCTATTTTATCTTCGCTATCGTGTGTGTATATGTATCATACACCTGGTGCCTTCCCTGGAAGCGCTGGCGTCAGCTTTGGAGGGAACTTGACCACGAAAATTCCTCATGAAGAAATTGTAATTAGTATAAAAGAGCGGGCCGTTAATGAAAGCCCGCTTATCTTCATCTAACCCCCTCCACAAAGCCTAAGTGTCGAAAAGCAATTTCATACTGATTCCCAAGCTGCTAACTCGTCTTCGGGCAACGGCTCAAAGAAACCCTCGTCCACAGTGGCTTTACCTTTTGGTATGCGCTGCGCAAGGCCGTAGGAGCTAGTTACCAAGTTGATATAGGCAACAAAGTAAACTAAACTTAGTCTGGTCATCTATAGAAAACTGCTACTATGCGTCAAGTTAATATGCACGAAGCGAAAAGTCATTTATCCGCTCTGGTGGAGGAAGTTCTTGCCGGCGGTGAAGTGGTTATTGCCCGAGCCGGTAAGCCCCTTGTTCAATTAGTACCGTATAGCGCACGCAAAGAACCACGAAGTCCTGGACGCTGGAAAGGAAAACTTTGGATAGCCGAAGATTTTGATGTGACGCCGGAAGACGTCATTGCAGCCTTTGAGGAAAATTTGTGAGCTATCTTTTGGATTCTCATGTGTTGCTCTGGTGGCTGGAGGATAGTGCAAGGATTAATGCGGTACTCCGCAGAACGATAGCCGACCCGCAGGTTCCGGTTTTGGTCAGTGCGGCATCGGTCTGGGAGATCGGTATTAAACAAGCAATCGGTAAGCTGCGAGCGCCTGAGTCGGTTATCGATTTGTTGCGGGATGAGGGATTTGAGGAATTACCGATAACAGCGAAACACGCCGCAGCGGCAGCCTCTCTACCTCCGTTACACCGGGATCCGTTTGATCGCATGTTGGTGGCCCAGGCCCGCTTGGATAGGTTAATTCTAGTCACCCATGATGAGATAATTCAGGCATATGATGTGGATGTACGAATGCTATAACGACTTTTGTAATGAAGAAGTTCGTTTTTGCCGTGATTCCTTCAAAAGATCTTTGTTTTCTCCTTTGCTGTCGACTTAGCTTATCATTTTGCCATCCCGCGGATTCAAAAAATCAAGATAGCATTGTTTAATGTTACGTAATAACATACTGCAAGCTGTAAGTATATAAACATCAAAATTCTTTAATTGGACAGGCGGTATGATCTACAAACTCACATTATTGTTCTTCGTATTGCTTATTCCCTTGGTGGCTAATGCAGAGCCACTGCAAGTGTTTGTAAGCGTGTTGCCCCAAAAGACTTTTGTGGAAAAGATTGGCAGCGACCATGTGGACGTACAGACCATGGTGCGACCTGGTCACAACCCCCATACTTACGATCCCACGCCTCAACAAATCACTGCGCTGACGAAAGCGGCTCTCTATGTGCGTACTGGAATTCCCTTTGAGCAGGTCTGGATGGAGCGTATTCGTTCAGCTAATCCTAATATGCAGGTATTGGATACACGGGCAGGCATCGATTTACGCACCATCGAGGAACATGATCATGGGGATGAGGAACATGATCATGGGGATGAGGAACATGATCATGGGGATGAGGAACATGATCATGGAGACGCGCACCAGGATCATGCGCATCACCCTCATGAAGAGCATCACAACGAAGCAGAGCACGATCCCCACATTTGGACTAGTCCGCCCCTGGTCAAACAGATGACCGCCACTATTCGCGATGCGCTTGTTGAGCTGGACCCGGCTAACAGCCAGGACTATACCAACAACTATAATGCTTTTGCTGCTGAGCTAGATAAGTTAGATGGCGACATCCGTGCAATCCTCGAAAATGTGCCTACCCGACAGTTTATGGTCTTCCATCCCGCTTGGGGCTATTTCGCGGACACCTATGGACTGACGCAAATTCCCATTGAAAACGAAGGCAAAGAACCTGGCGCTCGCGCCCTCACTAGCTTAATCAAGCAGGCCAAGGATGAGAACGTTAAGGTTATTTTGGTCCAGCCCCAATTTAATAAAAGATCAGCGGAACAAGTTGCCCGCGCCATTGGCGGGCGTGTCGTCGCCATCGATCCACTGTCTCCTGATTACCTGGATAATTTACGTAAAGTGGCGCAGTTGATAGCTGAGGCAGCTTCCCAATGAAGTCCCTGCAAGGGATTATTGAGGTTCAGGATGTCACCTTCTCGTATGGCGCCGCACCCGTTTTGCAACGGGTAAACCTCCAGGTTAAAGCGGGTGAATTTCTCGGTATTGTGGGACCGAATGCAGGCGGTAAGAGTACCTTACTTAAACTTATGTTAGGTCTGCTTAAGCCACAATCGGGTCGCATTCGCATATTTGGGAGGCGACCTGTAGATGCCAGCCGAATGCTGGGCTACGTGCCCCAGTATCCGAGTTTTCCGAGGGATTTTCCGATTACTGTGGAACAGGCAGTACTCCTGGGGCGGATAGGCGCCTATACAAAGCGCAGCTGGTTGAGCACCCTGCTACCGGGGGGTTATACTAAAGCCGATCATCGAGCTGCCCATAAAGCGTTGGCCGAGGTGGAGGCTGATAGCATTTGTAACCGCCAGATTGGCAGTCTCTCCGGCGGCCAGCTGCAACGGGTATTGCTGGCCCGGGCCCTCGTCGCTGAACCCCGTGTGCTGATCTTAGATGAGCCAACGGCCAATATTGACCAGCGGTTAGAAAGCGACATTTTTGATCTGTTGCAGCGATTCAATACCCGCATGACGATTTTGGTGGTTTCCCATGATGTGGCCTTTATCTCCAGCTATGTAGAACGGGTCGCCTGTGTTAATGGCACGCTGGTTTCCCACCACACCCATGCCATTGATGGCCAAGTGATTCAAAATTTGTACGGCGAGAAGGTGCGCATGGTGGCCCACCAGCACTAGACTATGAACGAGTTCTTTAGAGCGCTTGCCGAGCAATCTTTTCTCCAATTTGCCTTGATCGCTGGATTACTGGCGAGTATCGGTTGCGGTGTGATGGGAACTTATGTGGTGGTCAAGCGTATTGCTTTTATTGCCGGCGGTATCGCGCACTCTGTGCTGGGTGGCATGGGTGCCGCGGTCTACTTCGGTTTTGATCCTTTGGCTGGGGCTCTCGTCGCTGCCATTGTGGCGGCGCTACTCATTGGTTGGGTTCGGTTACAATGGCAAGCCCAGGAAGACACTCTGATCGGCGCTCTCTGGGCAATTGGTATGGCGGTTGGCATTCTGTTTATTTCTAAAACCCCCGGTTATCAAACGGATCTCATGAGCTATCTGTTTGGCAATATCCTGCTGGTGCCGGAGGAAAGCCTCTGGTTTATGGCTGCTCTGGACGCTGTGCTGTTGATCCTGGTGGGCGCCTATCACCGCCAGTTTCTTGCTGTTGTCTTCGACGAAGAATTTGCCCGCTTACGGGGTATCCCGGTTGCTTTTTTTTATCTATTGTTATTGGTGTTGGTCGCCGTCACCGTGGTGCTTTTGATCCAGGTGGTAGGCTTGATCCTAGTATTGGCCTTGTTGACCTTACCCGCGGCTGTCGCTGGACACTACGTCCATTCCTTGGGTCTTATGATGTTGCTAGCCACTGTACTGGGCAGCCTTATTAGCCTGTTTGGGCTGGCGTTATCCTATGGTCCTGATTTGCCAGCAGGTCCCACTATCATTTTGCTGGCAGGAGCCGTCTATGTGATCTCTGCACTGTCGACACGGGCTGTTGCACGGTATCGGACGCGTGCATCCGTTTTACCTGCTGAGACTGAGAGAAAAGCTGATGGATAAGAAGAAACTTGTCGATATTCTGCGCTGTGCTGAACACCTGTGCAAACAACGCGGCGCCAGACTAACATGGTTGCGGCGTACCGTATTGGAACTGGTTTGCGCCGCTGACAAACCTTTGAGTGCTTATGAAATCCTGGATCTGATGCGCGCTAGCATTAAAAACCCTGCGCCACCCACAGTATATCGTACTCTTGATTTCTTGCTCGATCAGGGCCTAGTACATAAACTTGAAAGCGCCCACACCTTTGTGGGCTGTTCCCATCCAGAACACCCTCATTTCAGTCAATTTTTAATCTGCGCGGATTGTGGCAAAGTGAGCGAGACAAAAAGTAAGGCTATTTGGCAAAGCCTGCACGCCTTAGAGAAGGCAACGGGTTTTAAGACTAATCGCCCGGTTGTAGAACTTTTGGGTATTTGCGCCCGTTGTCAAACCACTAAACAACCTAATGGGCGCTAACTCTAAAATTGCAAGCGCACACGGATCAAGGCGCCACTCAAAGAAGAACTGTCAGCAATGTCTAGTCGCCCTTGATAGACTTCTTCGACGATATTCTTGACCACAGCTAATCCGATACCGTGTCCCGCAATGGTTGCACCGGCTCGCTCTCCACGGCCTAGAATCATTTGGCGTTGTGTCGGCGGTATCCCAGGACCGTCATCTTCCACCTCCAATATCCATACTGTCTTATTGGCCGTCGTTGTCGTTACAGTCTGGGTACGAATTAGCACTTGGCTACGCGCCCATTTGCAGGCATTGTCTGCAAGATTACCCAGAATTTCCATAAGGTCTCCCTCGTCGCCGTAGAAGGTCGCTCCATGTTCTACATCCATCAAAAAATTTAAAAACTTATCTGCATGGACTTTCGCTAATGCGTCGGTTACTTTGCGTGCCACAGGCTCTACCGCTAAGGGTGCAACCAGGGCGATACGGCCAGAAGCTGCTGCACGCTGTAGCTGATAGTCTACAATCCGATTCATCTGCTCCAACTGTTGCTGCACCGTGGTACGCAGCTCAGTATCGGACTGACTGTTTTCCACCTCGCCGTGGAGCACCGCCAAAGGTGTTTTTAGGCTATGGGCAAGATCGCCCAAGGCGTGACGGTAACGTTCTACATGTTTTTGGCTGTGGCGAATGAGGGCATTGAGGTTCTCGGTCAGGGTTTGCAGTTCCCTGGGGTAGGGGCCACCCAGTTCAGTGCGTCGACCCGCTTCGATTTCTGAAACTTGCCGGGCAATGCGCCGTAACGGCTGTAAACTCCAGTGCAGGATAACACCCTGCACCGCCAATAACACCACCCCTGAGGTGGCTAACCAACCCCATAAGTTACGGCGGAACTCCTCTACCTGTTTGGTAAAGGTCTGCTGGTCTTCCGCCACTTGAAAAGTATAGCGGCGATAGGTCTCGGGGGTTACTTCCCAACGGACTGTAAAGCTCAGGGAAAAAAGTTCTAAGTCAGTGGTTGTCACAATGGGTTCAAACTGAAATTCACCGGCTTTGGGAGAGTTAGGAAAAGAAAAGTTTTTTCCTAAAAGAGAAGGGGAGCGCCAGATAAGACGGTCGTCACCATCGGTGATAATGGCGTAAAGCCCCGAACCCGGTGTCGAGAAACGGGCCTCTGGAATCGTTCCCGGTAGCGCCAATGCCTGGGACGGAGCCAGGTTTGCAGCCCCCAGAAGCATATAAACTTGGGCTTGAAGACGGTCTTGGACAGCCACTAAGGCGCTTTCTCGAAAGGCTCGATCCAGAGTTAGACCCGCCATCCCTAGAAACGCCAACAATACTAAACTGGCGGCTACCAGCAAACGGGCATTTAAAGACAGCATCAGCTAGCAGTGCGTGCTAGGCGAAATCGATAGCCGCGACCGCGTAGTGTCTCGATGGGATTAAGCTCGCGGGTAGGATCTAGTTTTCGTCGTAACCGGCCTACCAGAACCTCCAATACATTGCTGTCGCGATCATCGTCTTCTTCATACAAATGCTCGGTAAGTTCTGTTTTAGAGACCACCTCACCTGCGTGCAGCATCAGGTATTCCAGTAGCTTGTATTCATAGGCGGTAACTTCAACAGGATGTTCGTGGGCGCTCAGCGTCTGGGTTCGGGTATCCAGGACGATGGGATCACAAGACAAGAGTGAATGAGTCCAACCTTCGGAGCGCCTAACCAGCGCCCGTATTCTGGCCAGTAGTTCTTCCATGTGAAAGGGTTTAACAAGATAATCGTCGGCGCCGGCCTCTAAGCCTTCCACTTTATCTTGCCAGCGTCCCCGCGCCGTAAGAATCAAAATAGGAAAGCGCCGACCTGCTTGACGCCAGGCGCCTATTAAATGGGTGCCGGAAATATCCGGCAGTCCTAAGTCCACCACCGCCATATCAATAGGGTATTCATTGCCCAAATAAAGCCCAGTTTTGCCGTCGCTGGCGGCATCCACTGCATAGCCTTGCCCACGCAAGCGAGCGACCAGTTGCTCTTGCAAGGTGGTTTCATCTTCAATCACGAGTATGCGCATGGGTAGTTAATCCAGTAGTTGTCCCGTGCGGGCGTCGACGCGAAGTACCCGAACCCGGCCATCCTGCAGCAACACTTTTACCCGATAAGTCCCGTTGGACTGCACACCCAGCACTTGACCGCCGGTGGCTCTTTGCACCGTTGCTGCTGCCGCGTCCGGCGTGAATGTTTGCTGGCCAACGCCTTTGTTTGTCCCGCGATCCGCGAGGGCAGTCGAGGTCATTAGGCAAGTTAATATCAACAGCAGTTGTTTTATCCAGGTGACCAACACAAAAATATCCTTTTTATTTTGAAAGGAGATAGATAACCTGCTAAGCAGTAAGCTGTTTTGCAAACCGACAGACAGTACCGCTTTATAATAATTCTCGAAAAGAGTACTTAAGGTAAACTGAATGATCACTGAATTCTTGATAGCACCCCAATTGTCGGTGTTAAATATTAACCAAATCGACGTGCTATACGTGGTAAATCTCCGGCCAGTCCCATTGCTCGGCGCGCCATAAGATTTTTAACCGGATATATCGTATCAGTGAGATTCAAGCCCACGTTCCGCAACCACCGTACCGTCGGCAGAGAGCTGCCAAAAAGCCGCTTGAAACCGTCTAACGCACCCAACATAAGTAGGTTTTCGCCTTTGCGCCAACGTTCGTAACGGCGTAGGGTTTTTAGTGATCCGATATCGTCGTTCAGTGCAACCGCGTCCGTCAACACTTCCGCTAGGGTTGCCGCATCTAAAATACCCAGATTGACACCCTGGCCTGCCAACGGGTGCACCACATGGGCTGCGTCGCCAATCAGGGCGATGCGCGGTTTTACATAGGCATGGGCATGTTGTAGATGCAACGGAAAAGCATCGCGGGGTCCCACTGCCGTAATTCCTCCCAAGCGCCATTTAAAGGCTTCGGCTAGGGCCAAGGCGAAAGGATCCCGGTCTAATTTCAAGAGGGTTTCAGCATGAACGGGTGTGGTGGACCAAACAATCGCGCTGCGGCCATCGTGGAGCGGCAAAAAAGCCAAAGGTCCGCTGGGTAAAAACTGTTGCCAAGCGGTTTCAGCATGGGGCTGTTCGGTCTGAACCATGGTGACTAACGCTTTCTGACCATAGCTCCAACCGGTCGTGTCGATTCCAGCCCAATGGCGTACCTGAGAACGCGGACCGTCGGCGCCCACCAATAACCGCGTGGTGAACTCCTGCCCATCCGCCAAGCGGACATGAATACAATCTTGATGAACAGTGGCTAAATCCAAGGTTGCCGGACACAAAAGCGTTGTATTGGAGAGTCCTTGAATAGATTCCAGTAGCGCAGCCTGGATGACGCGATTTTCGATAATCCAACCCAATAAGGGTTCGCCAATACTCGCACTATCAAAATGGATATGCCCAGAGCCAACTGCATCCCAAACCCGCATTTCACGAAAGGGACTAACCCGCCAAGCGGTGATTTTGTCCCAGGCACCGACGGCGGCAAAGATGTGCTGAGAGGCTTGGGTGATGGCCGATACCCTAAGATCCACTTCTCCATCGGGGCATATCCCCTGTAGTGGTCTACCTTCTAAAACAGCCACCTGGAGTTCACTATTCTGCAGTGCGCAAGCTAACGTGGCGCCTACCATGCCGCCACCGGCAATCACTACATCGTAGTCACAATAACTATTCATGCTATTCATACTTTTTCATGCTTTGTCACACCCTGCCTCTAAAGGGGCAAACCCCGGGCTAAACGAGGTAGACGTCCCTCTAACCCCATGGTTTGGCGAGCCAGAAGATGTTTTGCGGCCGGTAATATATCAAACGCCATCAGTCCCAAGTTACGCATAGGACTCAGCCACGGGTTAGTGAACAGTCGGGCTAGTCCATCGGTGAATAATAGACTGCGGCCTTGATCCCAACGCCGCCAGGCATTATAGCGTTCCAGCACGGTTCGATCTCCCACATCTTGACCAAGCCGTTGCGCATCGCTGATGACTTCTGCAAGGGCCGCCACATCGCGAATACCCACATTAAAACCTTGACCGGCCACGGGATGCAAGGTATGGGCTGCATTGCCGATCACAGCGAGCCGATGGCGAATATGTTCCCGAGACCGGCTCATCAATAAGGGATACCCTTGGCGTCGACCGGTCTTTAGGAAAGGACCCAAGCGATCTCCGAAACGCGCCTGCAAAAAAGCAAGAAACGCATTATCGTCGAGAGATAAAACCGCTTCTGCATCGCTATTTTTCACAGTACAAACCACCGCACAGCGTCCTTGACTCATGGGTAGCAACGCTAGGGGGCCGCTGGCCGTGAAACGCTCATAGGCTGCATTGCGGTGGTGGAGTTTGGGGGTTACATTGGCGACGATGGCGGTTTGGCTGTAATCCCAACGGACGTGATCAATACCCAGTTGTCGACAAACGCGAGAACGTGCACCATCGGCGGCCACTAAAAGTCGTGCTGTACAATTTAGGGTCCGGTCTGGCAAACGCAGGGTAGCATAGGCTGCTTCTGGGCGGATGATGACGGTTTCTAAATGGGCGGGACAAAGCACATCGACACCTTGCAACTCTGCAAGCCGAGTTGCTAGCATATTCCCTATATCCGTTGCGGCGAGTACATGGCCAAGGGCTGCTACGCCTTCCTCCCGGTGGCTTAAGCGAGCGATACCCGGTTTACCTCGTTCGGAAATATGGATGGTCAAAATCGGCGTAGCTTTAGCCTGTAGCGATTCCCACAAACCCAGCCCCTGAAAAACCCGGCAGGTGCCATAGGCCAAAGCTAGGCTGCGCTCATCATAGTTGCTCTGATGGGTGACGGTGGGCGGTGGTTTTGCCTCCACTAAACCGACCCGCAAACCCTGGGACGCTACCGCACAAGCCAGGCTCCCTCCCACCATACCACCGCCGATGATGAGCACATCGTAATCTACATTCATCGTGTGCCGACTAATGCCTCAATAGCCTCAATAGTTTTAGGCGCTGCCGCGCTGAGGATTTCGTGACCTGTGTCTGTCACGGCTACATCGTCTTCGATGCGAATACCGATATTCCACCAGCGCGGGTCGACCCCTTCACTGTCGGCGGGAATATAAAGACCTGGTTCTATAGTAGTGACCATACCAGGCTCGAAAATCCGCCATTCATCGCCTCGTTTGTAGTCACCCACATCGTGTACATCCATACCCAGCCAATGGCCGGTGCGATGCATATAAAAGCGTTTATAGGTTTCTTCTTCGATCAGCGTGTCAATAGCGCCGTTTAGCAAACCTAAACCCACCAACCCCTCTGTTAAAGTGCGTACAGCCACGTCATGGGGTTCGTTCCAATGGTTGCCTGGCTGCACTTGATCGATGGCGGCCTGCTGAGCAGCCAGCACTAACTCATATAAAAGACGTTGTTCTGGTGAAAAGCGGCCATTCACCGGAAATGTGCGAGTGATATCGGCAGCATAACCGTCTACTTCAGCCCCCGCATCGATAAGCAACAAGTCGCCTGCCTTAAGGGGCGCATTGTTTTCGGTATAGTGCAAAATACAGGCGTTTTCACCACCGCCTACGATGGGCGGATACGCCCAACCTGCGCCGTAACGAATAAAGGTATAAAAAAATTCCGCTTCGAGTTCGTATTCTATTTTGCCGGGTTTACACGCTGCCATGGCTCGGCTATGGGCTTCTGCGGAAATACGGCCCGCTTCCCGCATAATATCCAGTTCCGCTGGACTTTTGTGCAAACGCATATCATGGAGCAGATGTTCTAAGGCGATAAACTCAACGGGGGCGCTAACGCCTGATCGCGCTTTAGCCCGAACCTGGTTGACCCACTCCATCACCTGGCGGTCAAAGTTGGGGTTATATCCTATGGAGTAAAACACCCGGCGGCGATTCTCTAATAGACCTGGCAATAGGGTGTTGATTTCTTTAATGGGATGAGCATTGCTAGCGCCAAAACGAGCGACAGCGCCTTCTGGTCCAGCCCGCCTTCCATGCCAAGTCTCCATGGCAGGATCCCGCTCGCGGCAGAATAAGCTAAAGGGTTGTTCATGGCCTGGAACCAGCACAGCAACCGCTTCAGGTTCAGGAAAACCGGTCAAATAATAAAAATCACTGTCTTGTCGATAAGGATAATGAACGTCACGGTTTCGAGGCGTCTCGGGAGCACAGGGGATTAAGGCCACTGCGCCGTCTCCCATCAATTCCATCAGTTCCTGGCGGCGTTGTGCAAATACCTGGGGCGGCAATGTTTTTGAGGACATGGCTGAAGTCGTCTATGGCAAATTAATGAAGTCGAGATTTATCCGTATACGGTCGCAATTCTTGTTCCATCAACAAGACACCCATGCGAACGTATTCGATGATTTCCGTGTAGGCGCATTCATCTTCTTCTACAGTATTTTGCGTATCAAAACCCACTTGAGCAATCTGTAGCAAATCGTTTAAAAATTCATCTGCTTCAGTAGATAATAGCCAGCTTTTTTGCATGCCACCCAGTCCAAGCCCTGATAAAAAGCCTTGACACCAACAACCCAAAGAGAGGGCGCGTTGAGTAAGCGGCGTTTGATCGGAAGGTAATAACAATGAAAAGCTAAAACTATCTGCTCTTAACTGAGAAAAAGTCATATCTTGAAGTTCAAGTAATAATTCACGGGAATATTGGGTCAAGTTATTATCTTCAGGCAACTCATCAACTATGCAATTTAACCAGGTCTCGCTATTTATGTGCTCATTAGCGCATAATAGTCCGCATAATAATCCATGAACTTTGGACGCATTATGGTAGTCTAACAACTCTTGGACATATTCAAAGGTAAAAAATTCAGCGTTGTTGACCATGGTAAGTTTACCACTCAGTATAATGTATGATTTGAAGTAAGTAATGCTTAGAAGCTGTTTCAAAACCTGCTCAGGTCCGCTGACTCGGCGTTACAGCACCT
>CAZGON010000060.1:0-11033 GCA_964527085.1 uncultured Candidatus Competibacteraceae bacterium
AAAGACCTTGTAACTGTGTCATATGCATTAACCACTCTGCCAATTGATAAAGACCACTCTGGTTTTTGTCTATGTTTGTTTTGGAAACTTACTAGATTCGGGAGACGCTAAGTTATGAGTTGCACCACAAGCAACAGTTCCCGAGGAATATCTATTTCTATCTTTACCCAGAAAGCGGCAGATCAGTATATCCCTCTGAAAAGTTACGATCAAACCCAAGTTATTCTATTTTCTCTAAATTTTTTAAGGTTATTGGGGGTTTTTTGGCGCTGATTTTAATACCCGACAAGCGTCCAAAGTTGCCCGCAGTAAACTAGGGTCTACTGCGTCGAAGATTGTTCCGGTACCGAGGGATTTCAGTAGGATCAGCCGCAAACGACCCTGTTGAACCTTTTTATCCACCGCCATAAAATGCAGCAATGTTTCGCTATTCAAGCTACTGGGCGGTTGTACGGGTAGGTTGGCGCGTCGCAGCAATGTCACAACACGATTTACCTGATCCTGGGTTAGCCAGTTTAACCGATTCGATAATTCAGCGGCTAGACACATGCCTGCCGCAACCGCTTCGCCATGTAGCCAAACACCATAACCAAGCCCTGCTTCGATGGCATGGCCAAAGGTGTGACCCAAGTTCAGCAGTGCCCGCACGCCATTTTCCCGTTCGTCTTGGGCAACGATCTCTGCCTTGTTTTGGCAGGAGCGGGCAATGGCTGAGATAAGCGCATTAGATTCCCGGTTTAGCAAGGCGTCCATAACGTCTTCTAGCCATTCAAAAAAAGCCAAGTCGCGTATAAGTCCGTATTTAATCACTTCGGCCATACCTGCGCTGAGTTCTCGATCGGGAAGCGTGTTTAGGGTGTTGCTGTCGATCAATACACAGCGAGGTTGATGAAACGCGCCGATCATATTTTTGCCGAGGGCGTGGTTGACACCGGTTTTACCCCCTACCGAGGAGTCTACCTGGGCGAGCAGGGTGGTGGGAATTTGCACGAAATCCACACCCCGTTGATAACAAGCCGCAGCAAAACCGGTCATATCGCCAATCACGCCACCGCCTAACCCTATTAAGGTACAGTCACGGTTAAAACGCTGCTCTAACAAAGCATCGAAGATACGGTTAAGCACCTGCAAGTTTTTGTATTGTTCTCCATCGGGTAAGATGACAGCCTTGTGTTGAAACCCGGTCAGCATGGCTTGGGTTTTTTTTAAATACAACGGCGCCACAGTTTCATTGGTGACAATCAGCACCTGTTTGCCGGAGATAAAATTTCCTAATAAATCAGATTGACCCAATAGTTCCTTGCCGATGTGGATGGGATAACTGCGCTCGCCGAGATTGACTATTAATGTTTGCATAGGAATGATTATTGTGAGTAACGATCTTGACCGACAGATGCCTGGGAGTAGGTGTCTAAACGCCGCAGGATGTTATGCACCACCCGTTTTACCTGGTAACCGTCTGTATTAATAATAATATCAGCGACTTCTCGATAAAGCGGATCGCGGATAGTCATCAGTTTTTTGATTTGTCTTAAGCGATCATCGGTTTGCAAAAGAGGGCGGGTTTTATCCCGGCCTACGCGCCGCAGTTGTTCTTTCACCGAGGCATTAAGATAGATGACCGTACCCTGCTTCTTAAGGTAACAGCGGTTGTCACAATCTAGTACAACGCCACCTCCGGTGGCCAGCACAATGTTGCGGCGCTGGGTTAAATCAGCAATCACTGTTTTCTCTCGACCCCGAAATCCTGCTTCGCCTTCCAGATCAAAAATCATTGCAATAGTGACGCCCGTGCGCTGCTCGATTTCTTTGTCGCTGTCCAAAAATTCCAGTCCCAACCCGTGAGCGAGGCGACGCCCCACGGTGGACTTGCCAGCGCCCATAGGACCGATGAGAAAAATGTTGCCTAGATTATTCATGTTAGGCAGTGTGCCGCTTTTGAGAAAAAAAGCAAAGAGGTCAGGAATTACGCTGTATTTAAAGGGAAAGGTATGCGGCTAAACCATCCAAAAACATTTGCACGGCCACAGTAACCAACAACATTCCCATCAGGCGTTCAATAGCAATGACTCCCCGCACTCCCAAAAACCGATGTAACGCCGTAGACGCCATTAGCACCACCGCTGTCACTAGCCAAGCGATTGCTAACGCGATGGACCAATCAAATATTCGTTCGGGTTCTTGGCTGACCAAAAGCAGCAAAGTTGCAAAGGCAGAAGGTCCAGCGATCAAGGGGATAGCGAGTGGTACGATAAACGGCTCACCTTGCAGTTGATCATCAATCATGCTGCTGCCCTTAGTGGGGAATATCATTTTGATCGCAATTAAAAATAAAATAATTCCTCCAGCAATACTAATGGAGGATTCTTTTAAATTAAAAAGAGACAAAATATTTTTGCCAAAAAACAAAAAAATGACCAGGGCAGTGAGGGAGATTAACAGTTCTCGAAATAAAATATAACGCTGTCTTGCAGGGGCTATATCTTTAAGCACGGCAAGAAATAGTGGAATATTGCCCACTGGGTCCATAACCAGAAGCAATATGATGGCTGCGGAAACGATATCCATAGGATGCTCCGTGTTAGTTCAAAAGAATTGCTATCCTCTATTGTCTTCGGTTTAAGCAGCAGCAGATCCATGGGGGTTATGTCTTAATCCTGCGAGACGGTGGCTCAATACTTGAGTCCCGTATATATTCTTCCGTAAACTTGCCCTAGGTCAGTTTTGTCTCATACAGGGATGACACTACAAAGATGATTACTGAATTAGATAATGGTTGACGACTTGTAAATCCCATACAATAAGTCTACATATCTAATAAAGAAATGAAGCTAGCCGATGGTTAATTTTGAGGCAAATGTTTTTGTAAATTAAAAACATCCTGATATAAGCAAGTCTAGGTACGGTTAAGAGAAACGCTAACATTGCTTGTTAAATTAAACCGGCAAATTGGCCGCAAGAGGAGGGAAGCACCATGCTTGTTGGAGTACCCAAAGAAATCAAGACCCAAGAATACCGGATTGGCATGACGCCTAGCAATGTACGTGAGATGATCGAACACGGTCACAAAGTGATCGTCCAGGCTAATGGCGCTTTAGGCATTGGTATCACCGATGACGACTACCGGGCGGTGGGAGCGGAGATTGCTGATACCCCTGAAGAAATTTATGCCACGGCTGACATGATCGTCAAAGTCAAGGAACCGCAACCTAATGAGTGCAAGATGCTGCGCGAGGGCCAGATTTTATATACCTATCTTCATTTGGCGCCTGATCCGGAACAAACTAAAGGACTCATTGAATCCGGTTGCGTCGGTATTGCCTATGAAACCGTGACCGATGCCCGCGGTGGCCTACCCCTATTGGCGCCCATGAGCGAAGTGGCGGGACGGTTGGCAACCCAGGCGGGCGCTCATTGTTTGGAGAAACCAGTGGGTGGGGCCGGCATTCTGCTAGGTGGTGTCCCCGGTGTGGTTGCGGCCCATGTAGTGGTACTCGGTGGCGGTGTTGCCGGGACCAATGCTGCCCGTATGGCTATGGGGATGGAAGCCCGCGTTACCATTATCGATAAATCCATCCATCGACTTTATGAACTGGATTTCCAATTCGGCTCTCAAATTAATACTGTCTTCTCTACCAAAGACGCCATTGAAAAATATGTTCTCGATGCGGATTTGGTAATCGGTACTGTATTAATTCCGGGTGCGGCAGCCCCCAAACTGGTGACTCGGGACATGCTTAAAGCCATGCGCCCTGGATCGGTGCTGGTAGATGTTTCCATCGATCAGGGTGGCTGTTTTGAGACCAGCCGTATCACTACCCACGCTGATCCCACCTATGAGGAGGAAGGTATTGTCCATTACTGTGTCGCCAATATGCCTGGAGCGGTGCCACGCACCTCTACGTTTGCGTTAAATAACGTCACTTTACCTGGTGCTTTAGCGTTAGCCGACAAGGGCTATAAGCAAGCGTTGATCGACGACCCACATCTACGCAACGGCCTTAATGTCCATTATGGCCAGATTACCTACCAGGCGGTAGCTCGTGATCTTGGCTATGATTATCAGTCAGCCGAGAAGGCTCTAGGGATCTAAGGTGATTTCCGCAGAAACCATGTTCTTTCTTTAGCCTCTATGAACCCAGCGGCCACTGCCTCTATTGATCTAGCGGCTTTGCGTCATAATCTTGCTAGAGTTCGTGCCGTTGCGCCCGCTGTTCGGGTGGCAGCGGCGATTAAGTCTAATGGCTATGGTCACGGCGTGCTACGGATAGCCAAAGGATTAGCGGCTACCGATATGTTCGCCGTAGCTCGCTGTGACGAAGCTTTGACGCTGCGGGAAGCAGGTATCCTTAAGCCCATTTTGGTGTTGGAAGGTTTTCTGCAAGCGGAAGAAGTGACCCTCTGTAGCCGCTATGAGTTACAGGCCACCGTCCATCATGAATCGCAATTGCACATGCTGGAAGCAGCACGGCTAGAACGCCCTATCGACCTGTGGATTAAGATTGATACCGGGATGCACCGGCTGGGGTTTTCACCCCCTGTTCTGACAGGGATTATTGAGCGGTTGGCGGCGTGTGGGAACGCCGCCCCCCAGCTGCGCTTTATGAGCCATTTGGCAAAAGCTGATAATCGGGAAGATTCTTATACCCATCATCAGCTGGGTGTCTTCAACACTACCACCCAAAATTTATCCGCACAACGTTCTCTGGCCAATTCGGGTGGGATATTAGGCTGGCCAGCAACCCATTTTGACTGGGTTCGCCCTGGCATTATGCTGTATGGTTGTTCTCCTTTCGACCCAGGAACTGGGTCGGATGAGGGATTACGGCCGGTCATGACCCTCACCAGCCGATTGATTGCCATCCAACAATACCCGGCCGGTGAGCCGGTGGGTTACGGGGGCGCTTGGCGTTGTCCCAGGGACAGCCGGATTGGCGTGGCCGCCATCGGTTATGGGGATGGCTATCCCCGTCATGCACCCTCGGGGACCCCCGTGTTGGTCAATGGTCAGCGTGCCCCATTGGTGGGGCGGGTATCCATGGATATGATCACCATCGATCTTACCGATCATCCGCAAGCTAAGGTAAGCGATCCTGTGGTTTTATGGGGGCGTGGTCTGCCGGCGGAGGAGATTGCCCGCTGGGCTGACACCATTGCCTATGAATTATTCTGTCAAGTTACTGGGCGGGTTGTCTTTGTCGAGACGGAAACCACGGAAGCCGATGTTTGATATAGTAGAACTTACGCCAAAAAGGCTTGCGTAAGTCCTAATAGTTTAGATAGTCCCTTGCTTTGGCGGTCACTTATAAAGACCAACACCTATTGAAACCTGCCACCACTGTAACGGACAGACCTGGAGAGTGGTAGACTAAATAGGGATTAGCTCTAAAATGGTAATGGTAATTGTTATGGGCGAAGTTATCGAGCGCCATCGGTTTACGGCTCAACAATATGACAAGATGATAGCGTTAGGCATCATTGATTCTGAGACACGGGTTGAATTAATCGATGGGGAGATTATTGCCATGTCACCGGCTAATGAACCCCATGAGGGTATGGTGCGATTGATTCTAAATAGGTTGATGCCGCTGGTTGGTCAGTTGGCGACAGTGGATGTTCAAAACGCCGTTGCCCTTAACGACCGCTCACGACCGGAGCCTGATTTAATGCTCCTTAAGCCACGCTATGATGCTTACCGAAACCATCGCCCGAGGCCACAGGATGTTCTGCTTTTAATTGAGGTAGCCGATAGTTCGCTACAAAAAGACCGCACCGTAAAACTTCCTAACTATGCTCGTGCGGGCATTCCCGAAGTCTGGATTATTGATCTAGAAGGGCGTTGTGTTGAGATTTATCGTAATCCTGTTAAGGAAAGCTATGGGCAGGTTCTTGTTCTACAGCAGGGACACATTGTCTGTTTGGCGTTGCCCCAGATTGCGCTATTGGTTGACGATTTATTTGCCTAGCAAACTGCTTGTAAGAAGCCCAAATGATTGACACCCTGGTATTGATTCTCGTGGCAGTGATTGGGGGGGCAGCGATAACCATCCAAGGTCAGCTTATGGGCTTGATAGACCAAAGTATAGGGACCAAGGAGAGTGTGTTTATTACCTATGCCAGCGGTGGTTTATTAGTCAGCGTTTTGATGCTGGTTTCCAGGGGCGGCAACCTGCGGGCTTGGCAGACCGTTCCTTGGTATGCCTTCAGTGCGGGGGTTTGGGGTCTAGTAATTGTGGGTACTATTAGCTATGTGGCGCCTCGGCTTGGCTTGGTGGTTGGTTTTACCGTCATCGTCGCGTCTCAATTTATCGTAGCAGCGCTGATCGACCACTTTGGACTATTGGGGGCCGCTTCCCGACCCCTTGAGTTGTCACGATTGCTTGGCCTCATGCTATTGTTGGTGGGGATTTGGTTAATCATTCGATAGCTGCTCAACGCACCCTTACAAATTAACTCCGCTCAAGGCTTAATGTGCAGCGTCCCCACCTTGGCGCGGCCAAAAAACCACGGTTTGTACATATCTTCAACAAAGACGGCCGGTAACTGATATTTACCCGGCGTCACCGCTCGCACCAGATAAGCCACCTTAAATTCCCGTTGGCTTGCGTCTAGGTCCAAGGCTGTTACATAACGATCATCTCTAAATTCCTCATGTAAAGTATTGCTCAGCTCCGGTAGCCAGGCAAAGTCCTCGCGGCTTTGGCCGTCACCCAAGCGAGCATTCTCAATCTCTAATCCTGCGGGCAGTAAATCCACAATTAGCGCTTGATGGTTTTCCTGGGTGGTTGCTGTACCGCTGATGACCGCCACCAACAAGTCGTTTTGGCGAACTTGGGTCAGATTTACGGGTTGACCGCTACGGTCATAAAAACGTCGCGTCAGGGAGAAACCTTCATGGGCGGGTGGCAGTAGTTTTTGTGGGACACCGCTGCGGCTTGTCACGTACCAAAGGGGTTTTTCCCCTAGGTTAGCGATGTTTATGCCTCCTGCCAGTTCTGCTGCATCAGGTGTTAGGTAATAGGGGTTGGACGCCGCGCTAATGATTTGGCCATTGATGCTTAAAGCAAGTTCGCTTTGGTCATTATTCCCAAGCGCATGGGCAGCTAACAGTAACCAGGCTTGCTCTTGGGTACTGGTGTAGCCGCGTTGATTGAGGCTGGCGACCAGTTTTTCAGCCAACTGAGGCAGTCGATCAGGAAGGAGGTTTGCCTCGCTCAGTAGGGCGACCAGAGCCGCCTGGTCCCGGAGAGCAGAACCAAAATCATCAGGCCGCAGGGTGGGTGGTGCGTTTAAGATAGCCGCTTCAAACCCTTTGCGGGCGCGGTTTTGTTCGCCATAGCGAGCCAAAGCGGCGGCCAATTGAGCGTGGGCCAGGGTAGTGGGGAGTTCATTGAGATAAGTATCATGCAGATAACGCAAATCGCCAACGGCGGCTTGGTTAGTTCGGGCGAGCACATAAAGAGCATAAACGTGGCTAGCAAGATGGTGATCTGAATAGGTGTTGACTTCGGTCTGAAACCGTTTTAACCGATTTAGACCCCGCTGATAAGGTGCTGCAGGTACTAGATAACCAGCCTCCTTGGCCCGCCCTAAAAAATCCATGGCATAGGCGGTCAACCATAGATCAGCGGGGTCATTTACACCCCATAAGCCGAAGGCGCCATCGTAACGCTGAGCGTTCAATAGACGCTGAATAGCTTGCGGTATCTGAGCCTGCGGATTGTTTTCTTCGCTGTCTTGCACATTCCAAGCAGCTGCCACCTCGTTAAAATATAAAAGCGGCAGGGCGCTACTGATGATCTGTTCGACGCAGCCATAAGGATAACGTTGCAGCTGCGCCAGCAATCCTGGCACATCAAGGTTTGGACGAGTCGAAAAACTTAAACTGAGCTGGCCGGTGTCGGGAAGGTATTCAGCGAGCAATTTATCGGTGACTTGAATACCTTGATTAGGGGTTAAACGTAAGGCGCGGCGTTCATTAAGGATGGGCTGAGCAGGGCGAACGGCAATTTGCCAGCGGCGGGATAACTGAAAATTATCCGGCCCCTCAACAGTTAAATAAATATGACCAATACCGGGTTCGTCGCCCCGTAGAGTATAGCTTTTACGGGCTGTTTTTTGCGTCTTCGGATCTTTGACCTGAAAAGTCCATGGCTCTGGATCAGTCAGGCTCACAACCCCTTCCGTTGCCAAGTGCAAACGGTAAGTGCCCGCTTTGGTGCCCAAGTTCTGGGCTGTAAAGGTCAATTGACTGGTATCGCCGGGGGCTAAAAAGCGCGGCAGGTAAGCTTGGGTCACCAGGGGGTCACGCACCAACACGTTAGCTTCTGCTTGACCTAAGCGTTGCTGATTCCAAGCCACCGCCATTAACCTTAATTGACCATTAAAATCGGGCAATGTAAAAGGGACACGAGCACGCCCTTGATCATCTAGATTTACTGGGCCGGAAAATAGAGCTACGGTCTCCGCTGTGCGCACATTGAGGCTTTCCTGTTGCCGACTGGCGCTAGCGCTGCCGCCCCCCACTCGGAGTTTGCCAGATTGCCCGCCAGCCTCAATGAGTTTTCCGTAAAGGTCCAGCATATCCACGCCGAGGCGGTGTTTACCAAAAAAGTAATCCACTGGGTCTGGAGATTTAAAATCCGTCAATTGCAGAATACCTTCATCGACAGCCGCCACGCTCAACCAAGCGGGTTTGTCAGGTTCTACACCGGTGACCTGCACCGGTACCTCGACGTTCTGACGGGGGCGCAATTCGCTAGGTGTCTCCAGGTCTACCTGCAAAGTGCGGTCAGTCAGGTCGAGACCCAGCCAGGTGACGCCAACGGCTCGGCCAGGTCCTTGGTTCGCCACCGCTGTGGCAGGGCGAAAGGCGGTGGCAGTGAGATAAACGCCAGGGGTCCATTGCTCATCCACCGGGAGTTCTAAAATACCCCCTTGGGACGGTAGCCGAAAGCTGCGGGCTGTCCAAAGCTTGTTGCTGGCAACGGTCACTAACACTTCACCGGGAAAGGGCGCTTTGACATGGACCCGAGCAGTTTCACCGGGTTGATAGCGGGGTTTGTCCAAGGTGATTTGCAACTGATCCGGGCTATCGCCGTCGCCAGGCCGGGCGAACCAGCCCACCTGAAAACGAACGCTGGAAGCAACTCCGGTTTTGAGGTCGAACACATCCAGGCGATAATTGCCCCAGTCGCGCCCTTCTAACGTCACCTGGGCAGGTTTGGCGGGGTCTACATCAACGGTTTGGCCGGTTAGCGGTTCGCTATCGCGAAGAATCTGTTTATAATCCCACCGGCCATTATTAAAATACCAGTAGTATTCATACTCTTCCCGATAAAATTCTGTTTTTAAACCACTCACTTGCTGGCGTTGCCCAGATCTGTCTAGAGTAATGATGTCAAAGCTGGCGGGCTGGCCTATGTCAATGCCGTCGTCTTTGAATTTGGGGCGGATACCGATGGCGAAGGGTTGGTAGCGATAGGGGAGATTCAAGGTGCGATTAACCGGTCGGCCACCGGGTTCGAATAGGGAGACCCGCAATTGTCCTTGCAGGGGTCGGTTAATATCAGGAAGGGTAGTGAGCTTGATGGTTGCCTGCGCCTTACCGTGCGCATCGGTGCCGATTAAATCCACCGGATAGCGTTTGGCGTCCCAGCGGTCCTGCAGCAACCCAAACTGGTAGCCTGGATAATCCGGGTAGGGGTTGCTGTCTTCCTGGAGGATTAGCTCTGCTTCGGTTTTAAGATTAGCTGCCGCAGCCCCATACAAGAAATGGCCAGCCACCTCCACTTGGGCAGCTTTACCCGGTTGCAACACATTGGCGCTACTCGCCAGTTCCAGCTTTAGACGCTGGGGAACAAAATCTTCCACTTGAAATGTCAGTTGCCCCACTGGTTTAGCGTCCGGGTCCGTATAAGCCCGCACTGTCCAGGCACCGGTGCGGGCATTACTGGCTAACGGCAGGGTGGTATGATAGCCCCCCGCCTGAGGATCGGTAAGCACCAAACGTTGGTCTTCCACTTCGTCCGGGCGAATCACTTTAAGGGTGAGAGGCATATCCGCTACCCCATACCCCCGGGTGTCCCGTAGCAAAGCCATTAACTCCACCGCTTCTCCGGGCCGATAAACGCCCCGTTCGCTATACAGAAAAGCATCCATAGGACCCGGCGCGGCGCGACCCTCCACGCCCCGATCACTAAGATCAAAGGCAGGCCGGGTCAGGTCTAAGAAATTAAAATCCGTTGCTTCGCCATAGGCCATCAATGCAGCCGGTTCTAAACCGCCTTTACCCCGCAATAGACCTGGGTCAAAACGTCCATAACCGGTGTTGTTGGTGACGATTTTGCCGAGGCGTTTGTTATTGCGGGCAAATAAATGCAGCTCTACTTGGGCTAGGGGGAGAGCGCTACGCAGCGACCGTACAAAAACGTTAAGGCCGTCTTCACCCGAGAAGGTGGTCAGCCCTAAATCGGAAATCACAACCCATTGGGTGGCGCGATCTTGCTGGCTAGCCACCTTTTTGTCTGCGGGTTCCGCCACCATGACATAAATGCCTGGTTGTGGGCGGGCCAGTAATTTACTAAGGGGAATGGCGGTGGTGATCTCCTGATTACGTTTCCCTTCGATCACCATTTCCCCTTCCCAGAGCTGTTCACCCGATTTATTGAGAAGTTGATCGATACTGTAACCGCTTAAGGTGGTGGTGATTTGGCGTAGGTTGATTTGCTGGGTCAGATTACGGTCATTAATACGCAGCAGGGTCAACTTAGCAGCCGTTACGTTGACACTGGTCAAAGGGAGATTTTGACTGCCTTGTCGAGGCAGCACATAAGCATTGCCGCGAAAACCAAGCCTAGACTGGCGGTCACCCACCTGGGCCGTAAAGGTCTCGCTGGCGCGGCTTTTTTCGCCATTGGCGGCGGGAATACCTGGTCGGACGGTGATGGCGTAACTTTGGCCATGGCGACCGCCCTCAATACAAAGGCGGTTTCCCTGAGCATTCACTTCGGCCTGGATGGCGGGTTCAATGC
>CAZGON010000060.1:11043-20338 GCA_964527085.1 uncultured Candidatus Competibacteraceae bacterium
CGCAAAAAATCGTTGTAGTGAATCTGGCGATCTTTTTTTAACGGGCCTGAGAAGCGTAAACAGATTTTCGGGATGGCATTATCCGCCGCCACATCGACACCTTTAATCTGAAACCGATGAGCCTCCACCATTTGGGCATAGCGCTCAGCGATTGAAGGGCTATCTTTTAAACCTAAACCCTCTTTAAAAGCGGCCATGGCCAGTTTTGATTGTTTACGCTGCTCATAGAGACCGCCGAGGCGAAATAGAGCGCGGGCTTTGTCATCCGCCGTCTGGGCGACGCGATAGCCATTGTAGGCAGCTTGGAGGGGGCGTTCTCGTTGTTGCGGCTGTTGAGTTTTAACAAATTGCCAAGCATAGCTTAACCGCAACCACACAGGGGTATTGGTTACATCGGCGGCAATGGCTTGTTCATAAGCATCGATAGCGTCTGGCCAAAATTTTTGCCGAGCATAGCGTTTCGCTTTACGGAGTGCGGCCGGGCCATCGATTTTCTGTTGGGCGTGGCTGGATTGAATCTGTTGTCGATACTGAGAGGCGGCGACGGCGCTAGCGGGATCATCAAAAGCGTGGGCACACCAAGAAAGGCTGAATAAAAAAACAAATAAAAAGCGATACAGGCGATACGGGCGATACATGGAAACTCCGTGCCGGAAAAAAGTTAATCCTGTCGTGTTGCCATTAGCATAGTGCGCCGAGAGTCGGCCGCAAAGCGGCGTTGCAATCCGCGCATATAGGGATATCCTAAGCGCGCCAAGCGCTGACTCGGTCGCGAAAACGCTAATAAATCATACCAGACTGAGTCATCTTGGTGATGCCATTCCACAGAAAAGCGTTCTTCACCTTGAACAGCATGGTCTGGCAGCGTGCCATAGGCAAACCCATAGCGTTCCACGGACCCTTGGATATCTAAAAGATAAACGATTCGCGCCGCATTGAGGGACCAGATACCAGGTCCCTTGGCCAGGATGACCACTACCTGGTTCTCGCTGGGTGGCGTGGTGATAGGAAAAAGCTGCAACCAAGGTAGGTTGAACATACGCCACTGAGTAAGCGCTGTTTTAGCACGATTAAAGCACGCCAAACCGGTACCCAGTTTAGTGCGATGATGGTCTAACATAAAATCGTTGGGAAGGTGACAAGGCATCTGATTAACGTGTAGATGGGTCGCGCCGATCTGTGTATAGGACCAGAAAAGGGTGTTTTGTTGGGCAATAAAGGTTTGGATATGATGCGTATTTGGTGGCCTAAAAAAATACATACGTCGCCTTTTGCTAAACGATTTAGTAAGGGTATGATCCTTTCCATAAGGATTTCATATTAGATATAAGTGTCACGGTAATGCTAGTTAACAGATACTATTCTCAAGGTTTAGTTTAACGAAAGTGTGTATTGAGACCATAAAAGCTTGAGAGGACAACACGATGTTTAATGTCAATGAATTACTTGGCGCGTTTATGCAGAAAAATTTGTCCCAATCGGGGGGGCGGCGGATGGAACATGCCCTGGGCAAACGGGGTTTGGGGCAGTCCGGAGGACTGCTTAATCAGCTACTCAGTAAGAGTTCAAGTGGCGCTGGCACAGGTGGCGGCGGTGTGCTGGGTAATTTGGCCAATGCCGCGCAGAGTGCCTTTGGCGACACAGGTCGCGAGGCCAGAAGCGGTAATCCAGCGGCTCTCGGTGGGCTTGGCGCTTTAGCCGGTGCGCTGCTGGGGGGTGGCAGGCGCTCGGCGAAGGGGGCGTTGGGGGGCGGTGCTCTAGCATTGTTGGGTGGTTTAGCGCTGGATGCGCTGCAAAATCGTAATCGATCCGTAGTAGCTGATGATACACCAACCCAATCTCTGCCGTCGGAGGGTATATCAACTGGTTCTTCAGCGGAGGTTCCGTTGGGTTTGCGACCACCGGCCAATCCCGCAGAGGAACAAGAGTTGGCAGTAACAGGAACATTGATTCTTAAGGCTATGATTAATGCTGCCAAGGCAGACGGCCAGATCGACGAAACGGAAACCCAAAATATTTTGGGTAAACTCCAAGATGCTGATACAGACTCCGAGGGGCTTAGCTTTGTGCTCAGTGAAATGCGCCAACCCTTGGATTTGGACGGACTTGTTCGTCAGGTACCTAATACCCAGGTGGCCGCCGAGGTGTACGCGGCGTCACTGCTGGCCATTGAAGTGGACACTCAGGCCGAACGGGATTATTTGCAACGTTTGGCGGACGGTTTAGGACTCGATGGGGGGGTTGTGCAACGCTTGCATACTACTCTCGGTGTTACGGAGCAGCCTGCCACTTAGCCGTGTAGGGAGTGACGCCGTGTTGTTTGCGTGGGCGAGGTAGAAACGTCATTCCCGCGCAGGCACAACTGTCATTCCCGCGCAGGCGGGAATCCAGCTCCAAGGTAGGATGAATATGTTCCAGGGTCATCGTCATTCCCGCGCAGGCGGGAATCCAGCAGCTAAACCGGATGGAGTGTAACGAAATCTGAGGAAAATTTAGCCTACTAACCGCATTAATCGAGGTTTATCGCCATTTGGTGGGCATAACGGAACTGGTAGCTTATTCCAGGGGACGCCGTGAATCCTTCCCTGGAGGCTTGACGGCGGCCTTCCGGGCCGCCGACACCCCTTTCACAAGCTACCCAGTCCCGTTCCGCATACTTGATTGGGGTTGACAAGTGTAGCCCGCCGTCAGATGCTCTGGGCAAGTAGCCCGAATGGATTTGCGTAGGGTGCATTTTATGCACCAAATAATTAACTGACAGCACAAGTAGCCCGGATGAAGTTCAACGAAATCCAGGGAAAAAGAGGAGGGTAGGAAGTTTGTTGCTACATGGGAAGCTTTTAGCAGCGCACAAGTACAGCACAAGGAATTTTTTGTTTTGATCTTTTTTTCACTTTTTTTTTACACCTTCCTCACACGGCGTTGACTAACCTAATGGCATTGTTTGCAACCATCGAGTTGGGAGAACAGTGTCATGCGTCATTTTATAAGTTCAATTGCTGTGCTGCTTTTTATGGCCACAATTTCACCAGTTCTCTATGGGCAAGATCTGGGTTATCAACCACTAACGTCATCCTGGGTGGAGCGATTCAAAGAAGCGTTTTTTCCTGGATTCCAACAATCTGACGAAGGTATACCTGGCACTTCTTTGGTGGCGTCAACCCCACTAAGAAATGTTTTTGAGGATGGTTTTGCTACGGCTCAAGAAGATATGAGTGGCAACCTGGAAAAACCTGTCGGTAATATCTTTAATCTTCGTTTTTAATCATGGCAGACCCGCATTGTCAATTACCTCAAGCCGAGATGCAGCCACCAGCGCCTCGTGAGCGCTACAATGCTTGGGCGCTAGACTACGATGCCCGCACGGCGCAGTTTGAATGGTCGGCTCCCCAGTATCTTCTCGCCGCGACAACGCCCTATAGGCCACCCACCTCACCGTTACGAGTACTCGATGTGGGTGTTGGCACCGGTCAAGCTAGCGCGCCTTACCTCAAAGCTGGGGCTTGTGTTATTGGGTTGGATATAGCAGAGGCGATGTTACAACAGGCTAAAGCGAATTGGCCGCAGTTCCATGCCTTGTTGGAATATAATTTTGATGATCCGCTCACCAAAGTGGGTCTAGTAAAAGCTTCCTTTGATCTCGTTATCAGTTGTGGCGCCTTGCATTTTGCCCATGTACTTGAAAATACCCTTGCTGATTTGCGGGCAATGCTGTCACCAGGGGGTGTTTTGGCCTTTACCTATATACCGGTTCAGTCTCGGGCATTCAGCAACGCAACCCATCTCCATGAAGCCCAAGCTATAGAAACCATGGTGGAGGGGTTGGGTTTACAGATTGTCGATCATCAATCGTTCGTGGCCTATTACGACGGTGGTAAGCGGGACGATCCTGTTATTTACCAACGACTTGTCAGCCGTTGCCCAAAATCCGCAAGACTACTGCCAAAAGCGCTGCAGGATATCGACCGGTGTGCTTGTGTGGATCGGGAACGTTTGTATACCCTTGCGCAACGTCCCCTCATGATTACCCAGCGAATTATCAAGCATAGCGATGCCGCCACGGCTCACCAGGCTAATCAACAGTTGCTGCAGGTTCTCCAACGGCAACTTGAAGACGGTAATCTCGAACCACAAAAACTTCCATTGCCTGATATCACGGCACAAGTGACGAATAACGGCGAGTCTAAATGCGATGTCCTGTTGCTAACGGCACACCCGGATGATGAAACTGTCTATGCGGGTGGCCTTATCGCTGGGTTGACGGAAGCAGGCCAGCGTGTGCATTTGGTGGTAGCCACTGACGGCGCTGGTGGACGCCAGAGCAAAATGGCGTCGCAAGCGGGACAACGTTTTAGGGAGTTACGCCAAGCGGCAAAGACTCTCGGGATTGCGTCGGTAGAACAGCTTGGGTTTGCCGATTTTGGCAAATACCGGGATCAACAATTTCGCAGTCAACCCATAACGGCGGCGGATACCTTACGCCGGTGGGGACTGGAGCTGATTCTAAATGCGGCAGTGACCGCTATTCGCCGTCATCGCCCGCGGATTTTGCTGACCTTCGATCCGGATGTGGACCCAAATTATTCCCTCCATGGTCACCATCTGGCCATAGGCGTTGCTGGACTGGTAGCGTTTCATCTGGCTGCCGATAAAACCTATGCCGATAGTGCTCAACTTGAGCCGTGGGCGGTGCCTGAACAGCGATCTCTAGTGCCCCACCATCAACCGGTTGATGAGATTGTGGCGGTAGAGATCGATCCGCAACGTAAATTGGCGGCGTTGCGTTGCTATCCCAGTCAACAGTATTCCACCGAGCGGTTGATAGTAGCTCTCAAAGAAAGGTCACCCAATGCTCGATTTGAGAGCTATCGGAGAATACAAGTACGCCAGAGGCAATCGTTGCCCACCGCCATAGCCCTTAGCGCCCCATCGGCTAATGATCTGTCCGATAAGGCACTGAATTCTCAGCAATGGCGGGTTGCCTATGAGGTTCTTTGTCGCCGTGGCGGTTCCCGTGAAACGTTGGTTAATGGGTTGTACGACCAGGCTACCGCACAGGGTGTTGGTCAAGCTGTACTGAAAAATATAGAGCGTTTGCGGGCGCCCACCACGGTCGCCGTGGTGACAGGGCAACAGGTGGGTCTTTTAGGGGGGCCTGTTTTTACCCTCCATAAAGCCCTCGGCGCTGTCGCCCTAGCTGGTCGTCTAGATGCTCTGGGTATTCCTGCCGTGCCTGTGTTTTGGTTGGCCAGCTATGACCACGATCTGGATGAGGTTCAGCGAGTGACCCTGTTTGATGATGCCGGTGCGCAAGAGGTCTTGACCCTAGGGCTTCCAATGCAAAGCAAGCCAGTCGGTGGGTTGCCATTGGGAGTGAATATCGACAATTTGCTCCACCAGGCAGAGAGCATCCTGACAAAATACCCCTATGGCCGCCAAGTACTCGCTCAATTACGCCAGTGTTATCGCCCGGACGCGACGTTGGCTGAGGCTTTTGCGGGTTGGCTTGGGTTTCTTACGGGTGCGCTAGGATTGGTGATCCTTGATCCTAGCTCGCGAGCTGTAGCAACTCTCACCCGGCCTATTATAGAGCGAACCTTGTTTGATGCTGCCGGTTGTCAGGCTGCTTTAGCCCAAGGACGAGCAAGGTTGTTGGCCCAGGGACAAGTCGAAACAGTCAATACAGAGCGCGATGTATTGCAGGTGTTTTTTACGGATGGAAAGGGTCATCGACGTCGCCTAAAACGCGCCGTAGAGGGTTTTGTTATTCAAGGTGGGGGAGAATCCTTCAGTGAGGGTGAAGTGCGCCAACTGCTGAACACACAACCTGAACGATTTACTCCCAGCGTCTTGTTACGCCCGCTCTGCCAGGATGCTCTTTTACCTACCATTGCTTATATGGCAGGTCCGACCGAGCGGCGCTATTTAGAGCAGCTTCCGGCACTTTATGAATGGGCTGAAATAGCCATGCCTTACAGTGTTCCACGGCCTTCTTTTAACCTCATGGACGCCACTACCGCAGACGCCCTTGCTGAGGCTGGCGGTGCTGCTGCCTTGCTAAGTGACATTAACCCTTGGATTCAATTAGGTCGCAGCGGTCTTCCAGAGACCATTAAAATTATCTGTGATGGTTTTAGGACCCTTGAGGAACGTTGTTATCGACTGGCAAAAAGTATCCGTGCTGACTTAATGGCAATGGCGCTTACTGAATCTCTTGAAAAAGATATTGCGGCGCAGCTGAATCTATTATTTACCGCGCTAATAAACTGGAATAAGCCGCGTCCCTGCAAGGCCCTGAACTGCGCCGTCGCCCAGGTGTCCGAATGGTTGCTGGCGTTGTGCTGGGAGCTAAAAAGTGCTCAACAAAGGGGGAGGCCCCCTTCTACCTGGCCGCTCATTAAAGTAGCTAGGGTGCTGGGTAGTCTAGCGGGTACCCTGCTGCGGGAGGGGCGACGCCAGAATTCTTTAGGCGTCGCTGCTTGGAAACAGGTGGGTCCCCATATGCGTGACCAAGAACGCCGCATGAGTGTCGCCGAGATAGTAGCTCGCTATGGGGTTTCGATAATACCGGGTTTGTTGTCCATGATTCACAGTGAGGGTGTCACCCGTTTAGTGACATTACGGGAGACTGACGGATGGTAGTTTCAGCGTGGCCATTTAGCAATTTAGACGAGAGCCGTTTGTCTTCCTGGGCGATGTACACGGGGTTAGCTTCTTTGCGGCTTGCTGTTATGGGGCTTGGTGGTTTGGGTGGGAGTGGCAAGGTGGCGTCCGATATGGCGCGCAACCTTGCCAAACGAGGCGCTAAAGTCACCTTGCTGAGCAGTCCTGCGCCTCTGTGGGGAGGCGATTGCGACAGATATCTACGCTATGCCGCTGTACCCATTCCGCGTTCTCCTACGCCCTACGATGTCCGCTGGGTGAAGCCGTTGGCCTATGCCATTGCCACCCAGATAGCTGCTGCGCAGGCGTCGGTGTTGAGTATTCATTATGCGGTGGGTCTCGTAGAGGCTGCCTTACTGGCTCAATCCTACTTGGCGAGGCAGGATCGGCGCTTAAAGATTTGCTTGACGCTGCATGGCACTGACGTCACTGGTTTTGGCCGTGATCCCCAGTATCGGGTTGACTTGCGCCGCAGGATAATGGCCTGTGATCGGGTGACGACTGTTTCCCATTGGCTCGCCGATCAGGCTGTCGCGGCTTTGGACTTGGACGAACGCCCCCTCGTGGTGCATAACGCCGTAGATCTTGATCTGTTTCGACCCCAGCAGGCGGTTTTGAATAAACCAAAAAAATTTTTCACTCTATGTCATGTGTCTAACTTTCGTCCCATCAAGCGGCCGCTGGATGCCATTGATGTGCTTGCTCGGGTACGTCAGTCCGGTGCGTCGGCGCAATTGACCATGATAGGCGATGGCCCTTTGCGCAAGCAGGCGCAAGACTATGCAGCGTCTAAAAATTTAGCTCAAGGGGTGCGTTTCACTGGCAAACTGTCTCCGGCTGCCCTGCGGGATCAATTGCAGGAGTGTGACGCAATGCTAGTCACTAGTGAATCGGAATCTTTTTGTTTGTCGGCGTTGGAAGCCATGGCTTGTGGACTACCGGTCATCGGCACCCGCTGTGGGGGTATGGAAGAAGTAATTTCCGCCCTTGAACCGGCTTTGTCCAAAGCATTGCTAGCGCCAGTGGGTAATGTGACGGTGCTTGCTCAGCAAGTGCTACGCTTGGCGCAGGATACGACGCTGCGGCAGGCATTGGGGCGACGCTGTTTTGACACGGTGCGGCGTTGCTTTACCCTCGACCAACAGTTGCGTGCTTATGGTGACTTATTCACGGAGATCCAACAGGGGGTCAATGATTGAAAACGTTGGCTCACGGTAAACCAGCCTTGCTTGTGCTTTTAGCGCTTTGGTTGATGGTGCTGGCTTCCAGTAGTCAAGTGATGATTATTCCAGCCCTACTGCCCCGAATTCAGGAAGTGCTACAGGTGCCAGAAGCTTTACAAGGGGTGTTGATTGCCAGCTACGCCGCTTCCATGGGTTTGTTTGGGTTGCTTATAGGACCGGTGTCTGACCGGATGGGGCGGCGGATTATTTTACTATGGGGTACTGGGCTTTTGAGCGTTGCCCTGGCTTTACATAGTTTGGCATGGGATTTTTCCGTGCTGCTGGCAGTACGGGTCTTAGCAGGGATGGCCGGTGGCGTGCTAACCGGTGCAGCGGTGGCCTATGTGGGTGATTTCTTTCCCTATGAGCGGCGGGGTTGGGCCAACGGTTGGGTTATGAGTGGTTTTGCCATCGGTCAGATCGTCGCTGTACCCACCGGCATCGTGATGGCGGAAACATACGGCTTTCGCGCTCCATTTCTATTATTTGCCAGTATCGCAGGGGCCGCTTTTGCACTGGTGTTTATGGCATTGCCGCAACCACCAGTAACTCGCTCGTCCACGTCCTTGTCGGTTCGTTCCATGCTGCACGCCTATGAAGTGTTACTTCGTCGACCTGCCGTCTTCGGTGCTGCTATTGCCTACGGGTTTCTGTTTTTTGCTCTCTCTACGATGATCGCTTTTTTTCCCACCTGGGCCGAAACTCAAGTGCATATGTTGCCGGCTCAAGTGGCTGGTTTGCTGGCTTTTGGTGGTGTTGCCCATGTGCTTTTTGGGCCACTGGCGGGCCGTTGGTCTGATCGAGTAGGGCGTAAACCTTTGGTGGTGGGTTCCTGTCTCGCCAGCGCCGTGTTGTTTGCCACTATACCTACGTTATCGTTCAGTCCCGTCTTAGTGGGGGTCGGTTATTTTACAACCATGGCTTTATTTGCTTTGCGTTTAAGTCCCCTCCAGGCCCTATTGACAGCTTTGGTCTCCGAGCATCGCCGTGGCGCGTTGTTGAGTTTAGTGGTTGCTAGCGGTCATCTGGGGGGTAGTCTCGGTGGGGCGTTAGCGGGAATCACCTACGAACATTTCGGTTATGGAGGAAACGCCGGGCTGGCGGCGATTGCCATTGCGGTAACCGGGTTTTTAGTGTGGTCCCAATTGCCTGAACCGCCAGCTAATCAAACGGCAGCCTCTGCTAATACGTTGTTGCCTGCCAGTCGTAGCCGTTAAAAGGTTAATTCATTAGATCAAATTGTATGCTTTAAATGGTTTAAAGATAGCAAACCGTGTGAACTACTCAACAATCTTTAGTTGTTGAGTAGTTCACACAGTTAAATGCGGTAATGCGCTCACGTTGATAAATTGTTATTAACGTCAGTTCTGGATAATTATCCTGTGATAGGCTGTGTCTCCAGTAAGCGT
>CAZGON010000061.1:0-13538 GCA_964527085.1 uncultured Candidatus Competibacteraceae bacterium
ATTCATAAAAATCAACAACTTAAACTTTCAATTGCGTAACTCCTATCAATAAAAAATAAATATTGCGAGAGGAGAAATGAATCATGAAACTCAATTGGAGACTAACAGCTTTTACCGCGTTAGCACTTGTCGCTGCAGCTTGGTCTGGGACTGTATTAGCCAAAGATTATCTTGCTTATGGCGGAGGTCCGGTGGGCGGGACATTTAACTATATCGCTAATGCCATGGCTATTTATCTTTCCAAAAACTTGGATGACGTTGAAGTGTCCTCGGAGGGATCGGGCGGTTCCACAGCCAACCTAAAACGTTTGAATAAGGGTGAAATCGACTTCGGTATTGTCTACTCCGGCGACGCTTATCTAGGTCGTGAAGGACGTCTTCCTCAAGATGACAACAAATATGAAAATGTTAGGGCAGTTTCTTTTTTATACGGCGCACCGGCCCATTTAGTCACGCGGGCCGAAGATGGCTATAAATCCGCTAAGGATCTAGAGGGCAAACGGGTTGCCGTGGGTAATGCCGGTTCTGGGGCCGCGGCCGCCGCGGAACGCTTTTTTACCCAGCTGGGTTTGTGGGACAAGATCGAAAAACAATTTCTCGGTTACTCAGCCGCTGCTGCTGCTCTTAACGACGGCAAAATCGATGCTTTCTGGGTGTTTGTTGGCTATCCTAATGCCTCGGTTATTGAAGCTGCTGCCCGCGACGACATCGATCTTATTGATGTGGGTGTCGATGCTGAAGAGGCCGGGTTTTACGAGGAATATCCTTTTTACGAACCCATGGAAATTCCCGCAGGCACGTACTCTAACCAAGATGAACCTGTTAAGTCGTTTCAGGATGCGGCTTATTGGGCCAGCAATAGCGATGTGAGCGATGACTTAGTCTATAAATCAGTCCAATCCATTTATACTCCCGAGGGTCTCAAGCACATGGTGGCCGCCAAGAGTACGGCTAAGTCCATGGGTGTTGAAGATGGACTCAAAGGTGTTGCAATTCCTGTTCACGCTGGAGCAGCTAAATTTTGGCAGGAGCATGGTCTCGACGTTTCCGTGGCTGCCCAGTAAGTAATAGGTAGATATTCAAGTTATATCCTGAAGCAGCAGTACCGGGCTACTCAGCGTCCGGTGCTGCTGTATTGATACTGGGAAAATAACGCGATCAGCAACCCCATTCAATTTTTTCCTCTGGGAAGGATCAACACCCATGAGTACCGCCAAACCTGGAACGCCCTTGTCTACCGATGAACCCCTGCTCGAAGGCGACGACGCTGAAAATAAAGCAAAATTGGAACAAGCCTTAGCCAAAGAGTCGAAATCAGTTCGCAAGCTCAGTCCTTATTGGGGCTACCTGGGTTCGCTCCTGGGTGCTTTTATGGTGGTTTTTTATTTTTACGCCGCTGGCGTAAAACCCGCTGACACCCAATACCATCTTGGCATATACGTCCTCGTGACTTACGTCATGATCTTCTTATATTTCCCCAGCAGGCGTGGCGCACTAGGTAACCGCCCTAGCATCCTCGACATGGCTCTAGCGCTGCTTGCCATCGGTGCAGTCAGTTACTTTATGTGGGAATATGAGGCTTTTAACTACCGTTCCGGTAATGAAACTCCTACGGATATGTGGGTTAGCATTGTGGGTATCTTGCTCTCGCTGGAGGTATGCCGTCGCGTATTAGGCTGGTCGATGACGTTAGTGGGTGTATTTTTCCTTGTTTATGGAATATTTGGATCCTATTTTCCAGAACCTTTTACCCACCGGGGGTTTAGCCTCGAACGTATGGCCATCACTTTGTTCATGGAGCAGGATGGCGTGTTTGGGGTCATGGCCAATGTGTTAGTGACCTATGTCATACTATTTATTTTCTTCGGCTCTTTTTTACAAAAGTCCGGGGTCGGGCGGTTTTTCATCGACTGGCCCATGGCCCTGGCTGGAAAAACAGCCGGTGGTCCCGCTAAAGTCTCGGTAATTGCTTCCGCTTTTTTCGGGTCGGTATCGGGTTCTGCCATCGCCAACACCGTCTCGACCGGATCATTTACCATTCCCCTCATGAAGCGCGCAGGATTTCGGCCTCATGTGGCCGGCGCGATAGAGCCTTCAGCCTCTATCGGTGGCATGTTTATGCCACCCATTATGGGTGCAGGTGGCTTTCTGATGGCTGAGTTAACAGAAACGCCCTACGTCGACATCATGAAGATGGCCATCTTTCCAGCGCTGCTGTATTTTTTTTCTGTGTTGACCATGATTCACTTCGAGGCGAAAAAACAAAATATTCAAGGTCTCATGGATGAGAACCTGGGTTCCGCCAGTCATGTGTTTGGACAACATTGGTTTAAATCCCTGCCGTTGGTCATCATCGTGGTACTGATGTTGATGGGATTTTCACCAGGGCTATCGGCGTTTTGGGCGACGCTATCCTGTATTGCCATCAGTTGGCTTGATCCAGAATACCGCATGGGACCTAAAGAGACCTGGGAAGCCACGGTAGGCGGCGCAAAAAATACTTTAGTAATCGGTGCGACGGTTGGGGTTATCGGTATTATTGTTGGCACCATTGGCTTAACGGGCATTGGTTTAAAATTCTCCGACATTATCATTTCACTCTCGCAAGGTAATCTACCCCTGTCTATTCTGCTAGTTGGCATTGCTTCTCTCGTGTTAGGTATGGGAGTGCCGGTTACCGCGAGTTATCTGATTGTCGCTGTGCTGGCCGTGCCTGCCATGATCGAAATGCTTACCGCGGCTGGCATTCCTGGCCACTCAGCCGCTTCCATGGCCATTGCCTCACACATGATTGTGTACTGGTTTAGCCAGGACTCCAATATTACACCGCCGGTATGCGTTGCCGCCTACGCAGGTGCAGCGATTGCTGGGTCTGATCCCTGGAAAACGGGTTGGACGGCGTTCAAATTTGCCAAGCTGCTTTATGTGGTTCCTTTTTTATTTGCTTACCAGCCCGCTATTCTGCTCTACGGTAATTGGCTTGACATTAGCCTAGCCTTTATCAGCGCCATCATCGGTACGCTGGCTTTTTCGGCGCTAACGATGGGTTATCTAATTCGCAAAACGACCCTGTTAGAATGGTTGATTTTCGCGGTTGGAACATTCCTCTGCTATCATCCTAACCATATATTAGGGCTTATAGGTATTGGCTTATTTGCCCTTGTTTACAGCATGCAGAAATTAAAGAACCGGCGCGACGCTCATATGCAACCAGCCTAGTTCAGTTCTTCGACATATTAAAGTTTATGCCGCATACGGGACTCAATTTGTTCGTCACCTCGGGGTTAACGGGAATGGCGCTTACCATCTTGGTTAAAGCGGCTTTTCCCTGGTTAACTATCTTGCGATAATAATAATTTCATTTGTCAGCATAAAGTATTTCCTTACGCACTCTTAAGGAAAAAGGCGTGCGGCTGGCTATCGATGACTTTGGCACCGGCTACTCTAGTCTTAGCTACCTCAAGCGTTTGCCAGTAGATTGGCTCAAAATTGATAAATCCTTTGTACGCGATATTGTCACTGACCCCGATGACGCCATGTTGACTCAAGCCATTATCGCCCTTGCTCACCATCTTCATCTTAAGGTCATTGCCGAGGGAGTAGAAACCAAAGAACAGCGGGCTTTTTTAGAAGCAAGAGCCTGTAATGAGGCGCAGGGTTACTATTTTAGTCAGGCGCTATCCGCCAAAGAAGCTGGCAAACTACTTACTGAAGTGACGATTAATCCGGCTGACGATTTGATTAACAAATAAATTTCACTTCCTGATCTTTATCACCCACTGGTCAAAATCGCCTGCGTGCTTTTCACTACAACATTAACCGGGAGAACAAGTCATGATCACTGGTTTGACTCGCCGTCATATTCTCACGCTGATGGGGGGTGGTTTGTCAGTTTCCCTGCTGACGCCTTGGCAGGCTTTGGCCGACACTGGCCGGATGCTGCTTAAACCCATACCGGCTTCCGGTGAAAACATCCCAGTGATCGGTATGGGCACCTGGCAAACCTTTAATGTGGGCAGTGATCCCCAGTTGCGGCTGGAGCGGACTAAAGTTCTGAACGCTTTTTTTGCCCAGGGTGGTAGGGTAATTGACTGTGCTCCCATGTATGGCTCGTCTGCTGAAGTATTAGGCTTTGCCCTGACTCGGTTGGGTAAGCCTAACAAGCTGTTTGCAGCGGATAAAGTTTGGTCCCATGACGCCGACCAAAGTCGGGCGGAAGTCGAACAGCAGGCGGCGTCCTGGGGGGTTGAGCGGTTTGATCTGATACAGATACACAACCTACTGAGCTGGCGGGAAAACCTGCCTGCTCTGCAGATGATGAAGCAGATGGGAAAAATCCGTTACGTAGGTATCACCACCTCCCACGGACGGCGTCACGATGAATTGCAGCAAGTGATGGCCAATGAAGACCTGGATTTTGTCCAGCTCACTTACAATATAACCCACCGTGAGGTGGAGCAAAGGCTGCTGCCGCTGGCCCGTGAAAAAGGCATCGCCGTAATTGCCAATCGGCCCTACGATGGCGGCAACTTGATCAAAACGCTCAAACAGCAGCAACGGGTTCCCGCCTGGGCAACCGCTGAATTTAATTGCCAAACCTGGGCTGATTTTCTGCTCAAGTTTGTGGTTTCCCATCCGGCCATCACCTGCGCCATTCCCGCCACTACCCAAGTGGCGCATATGAATGAAAACATGCAGGCCGGTTATGGCCCTATGCCCGACGCCAAATTGCGTCAGCGTATGATCCGCCATATCGAATCCCTGTGAGGATGGAATGGAGCAGCTATGCTATCGGGGATTTTATTCCCTTCACCCACGAGGTGTACCTAAGCCTGCTTGCGCGGGTAAACGAAACCTACTGGCCACTACATATACTCATGTTGGTTTTTGCCCTCAGCCTAGTTGCCTTAACACTGACGGGGCGGCGTCGCACCGCCGGTCTGTTATTAGCGCTGATCTGGGGATGGGTAGGGTACAGCTTTTTATGGCAGTTTTATGCCAATCTCAACTGGGCAGGGCATTGGTTTGCTAAAGCCTTTTATATCCAGGCGCTATTGCTTACTATGCTCTCTGTCCACGGCAATTTCACAAAACGAGCGCCTTTGCACTGGTCAGGATTACTGCTCTGTATCGCCGGTCTCGGTTGGCCGCTGCTGACCCGGATCGGCCGCACCGACTGGTCCCAGGTGGAGATAATTGGCGTTCACCCTGATCCTACGGCGGTGTTCAGCCTCGGTTTGGTGCTGCTCCTGTTGAGCGGATGGCGATTGTGGTTGATGGCGACGATCCCGCTTCTGTGGTGTTTGATTTCCGGGTTGACCCTTGGGGTATTGGAACTACCTCAGACAGAGATGTTATATGGGGTTGTTGGAATTGTGTTTTTGGCAATGATATATGCCAGTATTACCGGCAGGTTTGGAGACATAAAGTGGTTGCAAAGGAATGACGACAGCAAGTAGCTCGGAAATCTAAGTGTAGCAAAAGAAGCGCTGGCTAATCTTGAACTGATCAAATAAAAATGTTTTATCGAGGTGATTGGTCTGTTGTCAACAGTTTACGCTTAGCCAATAAAATTTTAGGGTAGTCCGTAATAACGCCGTCGATTTTTAGTTCAACACAATGGCGCCAGTCACTCTCGGTCACTACGCCATAAACAAAATTTCGAATGCCCCATCGGGTCGTTTGTTCCACAAGGCCACCGTCTATCACCGGATAGTGCCAGACGATGGTATTAAGGCATTTGCTATTGTTAGGCCACCAACCTAGCGGATAGGATGCTTGTTCAAACGGGCGGTGATCCACTAAAACCCCACAATCAACAGCAAGACGTTGACTCACTTGCTCAATCACAGGGTGCCAAAAGGAGGTGATCAAGAAACGTTTTAAATGGCAAAAGGGTTTTAAGGTTTTAATGAAAGGCTCCAAAACCGATGGGTTTTTAATTTCCAAGTTCCATAGGATATTTCCAGGGATGTTAAGCGCCATCTCAAGGGTGGGAACTCGATGGCCCACCGCATCACTCAGCTCAGCTTGAGTCAGTGCTGTCACGGTACGTCCATCGGGTAGTAAACGGTCGTGGAACAGAATAAGCTGTTCATCCTTACTCATTTGAACATCCGTTTCAATACCATCTACGCCAATTTGAATAGCGTGTTGAAAGGCTGCAAGGGTATTTTCCGGAGCTATGGCGCAACAACCTCGATGGCTCAAAATTAACATAACTCTTAGCCTTGTTTGTGAGTTATACAAGTAATGTTAAATTTAGGTATCGCGATAAACATCGCGTTCATTGAACAAAATGGCTAATAGGATTCATTTCGAGAAATGACGACTAAAACATCAACCCAGCGACCCGATCCTCTACCGCCTCAGACAGATCCTCCGCGGCCTCCCGGAGAACCCCTGCCCACTATGTATGATCTGCCCAGCGAAAACCCGGAGGAGTCCGGTTTGGCCGATGAATTCCATTATTATCAACCTAAATTGCTGCGGGAAACTTTCCAACCGCCAACCTACCCGGTAGAGCGTTTTTTTGTCGCTACTGATTTAAACCTTTATTATAACGTGCGTCATTTCAATTGGTATAAGCGACCTGATTAGTTCGCAGTGTTGGGGGTTTCTCGTTTTTATGAAGGAAAAGAGCTGCGACTCAGTTATGTGACTTGGCAAGAAAAAGCGCAACCCTATCTAGTGGTGGAATTACTATCCCCCGGTACAGAAAAAGAGGATATGGGTAATACAACATCCAATATTGATTCACCACCGACCAAATGGACAGTCTACGAACAGATTTTACGCATTCCTTATTACGTAGTCTTCAGTCGTTACACGGATGAACTGCATTATTACCAGCTCCAAGGTGATCACTACCACGAGGTAACCTCTAAAAATCAGCGTTTATGGATAACCGGGGCAGGGTTAGGATTAGGTCTATGGTATGGGGTTTATGAAGGTTTGCAACGCAACTGGTTACGCTTTTACGATGCAGAGGGCGTTTGGATTCCCACGCCGCTAGAAAAGGAACGTCAGCAGACCAAAAAGGAACATGACAAAGTCAGTCAAGCACGCCAGCAAGCCGAACAAGAACGCCAGCGGGCCGAGCAGGAGCATTTACGAGCCGAACAAGAACGCCAGCGGGCCGAGCAGGAGCATTTGCGTGCTGAACAATTAGCAGAGCAATTGAGAGCATTGGGAATCCAACCGGAGAAAAAAATTTAAGTGAGATGAATTATCGCTCGAAGGCATCCAAAGCCTCACCAAATGATTCATTGAGAGTTCCATAAGCGTCGATAAAGCCTTGCTTCATTTCGTCCCAGGCACTAGCAGAGCTGTGTTTCATGGCGCCGTACCACTCGGCTAGATCATTACGTTCCTCACGTAGGCCGCGCAGGGCATTTTCACGCTTCTCGCGGGTGGTTTCGCTCAACTGATCCCATTCCTCTCGGGTCCGTGCCTCTAGCTGTTCAATGTACCTATCCATGATATTTAAAGCTTCTTCGCCTTGCTCCAGCGCTGTGTCTCGCTGGGCTGCGGAATAGCCTTTGAGGGTATCAACCGCTTCACTCCATTGAGTTTTAAGTTCTGCCAAGGTGGGCGTTTCTGTCTCGGCAATAACCGCTGTGGTAGACAAGATCAATACAGCAACGCTAATAGAAAAAAAGTTTTTCATTGGATTATTTAATCACTCCAAAGTAGAGTTGGATCAGCTTGGCTATATAGCCCGGTTTCAGTGCGATGCCATCTCCTGAAACGCTTTCAGTGAATTAGCTGTCGCAGCCTGAGTGAGTAGTTTGCGCAATTTTGCAAGATCATTAAGGGTTTCAACACGTTTTACAAGGGGTTTGGGAACAGTCTTAAAGCGTGCTTTTAATATCTCTAATATGTCTGCACGCGCGTGTGCAATTTCTTTTTGAAGGCCCTGTTCAAGGCCCCGTTCAAGGCCCTGTTCAAGGCCCTTTTGCAGACCTTCCTGGCACCATGTTTCAGCAATCGTCGGCATGAGGGTATCTCCTATCTCGGGCAAGGCTTGGTGTATCACTTGGTGTAAGGTGGTTTTATCAAGTTTATCGGTACTTTGCGCAATGTATTTTAGAACGGTTTGTAAATAACCTAAACCATCGGTCTGATTGAGCACCTCTCGGAAGAAAGCGGCGATCTCAGGTAGGCGCTCGCCAAACTCCTGATGAAAGATATACTTTAACAATCGTACAGCCACTTGCAGAGTAGCCTGCCCCTGGAGCTGAGAGAGATCGTCGTGGGTGAGATCACATACCAGGTAGTGAAAGTCTGGTATAAAGGCGCTTAAGACATCATCGGCATCCACCAACGCCCGCAGGTTCCACTCAGCCTTCCAACCCTGCTCCCCATGATACACCACCAACGGCACAATGGCCGGCAAAAGGGTGGGTTTCTTCTTTAACTCCCGTTCCCAAATGCGCACTATATAGCGTAGCAATTGAAACACCGTCCACCGGTCGGGGTAGCTTTTGTGCTCCATCAGCACATAAACATAAGCGTTTTCTCCCTGCTTGCGTTTGACCTGATAGAGGAGATCGGAGTAATGGGCTTTGAGCGTCTCATCGACAAACGAGGCTTTGCTCAAGGTCAGGGTGTCAAGATCAAGCACCGCTCGCACCTCCGTGGGCAAGTAGTGGGCAAGAAAGCCTTTGGCCACTTCGGGGCGTGACCAGCTGGCTTTGAAAAATAGATCATGAGGATTAGGGGTAGTGCGGTTTGCCATAACATCAGTCTAGGTCAGTGACCGTCACTCGTCGAGGGAAAGGCGGGCTTGGGTGGCTCGTGAAGGGGGTGTTGGCGGCCTGGATGGCCGCCATCAAGCGTATAGGGAGCGTATTCACAGCGTCCCCCGGCACGAGCTACCTAAGGCTCGCCTTAACTGCTTTCACAGACTCCTCAATTTTGTTTAACTGATTGCGTTCTACGCGCTCCGCACTCGATTTAAGACAGGTATTACCGCCCACTTCTGTTGCCAAAATTGACGCTCGCCGAGCATCAGCAGACAGGGCGTTAACACCAGCGTCAACAAGGTTGCAAAGGCCAATCCTCCGGCCACCGCCGTAGACAACTGAGTCCACCATTGGCTGGAAGGGGCCCCCACGGTAATTGCCCGGTTGATCAAATCTATATTGACACCCAATACCATGGGCAACAATCCTAAAATAGTGGTAATAGTTGTTAACAGCACCGGCCGCAAACGTTGAGCGCCGGTGCGCAAGACCGCCTCATGGGTGTCTAACCCCTTAACTTTCAGTTGATTAAAGGTGTCGATAAGGACGATGTTATTGTTGACCACGATACCGGCCAGAGCGATAACACCCACGCCACTCATCACAACCCCAAAGGGTTGTTGAGTAATCAGCAGTCCCAATAGAACGCCGATGGTGGAAAATCCCACTGCGCTTAAAATCAGCAACGCTTGATAAAAACTATTGAATTGAGTCACCAATATAATTGCCATCAAAAATAACGCTATCCCAAACGCTTTAGTGAGAAAAGCTTGCGCTTCCCGCTGATCTTCGTCTTCGCCTTTAAAGGTGACTTCTACCCGCGGGTCCAGGTCGGCATTGCTGATCCAGCGGCGTAGTTCCTGCACTTTAGCATCCAGTAATAAACCTTCTGCCACATCTGCTTGCACCCTCAATACCCGTTGGCTGCTACTTCGTTCTAGCGTGCCTACCCGCGGTTTAGCCACCCGTTTGACAAAATTATCCACCGGGATAGTGCCGTTGGTGCTAGGGACCCGAAGCCGGTCGATGTCTTCGATACTGCGATTGGTTACCGGAAAACGTACTCGAATATCCACTTCATCATCGCTATCGTTGGGGCGATACTCACCTACCTTAATGCCAGTGGTGACCAATTGAATAGCATTGCCCACGGTGGCGATATCCGCCCCATAGCGGCCCGCTTCAGCGCGATCCACCTGAATTTGCCACTCGATGCCAGGAATCGGACGACTATCGGTGACATCCACAAACCCACCCAGGCTTCTCATACCTTCCCGGACCTGGGCGATGGCATCGGGTAATAACTCAGGACGGCGCGAACTAAGCTGGACCTGGACCGGTTTACCCTCGGAAGGACCCGCTTCTTCCTTGCGGGTTTCGATGACAATACCGGCCAGATCAGCCACCCGTTGGCGTACCTCCGCGAGGATTTCTTTGGCCGGTCGGCGCTGCTGCCAATCGGTTAGCTCTAGTTGCAAAAGGCCGATGACATCTTCCGGTAGATCGTCCTGGAACTGAGTACCACTGCGGGCGTAAATGGTGGTGAATTCAGCCATATCCAGCACCCGTGACTCCACCTCCCGCACCAGTTGGTCTCGCTCCACCACCGACAAATCTCCCCGGGCACGGATTTCAACAATGGCGTTCTCCGGCTCCACGTCGGGGAAAAACTCAATGCCCTTACCCACTTGCCCATAGAAAATATACACACCGATGAGCAGCAAAATGGCCCCTAGGGTTACTTTAACCGGATTAATCAATGCCCAGTCCAGCACCTTGATATAGCTTCCCGTCAGACCCTTAATACGACTCAGATCACCGTCTTCCGCCACTGCTAGAGCATTTCCCATTTGACCGTACACGTCGTTAGCCTTCGGACTCGGCGTGCTCATGTACTGCATGTACATTCCGTGCGCCTCGCCTCGGCTGCCTTGTGTACAGCCAAAGCGAAAATCCTCTAGAGTTTCGTAGTTGTTTTTAACATCGCCGCTGCGTCCCCCCACTAAAGCGCCTAGCGCTGGCACAAAGATTAGCGCCATAAATAAGGACGCAGTGAGGGTAGCGATCAAGGTCATGGGTAAATATTTCATAAATTCACCCATCATCCCAGGCCAAAACAACAGCGGTAGAAAAGCCGCCAGGGTAGTGGCGGTGGCGGCGATAATGGGCCAGGCCATGCGTTTGGCAGCGACGCCAAAAGCCTCCCGGCGGTGAAGTCCCTCGGCCATCTTGCGATCCGCCAGTTCCACCACCACGATGGCGCCATCCACCAGCATCCCCACCGCCATAATCAGGGCAAACAACACCACAATATTTAAGGTGAGTCCCGCCATACTCAGCACCAGGATACCGGCTAGAAATGATCCCGGAATGGCCACACCCACTAACCCCGCTGAGCGCACGCCTAACGCCGCCATTACCACAATCATCACCAACAATACCGCCGCGATCACATTATTTTGCAGGTCTTTGAGCATGATGCGGATGTCTTCGGACTTATCTTGGGAATAACTGACTTGAATGGTGTCTGGCCACTCCGCCTGTTCCGTTTCTACTAGGGTGCGTACTTGGGCCAGGGTGTCGATGATATTGGCGCCAATCCGTTTGGAAATCTCCAAGGTCACCGCCGGTCGTCCATTAACCCGGGCGAAACCGTCGGGGTCTTTAAAGGTGCGCCGCACCGTGGCTACATCCCGAAACGTCACCACTTTGCCGTCGCTGACCTTGAGGGGTAAGGTTAGCACGTCATCCAAGGTTTCAATCACACCGGGGACTTTGACAGCAAAACGGCCCTGGCCGCTATCCAGGGTTCCCGCCGCCACCAACTGATTATTGCGGGTGACTATCTCCAGCATCTCTGCGGGAGACTGGTTATAACTTTCCAGCCGCACCGGGTCGATGAGCACTTCTAATAGATCTTCCCGGTCCCCAGCGATATCCACTTCCAAAACCCCCGCCAGACCTTCCAGTTTATCCCGCAAATCTCGGGCCAAGGTGACCAGGGTACGCTCCGGCGCTTCCCCCGATAAAGTCACCACCAATACCGGAAATAACGCCACGTTAACTTCGTCCACCAGGGGTTCATCGGTGTCCGCCGGTAGTTCCACCTTGGCGATGTCTACTTTTTCCCGCACATCGTTTAGCGCCCGATCGCTATCAAAACCCGCCTCAAATTCCAGTGTTACTGACGCATATCCTTCGGCCGCCGTGGCGGTCAGTTCTTTGAGTCCTTCGATGGCTCGCAGCTCCTTTTCCATGGGTCGAACCAAGAGGCGTTCCGCATCCTCCGGGGAGATCCCCTCGTGAGTCATAGAGACATAGACAAAAGGGATGGGCACATCGGGATCGGCTTCTTTAGGCATGGTCAGGTAGGCGACGCTGCCTGCCACTAAAATCAGGACTAACACCAGCAGCACCGGCCGGGTGCGGGCAATGGCGGCATCAATTAGGGTGTTCAAGAAGGATCTCCATCCACCGGCGGTTTGGTTTCCGCCACGGCTTTTTCCGCCACCGGCTCCACCTGTTGCCCGCTATGGACAAACCCCTGTCCTACGGTAATGACCCGCACCGTTTCGGGCAGCTCGCCGACCCAAACACCTCCCGGCGTGGTGCGCAAAATGGGTTTTGACCCCCACTTGACCAGCATCGTCCAACGACAGCACCCCCATGGGCAGATAATGGGCGGTGAGTTGTTCGATGGGTAGATGAATCTCGCTGGTGACGCCAGCCACTAAGGTATTGTCTGGATTAGGTACCTCCAGCTCTACTCGAAAGGTACGGGTTGCCTCATCCGCCTGGGCGCTGATATAACGAATACGTCCTGCTACCTCTTGTCCGGTGACTAATTTGGCGGTGCCAGGCGCGCCAATCTTGACCCGGTAAACATCCTGTTGGGCAATATCGCCACTGATTACCAGGGGATCTTGTTCTAAAATTCGCGCCACCGTATCGCCGATGGACACATAATCACCTTTCTCCACGGGGCGTTCCTCCAAGATACCGTCGAAGGGTGCGCGTAATGTGGCGTTAGCAATTTCTGTCTCAATTTGTTCCAGCCGGGCGCGGGCGTTTTCCAAATTTGCTTGGGCTTCCGCTATTTGGGTTTCCGATTGATACTTGTCAGCAAATAACCGTTGCGCAGCGCGGTACTGTAATTCCCGCTGTTTGACTTGCGCCTGAGCTTGCCGCAGTTGCGCACGGCGATCCCGCAGGTCAAGACGGGCGATGATGTCACCACTTTTGACGAGGGTGCCCCGTTCGGCTTCAATCGCCATGACGCGGGCATCGATCTCAGCACGGATAGTGACTTCCCGGGCAGGTTCCGTGCGCCCCGTCACCACGATCTCTTGGTTAATGGGTTGGGCCTGGAAGTCACGTACTCGAACCCGCGTCAGCGCATCGCTTTGTCCACGAGTAGCGACCGCTGACTCAACAGGTTTAGTAGCGCGAAATTGGCCGGAAAGCAACCAGCCAGCTAAAACCAAAAGCAGACCCAGCGCGATAAGGGTAGAGGATTTGGCAGTAAAAATTTTTTTCATAATACTATATAGAGCTATCTATCCGTGTGGTCGTTCCATGATAAACAACTAACTTAGGTGTTACCTGTAATGAGGACTTTAACTATTCTAATCGGAATAGATTGGCTACAATGTACGTTTGTAATGTACGTATTGAGGTTATCACATGCTCTTCATCAACGTAACTGAGTTCCGAAGACACCTACCGACCTACCTCAAGCGCATCCAGGAAGGCAATGAAATACAACTCACTAACCGGGGCAAGGTGATTGCC
>CAZGON010000061.1:13548-20184 GCA_964527085.1 uncultured Candidatus Competibacteraceae bacterium
CCGCATCGTGCCTGAGAAGGATGAAGTTGAGGCGGCCCGTAAACGGCTGGAGGCAATCCGAGGCACGGCTATCGTTGGCGACATTATCAGTCCGATAGAAGATGTGGCGTGGACGGGTGATGAAGATAATCTGTGATACCCATGTTTTGCTTTTTTGGGCGGATGCTAAAGATAGATTGTCTAACAACATAAATCGTATATTGGAAACCGGTATAGAGGATCGAACCATTGCCTGTTGCACTATTTCTCTATGGGAAATAGCCATGTTATGCGCACGAGGACGGTTACAGCCAAAAGCGCCACCAGCCCAATACATGCACGACATCATCAAGGCGATGTACTTGAAAGTATTGCCCATAACGCCGGAGATAGCCGTTATCTCCCAGTCTGAGCTTTTTTCCCACAAAGATCCCGCCGACCGCATCATCGCCGCCACCGCCATCTACTATAAAATACCCTTGATAACGGCAGACAAAAAATTGGCAGCCATCGAAACCCTGGATGTTATCTGGTGAGCAAGGTTTATCTTGAAATATGTCTGATCCCATAAACATCGTTCCGCAAACCCATGAGCGGTTAATTGAAATTGGCTGGTTGGTTAGTAGCGATGTAAAAAAAAGCGATCGAGATGTCATAACCCAAGCGCGCAACCGGATGTTGGCCTTGTTACAGCAAGACTTCGGTCAATTCCAATGGCGTATGCCTGTCATACTGCAACCGCAACCCGGCGCGGGCAGCGCGACGGGTGCGGCCAAACTTCTATACGAAGCCGCTTACGAACGAGATGGACGTCATTGGGATTATGCGTTCGTTATCACCGGCGCTGATCTTACCAGCTATTATAAACCCTTCGCTTTCGCCATGCCCTCCCAAGCTTTGGCGGTGGCGGTAATGTCTACCGCTCGCTTGGCCTCCCGTTCTCTGTTAGCGGATAATTCAGAAACCTGGTCTACCTGTAAAGCGCAACGGCTATTTGCCCTAAGTATGCATTTACTGGGTGATCTAAATGGCCTAGATCACCAGGCCGAGCCCAGCGATTTTATGTACGAACCTCGCGACATGGATGAATTGGATCGAATGAACAATTATTCTACCAGTGGCCGCCAGCGACTCTTGCAAATGCTCACGAAAGTGGCGGATTTACGCTTAGAGGAACAGCCTTCTACTAAAACAGGCGGGGTAGGGGGGTTTTATGTACGCGCTCTATGGTTATTGCGAAAAGATATTGTGAGCGCCGTTTTGGAGGCTAAGCCTTGGCAGTTTCCGTTTCGCCTCAGCCGCTTAACCACCGCTGCCCTGTCCACATTGTTCATCTTGATGATGACGGCGGAAGCCTGGGATTTAGGCATGAACCAGCAGTTACCGTTGATGAGCATTTTCTCATTATTGGTGCTGCTGGGAACCAGTTTGTTTATTGTCAAACGGCAAAAACTGATGCTGCGGCGTAGTCAACGGCGTTTGACTGAACAGATAGTGGTGACTAACGTAGCCAGCGGTTTAATCGTATTGATGGGTATGGCGGTGACCTATCTCATGTTATTTTGCTTGACCCTGCTGTTCGCCGAGGCGTTGTTTACCGATTCTCTCGTAGCGAGTTGGGCGGCTTCTTTAGAAGGGCAAATTAGCTGGCAACACTATCTGAGTTTGGCGGAACTCGTCGCTTCTCTTGGCCTTTTAATTGGCGCCTTGGGTGCTTCCTTTGAAGGACAAGACTACTTTCGGCACATCGCTTATGTGGATGAGGAACTCTAGAGTATTTTCCTTTGGCTATAAAAAACACCCCAGTAAAGACCCTAGTGAGTCTACCCCAGGCTGACCGGTGGGCGCGTCTTCCATGGCTGTTTCGTCTCGGTCTGTTCGCTGTGGCTTATCTGGTGGTGGCGGAACTTGGCCACGGGTTGTCCCTAGCGGCGCCCAATGGAGTGGCTACTTTCTGGCCAGTCAGCGGCTTATACTTGGCCGTGCTGTTGCAAAACCCGCAGCGGCGCTGGCCAGGGCTGGTAGCCGCTGCGCTGGCCGGAAACTTGGCTTCGGACCTGTTGTTACAGGATAAAACCCTGCTGGTGAGCTTGAGCTTTGCAACGGCCAATAGCCTGGAGGCTGTGAGCGGCGCATGGTTGTGCCAACGGGTTTTAGATAAGCCCTTTCGGCTTGATCGATTAGGTAACGTGCTGGGTTTTGCGATCATTGTCACGTTAGTCAGCACGGTGCTGGGGGCTTCTGTGGGGGCAAGCACGCTGACGCTCGCCTTTGACGCGCCCTTTGTTTCGGCATGGTTGGGATGGTGGGGCGCTGATGTGGTCGGTATCTGGATCGTTGCGCCTTTGTTGTTAGCCATCTGGTCCTCCGCCCGCGCCTCCCTGTGGCCCCGCAATGGGTGGCGCTGGCTGGAAGGGGTGGCGATGCTCCTGGGGTTAATCGCGGTGGCTGGTTTTATCTTTGTGGCGGCTTATCCTATCTTGGGTGTACCGTTTTTTGTCTTACCATTTTTGTTATGGGCGGCATTACGTTTAGGCGTGGGTGGCACCGCCGTGGCGGTGCTGGTGTTCGCCCTTATCGCCATACTAGCCACCAGCGACGGCCAGGGTCCCTTTATCAGAGCCACTCTCACCCCTGCTCAGCAAGTGGTGTCGGTACAGAGCTTTTTGAGCATCTGTGCCTTATGCTTTTTCTCCCTGGCGGCGGTAACGGCGGAGCGCTGGCACGCGGTGGCGGCACTGCGTAAAGCTAATCGAGATCTGGAACAGCGGGTACGCCAACGTACCCAAGAACTGGGTCAAGCGAACCGGATTTTACGTGGCAACGAACAGCAACTGCGTAAAACCCTAGACAGCTTATTCGCGTTTGTGGGGGTGCTCACCCCCGACGGGGTGTTGTTGGAGGCTAACCGCGCCCCCTTGGAAGCGGCCGGGATTGGTTTGCAAGATGTGCGTGGCAAATATTTTTGGGACTGCTATTGGTGGAGCTATGCCCCAGAGGCGCGACAACGAGTGCATAGCGCCGTGACCCGTGCCGCCCAGGGAGAAGTATCACGTTTTGATATCAAACTGCGTGTAGTGGGCGATAGCACGATCACCATCGATTTTATGCTGGCCCCGCTGTGGGACGAAGAGGGACAGATTACCCATCTGATTCCCTCGGGTATCGATATTAGTGAGCGCAAACGCGCCGAGCAAGCCCTTGCCATGAGCGCCATGCGGGTGCGCCAGCAACTAGCCGAGATTGAGGCGATTTATCATATGGCGCCGGTGGGGTTGTGTGTGTTTGATCGGGAGTTGCGTTATATCCGTATTAACGAACGTTTGGCCGAGATCAACGGTATATCGGCTAGCGATCACTTGGGCAAAACCATGCGCGAGCTGTTGCCATCCATTGCCGATAACGTCGAATCTGTTTTTAACGAGGTGCTGACCACGGCTAAGCCGATATTGAACATAGAAGTAAAAGGTGAAACACCCGCCCAGCCAGGAGTGCTGCGCAGCTGGATTGAAAATTGTTACCCGCTGTTTGATGACAATGGCAGGGTCATGGGCATCAATGTCGTCGCTACCGAGGTGACCGAGCAGAAGCGAATCGAACAAGCCCTAAAAACCGCCCAGGCGGCGGCCGAGGCGGCTAACCGGGCAAAAAGTCAGTTTTTGGCCAATATGAGTCACGAGATCCGCAGTCCCATGAGCGCTGTTCTGGGTTACGCGGATATTTTGGCGGCCCATCTGGAGGACCCGGATAATCTTGCCGGCATCCATACCATCCAGCGCAATGGTCAGCATCTGTTGGCGCTTATCAACGACATTTTAGACTTATCCAAAATCGAAGCTGAACGGTTAGAGATCTTTCAGGAACGGTTTACGCCTGTTCAGTTGATTGACGACGTGTATTCACTGATGGCCATGCGCGCCCAAGAGAAGGGGTTGCCTTTTGAGGTGGTTTACGCCAGCCCTTTGCCGGTAACCATTGCAAGCGACATGCGGCGGTTAAAGCAAATCCTCATCAATCTGCTGAGTAACGCCATCAAATTTACCAAAAAAGGTTCGGTCACCTTGCAGGTCGATATGCTGGATGCTGACCCAGCCGCGCCAAGACTGCGTTTTGCGGTGATCGACACCGGCATCGGCATCACCAAGGCTCAACAAAGTAAACTGTTTCAGCCCTTTAGTCAGCTGGATAGCGCCTTGACTCGGGAGCACAGTGGCTCAGGCTTGGGGCTTGTCATTAGTCAACACTTGGCTCAGCTGCTGGGCGGAGAGGTAACTGTACAAAGCCGCTGGCGTAAAGGTAGCACTTTTACCCTGACCATAGCCACAGGACCCCTTGAGGGGGTGGCGCGTCGCCTACCCGAAGCAAGGGTAGTCGAAGAAATACCCACCAATGGCCGAGCACCTGTGTCTTTGCAAGGCCATATGTTGGTGGTGGATGATCGCCATGACATCCGCTATCTTGCCCAACGCTATCTGGAAGAAGCCGGCGCAAAAGTGGTCACCGCCGAAGGGGGGGCGGCGGCGCTGGCTGCCATCGCGGCGGCTGACAAGACAGACCAGTCTTTTAGCGCCGTGGTGTTGGACATGCAGATGCCGGGGATGGACGGTTATGCGGTGGCGCGCAAACTGCGCGCCCAAGGCTTTGCAGCGCCTATTATCGCCCTCACCGCCCATGCCATGAAAGGCGACCGGGAAAAGTGTCTGGCTGCTGGTTGCAGTGAGTATCTCAGTAAACCAGTAAACCGCCAGCAACTGATCACGCTACTGGCCAACGTCATTCCCGCGAAGGCGGAAATCCAGCAACTTATACCCGCTCTTACCCAACCTCAGCGGCCGTCATCTGCTGAGGTTGCTGCTGTTTCCAAATCGTTGTCACCTATCCACACAAAAGTGCTGGTGGTGGACGATAACCAAGACGCGGCCAATGCCTTAGCGGGTATGCTAGCCCTATTAGAGTATCAGGTGATCACCGTTTACGATGGACACGCGGCGCTAGCTAGCGCTCGTGCCGAACAGCCTCAGGTGATTATCCTTGATCTTAACCTACCGGATATGAGTGGCTATCAGGTATGCCAGGTACTGAAAAAAGAGCCAAGCTTGCAAAAAACGGTTTTTATCGCCCTTTCGGGTCAGGATGACGCTGCCGCCGAGAGTTTACAGGCGGGATTTGATTATCATCAGCTTAAGCCGGCCAGTATCAACGATATTGTGGCGTTGTTTCCAGGTAGGGGGTAGGCAATGGGTTGTCTGTGGGAGTGAGGTTGGCAACTACGGGACTGGTAACTCGTTCCGGGGGACGCCGTGAATACTTCCTTGTAGACTTGATGGCGGCCGTCCAGGCCGCCAACACCCCCTTCACGAGTCACACAGCCCCGTTTTCCCACTCTCGATGGGTTGCTTCTAATACCAATCTTAAGAAATACAGCTCTACCTTATCGCGCCCAAATCACTAATATGCCATGGTGTGGTAGAACCCTAATTCGGAGGAATGGTATAAGGCGGGAATCCAGTCACTTACCGCTGCCGTCATTCCCGCGCAGGCGGGAATCCAGAGACTTAAAGCACAAAGCAACGTATCTTACAAATCTATCGGTCTCGCCTGGGTAGGATGCTGGTGAGGAAAAAACTGCATCAATCGAGATTTGTTGCCCACCCGTGTGAGGTTAAACACTAAGGGATTTTTTGGCCGAATATAGCGAAATCAAAGGATCAAACGCTCCAGTCTTCAACTTCAAGGTTTTGAATTTTATCAAAGTGTTGTTCTGTTGTGAGTTACTAAGATGTGGTTATTAGCAATGGCTACTCCCGCAATAAGAATATCAACATCGTCAACGGGTGTTCCTTTCTTTCGTGTGTCGGCATAAATGTCGGCTGAAATAAAAATAGAGCGCTCTGTGAGAGGAAGAATTATGTTCTGCGCAGCGAATTCCTCAAATCGGTCAAGCTGTTTTTTTGCATCGCGATGCTTTAAACCGCTCAGAATCTCGTAATAAGAGAGAATACTAAAAGCAATTTCGTTGTATTGAGACAAGTTTTGCCTAAAGTTATTCACAACATCAGGCTGTCCTCGGAAGAACAAGGATAAAATATCGGTGTCAATTAAAGCCGGTTTCATAGCTTCGTCTCTCTGAAAAACCGTGCTTTCGACGTGCAGCTGTCTCTTTGTTTAGCTCGTCAAAAACGTTATCCGGCATATCTTTGCAGCTTCCGGCGAAATCCATTATAGACTCGTTAGTATTAGCCGCCTTTTCTAAGCCAAGTCGAAAGTAACTAATAAAATCATATATTTATGCTAGCTTAGCCTCTGGAAGAAGATCGATTTCCTCAACAATTTTGTCTCGCGTTATAGATGCATTCACGAATATCCACCTTAAGGTTTAACGTGGGATTTACAATGACATCGCAGTGATGCAAAACCTAATATCCCAATAAACTATCACTTTAGCCCTGGAAGGAATGGGTCGCAACTTCTGTTCTAAAAAAAAGAAATTTACCATTTGCAAAGAATATTGAAGGATTAAGCCCTCCAATCTTTAACTTCAAGCTTTTCAATTCTTTCAAGTGTTTCCTGTTGTGAATTATTAAGAAGCTGTTTCAAAAACGCGCGACGTTCGTTGAATCAAGGCGCTGTAACGCCGAGTCAGCGGACATGAGCAGG
>CAZGON010000062.1:0-19897 GCA_964527085.1 uncultured Candidatus Competibacteraceae bacterium
ACGCTTACTGGAGACACAGCCTATCACAGGATAATTATCCAGAACTGACGTTAAACTAAGAAAAAACTTTGATGCGCTAAGGCGAAGGGATGGGTGTCATTGATTTCCTTTGTAAAAACTACAATTTTTGTGTGTAAATCTTACAAAGATGACCGTCTATCAACAGACAGCTATAAAGGGTGCGATTATTGATTACTAGCAGCAGCAGTCATTTATTAAATGATCAGGACTATCGCTGCTCATTCCAGAGGACGCCGTGAATACGTCCTTGTTGGCTTGACGACGACCGTCCAAGCCGCCGACACCTCTTTCATGAGCAGCGATAGTCCTGATTTTGTGTAAGTCTTGATGGTTATTAAATTGAACAAAGTGACACGCCCCTGAAGAAAGTTTCAGGGACGTGACGCTAAAACAAAATAATCGATCAAATACAATTGACAGGCTTAATTTTGGTCTGTTTGTTCTTCAATCATATCGCCTGTCTCTTCCATGGTGTCTTCCATGTTTTCTTCGGTTTCTTCAACCGCCTCGTCAACCTCTTCGCCGGCGTCTTCAGCGGGACCATCGCAAGCAACCAAGGCTAATGCAAAAAGAATAGCGAGCAAGCTAGTAATGATTTGTTTACTTTTAGTCATAGGGGATCTCCTGTGTCGTTGTTGGACTTACTGAGTTTGTCATAGATGACAATATCGCTCCCATAGGGTAAACCTATTTTGGACGATAACTTATTAATAAATATTTGAAATGGCTTATATTTATCAAATTGTAGCTTTGGTATCACTGCAATACGGTTGCAGATTCTACGCGGAGTTGTTGCTAGAAGAAAGATGATTATCTCCTTCTAGTTTAGATTTAACCAGGCAAAATAAACCAGGTACCTTACAAAACATACAGTTAATGTACGATGCGGATATCTTTTTTGCTACCAGGCACGATTAACACCAATTTTCCTACGGTTTGGCCGGATTCTAATGTGTGATGAGCTTTGGCTACCTCCTCGAAGGGAAAAGTAGTAATGGCAGGTAAATGGATTTCACCTTCACGATACCATTGCAATAATTGTTTTAGTGCGGGGATGAGTACATCGTGACGATTAACCAGGAAACTCATGTTGAAGGCTAATATACTGCGGCTTTCGTTAGTCAAACGTAATGGATTAAAGAACGGCGTATTAAAAAAGTCTTTGGTGAGTTTTAGCCAGTTTGGTTTGCCGCGTCCCTTTGGAAACATGCTATGAAAGCCGTAGATAACCAGTCGGCCTAACGGCGCTAGATGGCGGTAACTGTCCCTTAGGGTAGCGACGCCATTAGCGTCGAGAATTACATCGTAGCCGCCTGGCGCCTGACTTTTTGCTTCGGTCCAAAGATCTTGGGTGGATTTGTCGATGACTCTGTCAGCGCCTAAGTTCATCACCGCTTCTATTTTATGGGTTGCCCCTACTACACCAATCACCCGGCAATCCATGAGCCTGCCAAGCTGTACCAAAGCGCTACCCACGCCGCCCGCAGCAGAATGTATTAATATTGTTTCACCAGGTCGCGGGTGGGCGAGTTCCTGCAGGGCCAGCCAAGCCGTCAGAAAGACGGTGGGAAATGCAGCAGCTTCGAGAAAAGACATAGCGTTTGGCAATGGAAAAACCTGTGCCTGATCCACCACTAACTGGGTAGCGTAACCATTGAAAAGGGTCACCGCCAGTACCCGGTCACCGATAGAAAAATCACTCACAGCGTCTCCCACGGCAGCCACTGTGCCGGCCACATCAAACCCAGGGGTGATAGGATAGCCTACGTATTTTTTGGCGGACTCATATAAGCCCATGCGGATAATACAGTCGGCAAAGTTAATGCCGATGGCGTGAACATCGATAAGCACCTGGCCGGGGCCAGCAGTCAAATCCGGGTGCTCTTCAAGTTTTAACCGGTCATAACCACCTGGCCGGTGAATAACAATTTTTTTCATGGACTATCTGCAATACGTTGGCTGAGTTGATAGGAGGTATTTTGACAAATGTCGGGGTGTTGTACAGCGTATTTTCGGGATAAAAGTGTGTATCATCGCGCATCGTGTAAAAATCATCCACTGGAATAACAATTGCTAATAAACCATCATGCAAACATTACAGCCGCAACAACCCGCTCTGGTTGACGCCGTAGACGCATTTCGCGATTTTGCCCAGCGTCAGGCAGCAGGACAAGTGATGTTTCCACCCTTGTTACTGCATCCCCACCAGCGTCGTCTTTACGTCCGCCAGAGTCTTTTAGAAGACAATGTCTTTCGAATCCACAATAACCCGGATGGCGCCCAAACAAAATTTGCCACGCTAGCGGATTCGCTATTTGCTTTTTTTCGGGGTAGCGCACTGCTGTATTATCGAGACTATGCCGGCAGCGATGCCCATCTGCCTTTGGTGTTTGCCCTTGGCGATGTCCACCCGGAGAATTTTGGGGTTATGCCGGGTGTCGATGGAGAACCTTTTTTTGGTATCAATGACTTCGACGAGGCTTACGTCGCCCCATACACCTGGGATGTTAAGCGTGGCGTAGTGGGTTTTAACATAGGAGCTCGCGAACAGGGTTATAAAAGCAAAAAGCGGCTTAAGATCATGAAAGCCTTTGTAGAGGGCTATGTGGAAGCGCTAACCGACTTTGCCAAGGACGATGATGAGAAGACGCGTCGCTATACCAGCGTCAATAGCCCGCCATTGATCCGTGAACTGATTGAAGATTCCCGCCGAGCGCGGGGTGAATGGCTCACCCAATATGTGGATCTCGAAAAAGGACAATTCCATGAGTCAGAAAAACTGACTCCTATCCCCGAACAGCGTAAAATTTTTCAAAAAGCCGTGAATGAATACCGCCAAGATCCGGATATTGCCGCATTGGGTGGGAATGATTTTTTTAAGGTCAAAAACGTCGCTATAAAACACGGCAGTGGCACGGCCAGTTTGGGATTGGAGCGCTATTTTGTATTGATTGCGGGACCGATAAAGGGACCTACCGATGATTTGATATTGGAGTTCAAACAGTCGCGCCGTTCAGCGTTGTTTGGGCTGGTCGGCCATGAACTTAGTATCGCCAATGATCGCGCTGGACGCATTCAGATTGCCCAGGATGTGCATTTAGTGGGGGGCGATCCTTTTTATGGTCAGACCATCCTGAATGGTATGAGCTTTCTGGTTCGAGAACGAAGCCCTTTTAAAAATAGCTATGATGTGGATGACCTAGATGCGGACACCCTCCGCGATTACGCCGAAATCTGTGGCCGGGTATTAGCGCAATCCCATGCCCGTAGCGATGAGGATACTGGCATTATGGAAGGTAACGCCGAAGCAGCCATCCTCGCCACTTTAACGCCAAAAGTATTTCGCGCCGATATGATTCGCTTTGGTGAATATGCAGCTGATCGTATTTGTGCTGATCACAAAGGGTTTAAAAAAGATTTTGCAAAAGGTGCGTTCAAATTTGAACAACCCTAAGTATTAGGCTTGTTTTATTTTTTCGTACAAATTAGCAAGTTCTAAAAGTAACTTTTCTTTTTCCTCTTCTGCTATTTCTTCGTCTTTTAACTGATCAACGATGGATTTTAGTTGCTTCTTTTCTTCGTCACTGGCTTTATTGAGTACTTCTTTATTTTCTTGGTTATGTTTTTTGCCTTCTTTCTTAGCCATTGTGGCAATATTCTTCCATTCTTTTTTAGTCAATTTATCAGGGTCCATATCTCCTGAAAATATAAAAATACAAGCCCAGCCGATGGTTTCGGTGAGCAGCATAGTAGCCCCTGCGTTAGCCCAGTTACCTATGCCGGGAATAAAAAACAACGCTTTGGCGGTTAGCCATGTGCCGGCCACGTATTGAAAAATATTCCAAAAAATCTGCGCGGTATTAACATCGCCTTTATCAAAAATTTTTCCTAACCTGTGGATCATCCACATGGTCATACCAGCTAGGATAGGACCATCCATAAGCGCTGTGTTTGCTAACAAGAAAGCTACCGCACCATGGGCCACTGCAAAGGCATGAATGACAAGACCCGCTTCTCTTCGTTTTGTGACTAACTCTGCGTCGGTGTACATGGAATTCTAAAAAACATGGTTTTCAAAAGGGAGATAATGGCTGGATAAAATAGTTTTTCAAGCGAGCTTTTTATAACGACCAAGCTAACCGGCGCGCGATTTATCGCGCGTCCGCGTTGAGCGCCTTGTTAGCCGTAACATCATATAAGCTCCCCGAGACATACTTGTGAATAATGCTTGAAATAAGCGTTTGATAAGGAATACCTTCTTCAAGCGCCCGTCTTTGTATCGACTCTAGATCATGTGATGAGATACGGATATTTATCCGTTTATCTTTTTTAAATGTATCTTCAGCGGCTTTCGCAAGTTGTTGCTTTCGCTGCATGGTTAATACAGACTTAAACTCGCCTGCCTCGAAATCACGCAGAATCTCTTTTTCTTCCGCATCAAGTTTGACTTTACTCATGATGATTCACCTCCGAGGTATTGCTTCGTCGCCTTTCTACTTGGAATGATTGTTTTCAAGAAGATTTCACTATCGTTTTCTATGTAGGGAACTAAGTAAGCGTATCCATCAACCTCTATGACAAATACCCGTTGCTTGGGATATTTCGCCTTGTTGGGGTGTTCAATGTCGTCTAGCAATCTCCCTTTTTGCAAGCAGAACATAATATCTTCAAAAGATATCTGGCGATCTTCTATAATTTGCTGATTTTTGTTGTGGTTCCAATTGAAAGGTTTCATATAGCCAACATTAGCACATAGGTGTGCCTATTGGCATCTTTCTCTTCGGCTAACATGGCCTTTATTATTAGCCAAGAGACCAAATGTCTAACAATGGTCTATTAATTGGTATGCGATATGCAGAATTTAGAGTTCAATTCCCATTGGAGCGATAATCAATGCCCACAATGACAAAAACCTTTCTCAGCATTAGCATTATAGTTGGCTTAACGAGCGTAAGCATTTTTAGTAATGCCCAGGATTCTAGTCAAGCTCAAGCGAAATTTGTCAATGCCGAGAATAAAGAGATCGGTACGGCTGTATTGACTGAGACGCCCCATGGCGTATTGATAGAATTTATAGTCAATGAGATACCGCGGGGTGAACACGGTTTTCATATCCATGAAACGGGTACCTGCGAGACACCCGATTTTAAATCTGCGGGTGGCCATTATATGCCGCGAGGCAAAGCCCATGGCTATGAGTCAGCCGATGGTTACCATGCCGGTGATATGCCAAATCAATTTGTGGAAGCCGACGAGTTAATGCGGGGTCAAGTCTTTAATCCCCATGTGACGTTAGCTGAGGGTGAAGCTACTCTGTTTGATGCCGACGGTTCGGCCCTGATAATTCATTCCGATGCGGATGATTATTCCAGCCAGCCTGCTGGCGATGCTGGTTCGCGTATCGCTTGTGCGGTAATCAATAAAAAGTAATATCTAATCCGCTTCTAGAAAATACCTTAAACCAATGCCACTGGATATGGAGGGTAAGATGACGAATATGGCTGTCAACCAGCGCCGTTGGCTACTACGGATGCAAAGCGGCGATTCTGAACTCCCTATCCAGCGGCCCGTTGAAGTGCCGGACCAAAATATACCGCCGGAGCTTGAACCTCAACAAAGGCCCCAAGAGGCGTCACAACCCTCACAAACACCTCAAATACGGCCGTCGCAGACACCGACGGAAATTTCTCAGTCCGCCGAATCGGCGGTAAAATCAGATAATCTATAAGAGTGACCATCGTAACTAGTCGCTGGCATAGGTGTTGCAAAATCTAAACCATAGGTTGTCGTCTGCCCATTGCCGAGTTGAGCAGCATTCCCATGCCGCGCTTGGCCCTCAATCCCTTCAAGACTTCTCGAGTACCGAGGTGTGATATGACAGGCTATCAACATATTTTGCTCGCCGTGGATACGGCCGAGGAGAGTGCCCAGGCCGCAGCAAAAGCCACTGAGCTAGCGCGTCGATTTGAGACAAAACTCAGTTTATTACATGTGGTGGAACCGGCCCCTACGCAAATCATAAGCGGCCAATCGGCACTGGCTATGGAGCCTTTAACGCCGTTAACGCCTATGTCCGTAGAGCAGGAAAGCCAGCTGTACGAAACACGAATGAAACAGGCCCAAGAGATGCTGGAACGATTGGCGGAAGATTTAGACATGCCGCCAGGGGATAAATGGGCTATATCTTCACCCTCCACCAAACAGATGATTCATAATGTGGCCAAAGAACACGCCGTGGATCTGATCGTGGTCGGTAGTCACGGCCGCCATGGTTTGGCGCTTTTGTTAGGCTCCACAGCGAATGCTGTGCTGCATGGCGCACCTTGCGATGTATTAGCGGTACGGGTATGAGAATCAGTGTGTTGCAGGGTTGGCAAATCCAATTACGGCTAACCGCCAGACAGGCTGGTGTCCGTCTGTTTGCGGAAAAGCCAAAATATTTTGCGGATCGTTTGCAAACCTATTGGGAGACTTGGCAAGATGAAACGCAGCGCAACTTAAGCGAGACTGCGACCCTTCGACTGGTTTCTTGAGTCGTTGTTTATGATGGTTTTTTCTAATTGAAGGAGATGAAAATGGCGTCGCATATGTCAGAGCATCAAATGAATGAGTTTAAAGACCAACTTCAGCAACGGGCGAAAGAATTGCGAGCTGAGATAAAACAAGGATTGTTGAATTCTGAAAATCAGCACTTTATTGATTTGGCAGGAAGAGTAAACGATACGGAAGAACAATCCGTTGCCGATCTGCTGATGGACCTCAAGCTTGCTGACCATGAACGCCATGTTCAAGAGTTATATGCTATAGAAAATGCTCTCACTCGTATTGTCAATAAAACCTACGGAGTATGTAGTGATTGTGGCGAGACAATTGCTAAAGAACGCCTCCAGATCGAACCCGCTGCGCTACGTTGCCAGCCCTGTCAAACCCAGCATGAGGAAACCCAAGGCGTCGGGGTGGGACTCAGCCTCTAAGCGAGATAGCATTTGATCCAGGGAGGAACAGCCTGCGCTACTTTATGAATCAAACCATCTCGATATGCAGCAACCCATTGATAACGAAAACTATTATTATAAATATGAGCGCTATCAAACATTATAACGATGTTTTATCGAAAGGGTAAGAGTAGATTTGCCTGCTCCATTGGGACCTGCAACCAAAAAGAACTGGGGCCTCGACACAATAACTCTTTGTTAAGACGTAGGGGGTTTAGGATGAATTGACTTCCTTTTTTCAGCCGCCTTTGCTTCTTTATAGGCATCTTCATCAATTCGTTTCCTACCCTCATCTTTCTCTAGGTCCTTTAACAATTGATCTAATTGTATTTCAGGCAAAGATTTGGGTTTATCAGCATGTCTCATCTAGAGAGCCTCGTAGTGTATTAACCATAAAATACCATGGCTCAATATAAATTTCAGTCAGCTATCCCACTAGGCGAGGATATTAGGATTTGTGTTGTGATTTAAGACGGGTCAGTTCGGCTTCAGCACGGTGTGTCTCGGCTTGTAAACTTTCCTCGCCAGTGTTGGTCATAAGCAATTCCCGCTGTGAAGTTTAGAAAGGGGTTTAGTTTAAACCGCTAACCGCTGTTTAGGAAAGGAAATTAGGATTGCCATACAAGCGTTGAACGTTAATGATTAACGAAGATTGGCTTTACATCGGTTTCAAGGGTTTTTAACGCTTTATCGGTGGTTTCAAAAATGGCGTTTTCTTCAAGCTGGTCGAGTAAACCAATCCTTCGAAAATCGTCTAACAAAGGCCGTTTGATTTCAGCGAATGTCATGACCACATCCGCATTTTTTAGGTTATCTGTTAATCTTTTGAGCATTTCAAAACCGCTATGGTCGATGGTATTGACCGATCTTAAGTCTAACAATAAATAGCGTACCTTAGGGTGCGCCGCCACCTCGCTAAGTACTCGTTGTTCACAATGACCAGCACTGGCAAAATAAATATCTTGGTCGATGCGGAGTATCAGCACAGGTGAGACCTCGGGTTTGATAGAATTCCGTTCCGCGCTGCGAAATTCTTCACTGCCTTTAAGCCGACCTTGTAAGGTAATACGTGGTCGGCTGGTGCGCCATAGATAGAGGGTGATGGCACCTCCCGCCCCGACCAGCAACCCCCATTGCACACCAAAAAGAAGCACCGCTGCAAAAGGCAAAGTTAAGGTCATGCCTTCCGCTACACTATAGGCCCAAACTCGACCCATAGCGCTGATTTTGAAAAGCCCAATCACGGCGCTTATCACTAAAGCGGCCAACATGGCTTTAGGTAAATAATAAAAAAGCGGTCCTAAAAAAATCACAGTCAGGGCCAATAGCACCGCGGTGACCAGTGAAGCAGCGGGGGTGCGGGCGCCCACATCGAAGTTTAGGGCCGAGCGGCTCAAGCTTGCCCCCACCGGATAACCCGAGGTAAAGGCCACCGCTAGATTAGCCGCACCCAGAGCAAAGGCTTCTCGATTGGGTAGTAAGACTTGACGACGTCGACCTGCCAAGGATTGGGACACCGCCATGCCGGTGGTGAAAATAACCAAGCTGATTACTAAACTGCCGGGTAGCAGGGTAACCCATAGCTCCAAAAACAAAGGTGGTAATGCAATGGGTGGCAAGCCACCGCCTATATCACCCACAATGGCGACTTTCTCTTGCAGCGCCAATTCCCAGACCACCAATATGCTAGTAGCCATCAAAACCAAGGGCGCTGCTTTGGCAATGACAAGCCGCCAGCGTTCGGTCAAACCTACTTCAGTCAACCATCTTGGTAACAGATTGTCGATGATCAGTAACAGCAACAGTGCTGTCCCACCGATGGCGCTGGTGGTCGGGTTGATCTCCCGCCAATTTTGACCCATCTGCATGAGCGTTGTGAAGAAATTGCCGCCTCGTTCTACATCAAGCCCCACCAAATGCCGCAGTTGACTTAAGGCAATCAATAACGCTGCTGCGCTAGTAAAACCAATAATCACCGCATCACTAATAAAGTTAATCAGAAATCCGAGTCGTAGCGTGCCTAGGATAATCAATAGCAGACCCACCAAGGCGGCCAGCGCCATAGCCGCGGCGGTGGGTTCAATCTCATGTAATGCCGCCGCCTGACCAAGACTGTCGGCCACTAACAAAGAAACCAGGGCAACGGGACCAATGGATAAATAGCGGCTAGCGCCGAACACGGCGTAAAACAGTGCGGGTGCCAGGGTGGCGTATAGCCCAACCCGAGGTGGTAAGTCAGCCAGGGCGGCATAGGCCATGGCCTGTGGCACTAACAGCACAGCGACAAATAAACCGGAGGCCATATCGTGGGGTAGGTCTGCTATCCGATAGCCCTTTAACCAATCCAGACAAGGTAGAGCCTGACGTAACCAAGTAGGTAATGATAGGGATATTTTTTGTTGTGAGTTGGATGTTGGCATGTCAGTTAAGGATAGCGAGTGATAGTAAAAAACAGTACCTGCCTAATTACCACAAAAGAGTATAGGGGATAGACCATAGAGGGTTATTTGGTCAATATGACATGTCTATTACAAGTTTGTGACATAAATATTAAATTTTTATTAAAAACAATAACTTAGTTGTAATTTTTACAAAAAAAGAGGATTATTTTGAAAATTTTACTAAAGATGTTTAATCTATCAAATAATAATTATATTAATTAAAAACAAAAACTTAATTCTTATTATAAGCGCTTTGCATAAGCGTTTTTTTGTGGTGTAAGTCTTGCCAGACACAAACTGCCGGTCTGAGCAGATGTTTAATTTTGCTTAGACAACCCAAGTAAGGATAGGCAACCGTAAACATGCTCAAGAATGGAGCGTATTTCACACGCAAGCTTTTGCTAATCCATGTTCGAGGAGCTAGATCCATGCTGTTTAATCATCGTTTCATCACTACAGTTGCTGCCGGAGCTTTGCTCTCCGCAGCACTGTTGCCCCATGGTCAAGACGCCCAGGCGCAGTCTCGTAATCAGATCCGCATTGTCGGCTCATCCACCGTATTTCCCTTTTCCACAGCAGTCGCTGAGAATTTCGGTCGTAGCACTGAATATCCTGCGCCCATCGTCGAGTCTACTGGCTCGGGGGGCGGTTTGCAGCTGTTTTGTCAAGGGGTAGGGGTACAATATCCGGATATTACCAATGCCTCACGGCGTATGGAGCCAGGGGAATACGAGCTATGTGAAAAAAATGGAGTGGATAAAATCACCGAGGTGCAAATTGGCAACGACGGTATTGTGCTGGCGAATGCCCGCGATGCCACCTCCATTGACGTGAGTCGGGAAGAACTCTGGCAAGCGTTAGCGAAAAAAGTTCCGGTGGATGGGGAGTTGCAGGATAACCCTTACACCAATTGGAGCGATATCGACTCATCACTGCCGGACCAAGAGATCAAGGTTTATGGTCCACCCCCCACCTCCGGTACCCGGGATGCTTTTGTAGAATTAGTGATGGAAAAAGGCTGCGAGAATTTTGAAGCCGTGCAAAAACTCGATGAGGAAGAGAAAAAGCAAGTCTGCGGTCAGATCCGTGAAGACGGTCGTTTTATCGAGGTGGGTGAAAACGATAATTTGGTGGTGCAACGGTTGCAGAATGAGCCAAATGCCCTAGGTATCTTTGGTTTTAGTTTCCTCAGTCAAAACCGAGACAAGGTTAAAGGTAATGCCATCGAAGGGGTTGAACCTACTTTTGAAAGCATCGCCAGTGGCGATTACCCAGTATCCCGATCCCTCTATTTCTATGTCAAAAATGACCATGTGGGGGTTATTCCAGGGATGAAAGAATATATTAAAGAGTTCACCAGTCCCCGAACCTGGGGTCCCAACGGTTATTTAGCCGGCAAGGGCCTGATTCCGTTGCAGGAGCAAAAACGTCAGGAGATGGCTCAGCAAGCCCGTAATCTCGAACAACTGGAAATGGCCAGTCTTTAAAGTTACCGCCATGATGCCGCTAGAGCGTTTTCGCTTTGACTTTACCCAAGGCAGCGGAGGCGAGGTGTGCGAAGTGAAGTGTACATACCGTACATGAGTACGCCGATGCCGAAGGTTAACGAAGGGTACGGCCAAATGGGAAATGCTCTAGCAAGCGTTGGCGGTTCGCCCTTCTACTTTTTTGGAGTTACACGCCTATGCTGTTATTAAGCCTTACCGCCGCTTTATTGGTAATGTCGGTAACCGGTTATTACCTGGGACGTCATCAAGCCAAGCTAGCTGCTGGAGATGCTTGGCAAGAGATGCATTCTTTGCCCGCGTTTCACGGTCTTTATGTGGCTTTAGTCACCTGTCTACCGGCATTGTTTGTGCTAGCGCTATGGTTATGGGTAGAACAACCGGTGATCGATAGCCTGGTGCTCAATAGCCTACCCGACAGCTACACCGATGTTAGCGAGGCCGAGCAGGCCCTCTTGCTAACGGATATTAAGAGTCTTGCTAGCGGCAATATTGCTAGCCAGGAGGCAGATAGCGAACTCCAGGACGCCGTTGATAACTATCATCGTTTGCATACCATCAGTGATTATCTGATGGTGGGCGTCATGGCCACCCTCATCCTGGGCGGTTTAGCCCTGAGCCGTGGTCAGATAAAGATGGATATGCGGGCCCGTAATCGGGTCGAGAAAATCATCATGGGATTATTGATGTTCTGCTCGACCATCGCCATTCTTACCACGCTAGGGATTATCTTGTCTTTGGTGTTCGAGGCAGTGCGGTTTTTTCAACGGGTGCCCTTCACGGATTTTCTGTTTGGTTTGGAATGGAATCCGGGCACAGCCATTCGAGCCAGTCAAGTGGGTTCCTCGGGGAATTTTGGCGTTATACCACTGTTCACCGGCACATTATTGATCACCGCCATTGCCATGGCCGTGGCCATACCCTTGGGTCTGTTGACGGCCATCTATACCAGCGAATTTGCGCCACAGCGGGTACGCAATGTGGTCAAGCCCATCATTGAATTATTGGCTGGTGTTCCCACCGTGGTCTATGGGTTTTTCGCAGCACTAACGGTGGCCCCCGCGTTGGTGGAGGCGGGTTCATGGACGGGACTCAATGTCAGTTCCCAGTCGGCCCTTGCCGCCGGCGCGGTAATGGGCATCATGATCATCCCCTTTGTGTCTTCGCTATCCGATGATGTGATCAGCTCGGTGCCGCAACGGCTCCGTTACGGCGCCATGGCCCTAGGCGCCACCGACGCTGAAATCGTCCGCAAGGTGGTGTTGCCGGCGGCCTTGCCGGGTATTGTAGGGGCCGTCATTATGGCGGTCAGTACTGCCATCGGCGAAACCATGATTGTGCTGATGGCGGCTGGCTTATACGCTAATCTCACCGCTAATCCCATAGAAGCCGTCACTACCATCACGGTGCAGATCGCCAATCTACTCACCGGCGATCAACAGTTCGACAGCGCCAAAACCCTCTCGGCCTTTGCCCTGGGTCTGTTCCTATTTACGATTACTTTGCTACTCAACGTGATCGCCCTTAAGGTCACCCAACACTATAGGGAAAAATATGACTGACAATAGTGCTATTTCAGGACCCGCTGACTATACCGATGAGGCATTTGAAAAACGCCTACGGCATCGTCGCGCCGCGGCTAAGCGGTTGAAGATCTATGGTATCAGCGCCATTGCTATCGCATTGACCATGTTGGCTACGCTGCTGGTGAGCATCTCCATACAGGCTTATCCGGCATTTTTTCAAACACAAATTCGCCTGGAGCTTTATTTTGATCCAGAAGTCATTGATCCGGAAGGGGAGCGGGTCCAAGAGAAACTCAAACGGGCGAACTACAACACCCTTATCGCTGATGCCCTTAAGCAGCGTTTTCCCAACGTGGAAGATCGGGCTACCCGTTTTGAGTTGACGGATCTGGTCAGCCGGGGAGCAGGCTTTCGGCTGGGTCATCAAGTGGCTAATAATATGGATTTGATTGGCCAGCGCAAACAGGTATGGCTGACGGCATCGGACGATGTGGATCAACTTATCAAGGGTAACATCCCCCGGGACGTACCGGAATCGCAACGGCGGGTTTCCAACCAACAGCTGGAGTGGATCGACCAGCTCAAAGCCTCGGGCAACCTGGAGAGGCAGTTTAATTTTAACTTCTTTACCGACACCGATAGCCGGGAACCAGAGCTGGCCGGGGTTTGGGGCGCCATTGTGGGTTCCTTTTATACCATGATTATAACCTTAAGTCTGGCCTTTCCGGTGGCTGTAGCGGCGGCGGTTTATCTGGAAGAGTTCGCCCCTCGCAACCGCTGGACGGATATTATTGAAGTCAACATCAATAATCTCATCGCCGTGCCTTCCATTGTGTTTGGTCTGTTGGGTTTGGCATTTCTTTTAAATTTCCCCGTTCCACACCCTTGGTGGGCGGTATCGTGCTGGCCCTAATGACGCTACCCATCATCATCATCTCAGCCCGCTCGGCCCTCAAAGCCGTGCCACCCTCGGTACGGGAGGCGGCGCTCGCCATGGGGGCATCCCCCGTACAAGTGGTCTGGTTTCATGTATTGCCCCTGGCTTTACCGGGCATTCTCACCGGCACCATCATCGGCATGGCCCAAGCGTTAGGGGAGACCGCACCGTTGCTGCTCATCGGTATGGTGGCCTTTGTGGTGTCGGTACCGGATAGTTTTACCGACCAGGCCACGGTACTGCCGGTGCAGATTTATATTTGGTCCACCAGTCCCGAGCGGGCATTCCTGGAAAAAAGCGCAGCGGCCATTCTGGTCTTGTTGACCTTTTTACTACTGATGAATGGGTCTGCAATTTGGTTACGTAAGAAACTACAGAGGAAATGGTAAATGAATATGCAAGCTGTAAAAAAGCAGAAACCCTCCATGTATGAGGTGAATAAAGGTGAAAATGAAAGCGGCAACACCGACCCTGGTGAAGTCAAAATGGCCAGCCGTGGTCTAAACGTTTTTTATGCGGACAACCATGCCATCGAAGACGCGGATCTGGATATTTATCCGCGCCAGGTCACGGCTCTCATTGGTCCTTCCGGATGTGGTAAGAGTTCTTACTTGCGTTGTCTCAATCGTATGAACGATCCCATCGACGTGGCCCGTATCGAAGGTCAAGTATTGTTAGATGGCGAAGATATTTATGCCGACGGCGTTGATCCGGTGCCATTACGGGCTAGGATTGGAATGGTGTTTCAAAAGCCGAATCCGTTTCCAAAATCCATTTATGAAAACATTGCCTTCGGTCCGCAAATCAACGGTCAAGTTAGGGGCAAAGATAAATTAGAGGAACTGGTGGAGACCAGTCTTAAACGGGCGGGGATATGGGACGAAACGAAAGATCGTCTGTCAGCGCCGGGCACTAATCTTTCCGGTGGTCAACAGCAGCGTTTGTGTATTGCCCGAGCCATTGCCCTAAACCCCGAGGTGATCTTGATGGACGAACCTTGTTCTTCTCTGGATCCCAAATCCACCGTTCGGATCGAAGAGCTGATCAACGAATTGTGCGATAAATACACTATTGTTATTGTTACCCACAACATGCAGCAGGCGACACGCATTTCTCAGCGCACGGCGTTTTTCCACGAAGGTAAAATTATTGAGGTCAACACCACCGATGAGATTTTTAATAATCCCCAAGAGAAATTAACTCAAGATTATATGGAGGGACGCTTTGGGTAACGGGAAGGACAACAAAATTAGAGCGTTTTTGCTTTGACTGTATACAAGGCAGCCGAGGCGAGGCGCGCGCAGTGTACACGCAGTACATGAGCACGCCGAGACCGAAGGCTAACGCTGTGTACAGTTGAATTGGAAATGCTCTAGTGGTAGGTTGGGGTGAATGGAATGAACCCCAACGTAAAGGCTTAAATACAAATGTTGGGGTTCGCAATGCTCACCCCAACCTACTGCGATTTGAGGCGGGCCAGTTCAGCTTCAGCTGCGCTGGCGCGTTGTTCCGCTTCGCGTCTAGCGTGTGCTTCAATCTCAGCCCGCTGTGCTTCAATCTCAGCCCGCTGTGCTTCAGTCTCAGCTCGCTGTGTTTCGGCTGCGGCCCGGTGTGTCTCGGCTTGTAAATTTTCCTCCCATGTCGGCAACAATTCGCCCTCCAGCGTCGCCCAGCGCAGCCAGATGGCTTCTACGCCTGCGTAAAACCCTGACCAACGCACCAGGGTTAGACCTAGCGCCTGACTAACAAAGCGTTCTTGATCATCCAACACCAACGCTTCGTAGTTACTGCTATGCAGGCTGAAACCCGCCCAGTCATCAGGATTGAATGGATCGAACCAAAAGTACTCAGCCACTTTGAGTTGATTCTGATAGGCCCGCTTTTTACTGGTCTTGTCGGCTTCCGCAGTGCTTTCAGAGAGAAGTTCGATGACCACATCCGGACCTTTGCCTTCTTGCCACACCACCCAACTCTTGCGTTCGCCTCTAGGGACATCCATCACCACAAACACATCAGGACCTTTAAAGTCCTGGTTACGCACCTGCGCCATGCTGAAATAAACAAACATATTGCCACCCACGTAACCTGCCTTACGTTGCGCCAGCCAGGGGTTGAGGGTGTTAATCAACAACTCCATTTGCAGGCGGTGACGTTCGGTTTCCATGGGCACTCCGTCGTCGCAGGGTAATTCATCCTGGGTCGGCGGTATCGTAACCCACGATGGTAACGGCTCACTCAATACGGTGCTGGCCATAAGCAATCCCCGCTGTGATGATGATTGAAAGGGAAGTTTAGTTTAAACTGCTAACCGTGTTTTGGGTAGGTTTTGAAACAGTTTCTAGATCACCGGTGTTAAAACTTCTTGTAAGATTGCTAAATCCACGGGTTTGGTTAAGTGACAATCGAAACCTGCCGCTAGAGCTCGTTGCCGGTTATCTTCGCCACCGTAGCCGGTAATAGCCACCAAGCGTGCTTCTGCAAAGGCAGGATCTGCCCGAAAGCGACGGGCTAGTTCATAGCCATCGATGTGGGGCAAGCCCAAGTCCAGTAACATGACATCGGGATGGTGACGGTGGGCTAATTCTAGCGCTTCGACACCGTCGTAGGCGGAGTAAACTTGATAATCGAGCATTTCTAACAGCATGGCTAGCGCCCGGACAGCATCCTGATTATCGTCTACCACCAAAATGCGCAATGCCTTTTTGGGTTCAAAGATGCTACTGGATTCGTGATCGGAAATAAACTCAGGTTGTTCTATATTAGTGGGTAAACGGACAACAAATTTGCTGCCACAGCCGGGTCCAGGGCTGATGGCTTCAATGGTGCCGCCGTGTAATTCCACCAATCGTTTGGTGACCGTTAGACCGACGCCAAGCCCGCCTTGAGAACGATCTAACGGGCGCTCCGCCTGGGCAAAAAGATCAAATATGCGCGCTATAAGATCGGCCGTCATGCCAACTCCGGTATCGCGCACACGGATTTCGATCTGATCTGCAATCTGAGCTGCGCTTAAGTCAATAAACCCGCCAGGCTCTGTATATTTTGCGGCATTGCTGAGCAAATTGGACAGTAGTTGTGCAAGTCGGGTTGGGTCGCCTTTTAAATAAAGGGGTTGTGGAGGTAGTTGTACTTTGAGCTTATGCTGGTATTGTTCAATCAGAGGACGTATGCCATGGAGTGCGCTACTGACCACTGTGGCAAGCTCAACTTTTTCCAAACGTATAGTAATCTTACCCCGAGTCACCCGGGATACATCCAGTAAATCGTTTAACAGACAGCCCAGATGTTGCATCTGACGTTCAAGAATATTTCGGGTTGTCAAAAACAACGGGTGATGGTCTACACTAAGCCGTTTTAACACACCGATGGCATTGCTCATGGCCGCCAATGGATTACGCAATTCATGGCCCAGCATGGCTAAAAACTCATCACGTCGATCAACACTTTCTTCCAATTGTTCAAGCAAATGCTGAACTTCGTATTGTTGCCGCCGTGCGGCAAGGGCGGCTTGGACTGTACTAATTAAGGTCATCACCCGCACCGGGCGTTCCAGAAAGGATGCATTTCTCAAAGCATTCACTGGCACAAGCGTGCGCAAAGTGGTGGCCGTAGGTTTGTGTTTTTGGGTCAAAATAATTAGCGGTAAGGCTGACCATGGCGGTTGTTGGTCAAGGGTCTCAAGTAATTTATCTAAGTGTATTTTGGGCAGCGCTTCCTCGGCGATAATGGCGGCGCCAGCACCTTCCTGGAGCTTCATGCACAGATCATCGAAATCATGACAGTTTGTGGTAGTAAAACCCGCTTTACTCAGCACCCGGTCTGCTAAAACGGTGTCGCCCGTCAACGGCGCAAGCACCAAAATGCGCTCTTGTGAGTTGATGAAGGGTTGTTTATCGACGTTGATGCTTGCGACTATGTTATCCATTGCTTTCGCCAAATAGTGGGTCGGTTTTACCCAGATAACTAGGTATTCCGGTCAATACCCCTTGAAAATCTTTTAAAGGCTCGCCGATGCGTATTCCGTGGGACCCCAGGCGTAGTTCGCGAATAATGTGTTCATGACCACCGGTGCGTTTTTTTAAAACAGCAATGGACTGACGCACCTCACCAAAAGCCTCAAAGTAACGTAACAGAATGACGGTATCGGTAATCGAAGTAAGATCAATGGGTGTTTTCACTTCCTGACCTAGCATGCCATATTGAGCAATAATCAGTAGCGTGACGATTCCTTTGCGATTGAGGTAAGACAACAGCTCCTGCATGTGCAAGTTCAAATAGCGTTGCTCGGGCATGGCATTCAGATAGCCATTGACGCTATCGATAACGACTAAGCGTAGGTTGTAGTGATCTACTTGATCGCGAATGTTGTGGGCAAACTCGCTGGGTGACATTTCCGCCGGGTCTACTTGCTGGATATGGGCGACACCATTTTTTATATGGCTGCGGATGTCGATGCCTAGACTGCTGGCACGATCTAAGTAGGTATCGATATGTTCTTCAAACAGATAGACGGCGTGATGTTCTTGGCGCTGCGCTGCAGCGAAGGCATACTGCATGGCGATGGTGGATTTTCCTGCTCCGGCGGGACCCATCAGCAACAGACTACTGCCCCTGGTCAGACCCCCATTTAACATGGTATCTAACTGGCCTAGCCCGCAAGAGACGGGTTCACGATCAGAAATATGGGGATATTGGGAAGCGATTAAGCGGGGATAGACTTGAATACCACCGGTGATGATTCGAAAATCGTGGTAGCCGCCGAGGGTATGCAAACCCCGTAGTTTGACAATGCGCAGACGGCGCCGCTCGGCGCCATAAATATGGGGTATCTGCTCCAAGCGAATAATACCATGGGCTAGACTGCGGGGCTGAAAGTTACCTTGTGATCCGTCTACTTCGTCGATCATAATCACAGTGCAACTTTTCTGGATTAGTGCTCGACGTAGTTCGTCCACCTGGCGACGGTGTTGTAACGGATCGTCAGCCAACAAGCGCAGCCCTGACAAAGCATCGATCACTACCCGGGCAGGTTGTACCCGGTCTACTTCCTTTAAGATTTGCTCAGTGCTTTTGCAAAGCTCCACCTCAGCCGGATAAAATAGCGTATAAGGTCTTTCTACAGAAGATTCTTCCGACACATGAGTCAGTTCAAATAATGTTATACCTTCCAATGACCAATTATGGGAGGCGGCAACTTGTTGTAACTCAGTTTTTGTTTCCGCCGTAGTCACGAATAGACCCCGTTCGCCGTTGGCAACGCCAGCTAATAAAAAACCCATGGCCAACGTCGTTTTACCGGTGCCCGATTGACCTTCTAACAAGTAAATATGGTGGTAGGGGAGACCCCCATTCAAAACCACATCTAAACCTTCAATGCCGGTCGTCGCAAGTGTTTTTTTAGAATGGGTTGCTGCCGTAGTCAAGGTTTGCGGCTCCTATGCGGTATCGACATTTCGTTCCAATAAGTACGCTAAGCATTGAGGCACAAAAAAATGATAAACGGGTAACCCTCATTAATACTATGGCGCTAATCGGGACCTATCATCGTATTAGTAAAAAGTTATGTGATTGTAATGATAGTCAGTCAAGCAACCTATTAAGAAAAAGTTATTTGTATATAATAGGTTTTCTTATTTTGCTTAACCATAAAGACGTTGCAAGAATCACACCGTTTTTTTGCAAAACGGATTCTATATTTCTTATAACGCTATGAAAACTCAATGAATACAACAAAGCGGTTGTTACACCCAGTTTGAAACGCTAACAACCTTGTAGAATTTACAAAACGTCAGCCGGTTTTTGTAAAGTTGACTATGCTGGAATAGAGGCGGCAATACGCGCAGGATAAACGGGTAAGATAAGCTAACCGATTTACTAGAGCGTTTTCGCTTTACTTGTACACAAGGCAGCCGAGGAGAGGCGCGCGGAATGTACAATAAGGTACCTGAGCACGCCGAGACCGAAGGCTAACGATGTGTACAGTTGAATGGGAAATGCTCTAGGCAGTTAGGGTGTCAAGCCATTACTCATAATTAGACGAAACAGCATGAAGATTATGGCCACGCTTAAGGCTAAATTAAAGGCTAGCATCCATTGCAAAAGCTGAAAGCGACTCCGGTAGCGTTCTTCGAGGGTTTCAAAACGCGCATCCACATATTGTTTAAAAGCATCGAAGCGAGCATCAATACGCTCTTCAAGGGCTTCGAAACGAGCATCCATATTCTGTCTTAATTGATTGATATCTTGTTTGGTGGCAAAAAGGTTAACAGTCGCTGCATTTAAAGCTTCGGCGTGGGCTTCGGCTTGATCACTGGGTACGCCAGCGGCTTTGAGTTTATTAGCGTAGGCAAGGGTATCGAGCACGGCATTTCTCTTTGATGAAAACACTCTCAATATTATTCATTATAGCTTGGTAATTGCTCACCCGTCATTCCGGCAGGGATTGCCGGAATCCAGTTGCCAGGGAGGGTGG
>CAZGON010000063.1:0-15841 GCA_964527085.1 uncultured Candidatus Competibacteraceae bacterium
GACCAAAACCTTTACCCAAGCTGAAATTACAAGGCTTTAATAATCTTACTAAGTCTCTTAGTTTCAATATCTACGATATCTGTTATGCGGTAACCCAAGAAGAGCAGATTCGATACATTGCGTATATCGACGAGGTTTATAATGCCAAACGGCTGACCGAGATCTTAACAAACGTAGCCGACATTATCGGGGCAACCATCCTCAATATTGCGCCCCAGGATTATGATCCTAGAGGGGCGAGCGTGACTATGCTGATTTCCGAGGAGCCGGTAATACTAACTGACTCGGTGTCGAATCGTCCCTCGCCTGGGCCGCTACCAGAAGCTTTAGTCGGTCATTTAGATAAAAGCCATATTAGCGTACATACCTATCCGGAGAGTCATCTAAACAATGGTATCAGCACCTTTCGCGCTGATATCGATGTATCCACCTGTGGTCACATTTCGCCGTTAAAGGCGCTTAATTTTCTGATTCACAGCTTCGAGTCGGATATCGTGACCATGGATTACCGGGTACGTGGTTTTACCCGCGATGTGGATGGCAAGAAACATTTTATCGATCATCAAATTAATTCTATTCAAAATTATTTATCCAAAGACACCAAAGAACGCTATCAAATGATTGATGTGAATGTTTATCAAGAGAATATTTTCCACACCAAAATGCTTCTCAAAGACTTTGATCTGGATACCTATTTATTTAGTGTCAATAAGCAGGATATTTCCCCCCGGGAACAAGCGGATATTGAAAGACGTTTGCGGCAAGAAATGGCGGAAATTTTTTATGGCCGCAACTTGCGTAAAGGTCTAGAAATGTCTTAATTATTCAAGGATTCTAGATTTTTTAGACTTTTGTTCTGTCGTGATTACTATTTTGTCTGCAATATAGGTTCTAATTTAAAGCAACCGGTTACGTAACGGGAAAGCTTGAAACTGATGGTTCGTTTACAGATGTTTAAAACAGGTTAAATGCGGAAAGATTCATAGCATTTAAAATGCTAACGAAAAGGTGTAAGCGAATGAATTGGAAAGATTCTATTCATAGTGACCCTGCTGTTTTAATGGGCAAGCCTGTGGTGAAGGGCACTCGACTAGCGGTTGACTTTATTCTTGGTTTATTAGCTGAAGGATGGACGGAACAACAAATTCTTGAGAATTATCCTTCACTTACTCCCGAGGTATTGCAAGCGGTATTTGCGTTTGCTGCGGAATGTATCCAGGAGGAAGCAATGTATGCTGTTGTATCCAAAGCAAGCTAATGGATTTTTTGGCTAATGAGAATTTTCCATTAGTAAGTGTGAGTCGACTTCGTCAAGAAGGTCATGATGTAGCAGCTGTAATAGAAGATTCACCGGGTGCTAAAGATCAAGATATATTAATTCAAGCCAATCAAGAGCAACGGATTATATTAACTTTTGATAGAGATTACGGTGAATTAATTTACAGACTTATGCTATCGACGCCAAAGGGAGTAATTTACTTTCGCTTTAGACCATCAACCCCTGAAGAGCCAGCAGAATTTGTGCTTCGACTACTAGCAATGGATCGCCTTTCACTGGAGGGTAAATTTACAGTTGCGGAACGTGATCGAGTCCGTCAACGGCCTCTTCCATAGCAGAGCTATTATTGCCACATCTGGCAAAAGCCTAAATCTTAATAAATCCATGCACCGAAGCAAGCGGTTGTCTCGCAACTGCTCAGTGAAGTCAATCTTAAACCCAAAACGCACTCTTAGTCATCACTTTGGCGGTGACTCGCATAAGCAGACGGATAGGTAGAGGAAGTGTCATACCCCCGGCATTGTGAGCATCGTCTTCATGGGCCATCTCTTCAACTTTCATGGTTTCCAAAATGGCTCGGCTCTTTTGGTCTTGGGGCGGTAGCCGGTTGAGATGTTCCTCCAAATGATTGACCACTTGACGTTCCGTTTCGGCTAAAAACCCGAGATTCCAGTGATCTCCCACTTTGCCATTGACGGCGCCGATAACAAAAGAACCTGCGTAAAAAATTGGATTGAGTAGGCTGGTATGGCTGTCCAGTTCTTTTAAGCGGGTTTTGCACCAAGCCAGATGATCGCCTTCTTCTAGTGCAGCCTGAGCTAGCTGGGTGCGTAGCTCAGGGCGTTGCGCCGTGAGAGCTTGCCCCTGATAAAGCGCCTGAGCGCAAATTTCGCCGCTATGATTGACTCTCATTAGACGAGCGGACTGGGTTCGTTCAGAGGCTGATAAATCTGTTTGTGGGGTTGCATCGGCGGGGTTAGGGCGACCAGCGGATGGGGGCGAACCAAACACGGTGCGGATGGTATCGTCCATCTGAAAAAGTAAGCTATCGATAAGGTTATAGTGACGTAATGACATGGGGCTACACTCATAAGCTGTTTATCTGGCAAAAAATCAGTTTACTGAATAAAAGTCGCCAACAAACTTTTTTGACCGCAAAATAATTTATTCTAACTTGTCAAATTACATAAGCTTCTGTAAAGTTATTGCCCTTTATTTAAGCAGGCGTTTTAGCTTATGAAAACATTTAGCGCTAAGCCCGCGGAAGTGAGGCGCACATGGTATGTGGTGGATGCCACCGATAAAGTTTTGGGCCGGCTAGCGACTGAAGTGGCGTTGCGGTTACGTGGCAAGCACAAGCCCGAGTATACGCCCCATGTAGATACGGGTGATTATATTGTGGTTGTGAATGCCGCTAAAATAGCAGTAACGGGTAAAAAAATGGCGGACAAAATGTATTATAGCCATTCCGGTTATATAGGTAATTTAAAAGAAACTACCCTCGAGAAGCAATTGCAAAAGTCGCCTGAGCGAGTGATTGAAGGAGCTATTAAGGGGATGCTTCCTAAAAACCGTCTTGGTCGAGCCATGTTTCGGAAACTCAAAGTATTTGCCGGTCCGGAACATACCCATGCGGCGCAACAGCCGCAGTCGCTCGAACTATAATAGTGTTTCAACTTATTTTTCACTTCATAGCTAGGAATTATTAATAAGCGACATGGCAGAAAAACAGTATTATGGGACTGGCCGCCGTAAGACTTCAACCGCACGCGTTTTCTTGCGACCCGGGTCAGGTAGTATTATGGTGAATCAGCGCAGCTTAGATGACTACTTTGGCCGAGAAACGGCTCGTATGATCGCCCGGCAATCTTTAGAAGCAGTGGAGATGGCCAACAAGTTCGATATCTATGCCACTGTTACCGGGGGGGGAACCAGCGGTCAGGCAGGTGCTATTCGCCACGGTATTACCCGCGCACTTATGGAGTATGACGAGAACTTGCGCAAACCCATGCGTAAAGGTGGATTTGTGACCCGCGATGCCCGCACCGTGGAGCGTAAAAAAGTAGGTTTACGTAAAGCGCGTCGTGCGACCCAGTACTCTAAGCGGTAAAGCATCTTTTGGGGGATCGTCTAGCGGCAGGACTACGGACTCTGACTCCGTCAACCCAGGTTCGAATCCTGGTCCCCCAGCCAGCTTAAGTAATTGATCATTGCTTGGAACTACTCACCTGCCCGTTATTCGGGCAATCCCTGCTGGAATGACGGGTGAGCAGTCACTGTTTAAATTGTTTTTTCTAAATTAAAAATTCTAAAAGCTCTCTTCGCCTGATGATTTAGAACGTTTTCGCTTTGACTGTAGACAAGGCAGCCGAGGCGAGACGCGCGGAATGTACATGAGGTACATGAGCACGTCAATACCGAAGGCTAACGACGTATACAGTCAAATGGGAAATGTTCTATCGCGGCTAAACTTTCCTCCTATACTGAACGTCCTAAAAAGGAGTGATATTGTATGAGGGGTTGCTATGGGTGAAAAGTCGAGCACAAGAGAACTGGATATAAAATTAGCGGCAGCTATGGGCATGGCTGTTTATTTTAATGAATGGGACACTAGTCAAGAAATTCCTCTTTATATCCCCAGCGGTAAACCTTGGAAGACTCACAGTCTTGAAGCAAAATTATTGCCTAATTTTTATAGTAACTATGGCGCGGCGTTTTCTTTGTTAGATCTGTTTAAAGAAATGACTGCCTTTAAGCTTGAGCGCGGTATGGCTCCGTGGTGGTGGTGTGGCCTGGCATTTGCTAGTGGTGTTTCAGTAAAAGGAGAGGGCGAGGCTGCGCCGATTGCTATTTGTAATGTAGTCTCGGCAGGTTTAGAGGTTTATCCTGTGGTGTCTCTGCAAACCCTTAGCCGAGAGCAACTCCTGTTGGCGTGTCAAAAAAGACGCCTAAAAGGCTGGGATGAACATACGTCACGGCAGGCATTAATCCAGCTTTTGTCTCCTCTAGAATCAACGGATGTTATCTAGATATTCAATAGATTATCGACGGGTTTCGCAAAGCTTGACCCATTTCATACAAAAAATTCCCAGCGGTTTTAGTTTCAAAAATAGCGCCCCTTTAGCGGGTACAGCTTGTCTTCGCGCAAGCGGTCAACGCTTTCCTGCGTTGCCCGCATGATTATCGCCTGCTACGGCTCCCGGCCTTTGCAGGCGCTACACAGCGCTCCGCCAACAGCACCCGCTTAGGGCGCGATCATGCTGCAAGCTTAATAGTCCTGACCTAACTGTCCAAAGACGTATCATAACAACGACATTTATCTCTGTAGCAGTTTTGCCACAGCAGATTGTTAAACTCCTTCTATTTTTAGGATTAGTTAAAAGTAACCTACACATGATCGTTTTGATAAGTGGTTTGCTTGCCAAAAAGTGGTGGGTATACTGTGTAAACATTTCTAAATTAAGGCATACAAAGGTTAAGAAGGCGCTTACATGTTGTCGCTTAGCAACAAAATGGCCAATTTGTATTTTTTTTGAAAAAAACAGTTGCATTTATGCTTCAGCCTATGTATAAATGTTACAACGAAATCAGAAAACAAGCGTCTCTAGGTCCTAACTTTAGTATGTTGCTTTTTTACAACGCAACTGAGGAGTTACATAATGAAAAAATCCGCGATTGCATTGGCGGTTGCCGCCGCTCTGGGTATGTCCGCTGCGTCCCAGGCTGAAACAATACTCTATGGTTCGGCTCGAGTATCCGTAGACTATGTGGATTCACAGCCTGCTAATGGTAATGACGCCACCACTTGGAATGTGGTCAATAATTCGTCCCGGCTTGGTGTTAGAGGTGCTGAGGATTTAGGTAATGGATTAAGCGCCATCTATCAATACGAATTTGGTATTGATGTCACAGGTGGTAGTAATTACTTTAACTCAAACCGTCCTCGCTGGGCTGGTCTGAAGGGTGGTTTTGGTGCCGTTACCTTGGGTACTCAATGGACACCCTATTACAACGTGATTGGTATTCAGGATGTACTGGATAGCAGCAACACTTTTGATTATTACTTGGGTGGAAATGAAACTTTAGGGGAAGAGACTTTTTATACCCAAGGTCTCGCGTCATTCCGCGAGGGTAATTCCATCATTTATGCCTCGCCGGATATCTTCGGCCTTAATGCTGAAGCCATGTTGGTCATGGATGGTGATAGCGATGACGATATCCCCGGTGATAGCGATCCCAACACCATCGACCGTTGGGAAGCGAATATCAAGTATGAAAACGGTCCTATTTTCGCCGGTGTCGCCTACATTCAGGAAGAAGAGACCGAAGACGAACAGTGGGGTGCTGGGTTAGGCTATCTGGGTGAGACATTTGGTGTTTCCGCCACCTATCAGTTGTTTCTTCCGGAAGAGTCGTTCGATGTTGGTGAAGTAGACCTAGTAACGGGCGATCTTTTGAATGACGGTAGAGCCAAAGATGATACAGCTGCTTATACGCTGCAGGGTAACGTCAACTTTGGTAATAATGTGCTTGTGGCAACTTATAACTATACCGATCCCGATGCAGATCAGTTTGATGAACTTCAATACGTCGAACTGGCGCTACAGCATTTTCTGAGTGAGCGTACTCGTCTTTGGGTGGAAGGTGTCTACACTTTGCAAGATGCAGATGCGTTTAATGTCGATGATGCGGAAACCTATGCAGTTTCTCTCGGTATGCGTCACGATTTCTAATCAGGCGTTGGGTAAGTCTGGTTGGAGTGTATAAGAAAAAAGGATTAAAAGCGGTTAGCTGGGGGCGTCTTATTTAACTAAGACGCCCCTTTTTTCGTTTATACGGTTATCTTCTCAACACCCTCAGAGGTGCCTAGCAAAAGCATATCGGCTGGGCGTAAGGCAAACAAACCGTTGCTAACAACCCCAGCAATGTTATTTAACGCTTTTTCCAGTTTGATGGGTTCTAGGATAGTTAAGTTATACACATCGAGGATGAGGTTACCGTTATCTGTGGTAAAATGCTCCCGCAAAACCGGTTGGCCGCCGTGGTGTAGTAATTCCCGCCCTACATGACTACGCGCTAGGGGAATGACTTCAACCGGAAGCGGAAAGCCGCCCAATATATCTACCCGTTTTGACGCATCCGCAATACAGATAAATTGCTCGCTGGCGGCAGCGATAATTTTTTCCCGGGTCAAAGCGCCACCACCACCCTTGATCATTTGCAAATTTCCATTAATCTCGTCGGCGCCGTCTACATAGAGCGGCAAGGGACCAGCCACGTTCAAATCCAACACCCGAATGCCAAGGGCTTTCAAGCGCTGGGTGGTGGCCTCGGAACTGGATACCGTGGCGTCGATTTTTCCCTTGATTTTAGCCAGGGCTTCGATGAAATAATTAACCGTGGAACCGGTACCGACGCCGACCACCATATCGTCGTCGATAAATTGTAAGGCCGCTTCGGCAGCGCGTTTTTTCATGTCGTTGGACATGGATGCAACTCCCAGTGTTGTTATGCAGATGGAGGACGTGCAGGCCGTGGGGGAACACTTGACCTGCGACAGTGACAGATACCCAATGACTATGCACCACTATATCAAGAAAATCCTCACCGCCCGCGTTTACGATGTGGCTATCGAAAGTCCTCTGGATCATTTACCCCGGCTTTCTCGCCGACTGGATAACCGAGTATTGCTTAAACGAGAAGATCTGCAACCAGTGTTCTCCTTCAAATTGCGTGGTGCCTATAACAAGATTGCTAGTTTGTCTAAAGAAACCTTGGCAAAAGGGATTATTTGCGCCTCGGCGGGTAATCATGCCCAAGGTGTTGCCCTGTCAGCCCAGCGGTTGGGTGCCCGAGGGGTTATCGTGATGCCCCTCACCACGCCGCCTATTAAGGTGCAGGCAGTGCGGGAACGGGGCGGTGAGGTAGTTCTTCATGGCGATACCTTTGACGAAGCTTATCAACATGCTAAAAAGCTGCAAGCCGAGCAAAACCTGACGTTTATCCATCCTTATGATGATCCGGAGGTTATTGCGGGGCAAGGCACCATCGGCATGGAAATGCTACGTCAACACCCCGATCCCATTCATGCCATTTTTATCGCTGTGGGCGGCGGCGGACTGATTGCAGGAGTTGCTGCTTACGTCAAGTTTTTGCGTCCAGAGATTAAGATTATCGGTGTGGAACCCGAAGATGCCGCGTCCATGTATCATGCCCTAAACCAGGATGAACGGGTAAAGCTCAACAGTGTGGGTATTTTTGCCGATGGCGTGGCGGTTCGTCAGGTGGGTGAAGAAACCTTCCGTATGGCGCGGGAGCTGGTGGACGAGGTGGTGTTAGTCTCCACAGACGAAATCTGCGCGGCTATCAAAGATATTTTTGATGATACGCGGGCTATCGCTGAACCTGCCGGCGGTCTCGGTACCGCGGGGCTTAAAAAATATGTGGCCCGCACCGGTATTCGCGACGCCAATCTAATCGCTATTAATTGCGGCGCTAATATTAACTTTGATCGGCTGCGCCACGTGGCGGAGCGAGCTGAGCTGGGTGAGCAACGGGAAGCGTTGCTGGCAGTTGCGATTCCAGAGCACCCCGGCAGCTTTCGGGCGTTTTGTCAGATCATCGGTAAGCGTAATATTACCGAATTCAATTACCGCTTTGCGGATCCCACCTTAGCTTGGATATTTGTCGGTGTTGAAGTGCCCGGTGGTAAACAGGAAAAAGACGCCATGATTGCCCATCTGCAGACCCAAGGATACCAGGTCTTGGATATGACCGATAATGAGGTGGCCAAGCTGCATGTGCGTTATATGGTGGGTGGACATGCAGCGGGTGTGCAGCATGAAATGCTCTATCGTTTTCAGTTTCCAGAGCGTCCCGGCGCGCTGTTGCAATTTCTAAATGGCATGGCCCAGGGCTGGAATATTAGTTTGTTCCACTACCGTAACCATGGTTCCGATTATGGGCGTGTGCTGGTGGGTATTCAAGTTCCCGCGGCAGAACGTTCCCGTTTCCGCAATTACTTGGATGAATTAGGCTACGCCTATTGGGAAGAGGGAGATAATCCTGCTTACCATCTGTTCCTGAACAGTCATGGCGACAGTTGATAGTTAAGGCTAAAGGTAACTGCTCACCCGTCATTCCGGCAGGGATTGCCGGAATCCAGTGCCACGGATGGTAGCAGGCGGTTGTCACCCGCGCTTGCCGTCCATGGCACTGGATTCTCGCCAGTCCATGGCCAAGAGCAGTTACGGCTAAAGTTAATTAATGCCGTTGGGGAGGGGGAGAGGGAAATTCCCGGATCTCGGGTCGGCTGGTGTCTTCTGATTCGGAAGAGTCTCCGTTGCCCATGATGTCTTCGGCAAGTTTGCTGTAATCTTCGGGTTCGTTTTCCAACACGCTGTCGTAGAGTTCGCTGTCCCATACCTCAATGCGATTGGCGTAGGCGAGCAGAACCACCTCTTCTTTGATGCCGGCATAGGTTAGTAAGCGTTTGGGCAATAGTAAACGTCCGCTGCCGTCCAGATTAAGCTCAGTAGCGCCGCGATGAAAGTAGCGGACAAATTCCCGGTGTTTTTTGACGTACAGATTAAGCTGGTTCAGTTCCTCGGTAAGGATTTCCCATTCAGCAAAGGGATATAACACCAAATGCTTTTCAAAGCCGCGATTAATTACAAAGCGACCTTCGGCTTCCAGCGGCAGCTGTTTTTTCAAAGCCGATGGCAAGGCAATTCTAAGCTTAGCGTCCAGCTTGCATTCAAATTCGCCGAGAAAACTCGCCATCTTTGCGGTTAACTTCTTGTTGTTTGTTTAAACAGAACTTACACAAAAGTAAGGACTTGCGTAGCTCGTTGAAGAGGTGTCGACGGTTAGGTAAGGCCGTCGTCAAGCCCACAGGGACGTGTTCACGGCGTCCTCTGGAACGAGTTACGTGAGTCCTGTTAATCATAAAATCCAGTGTACTTTACTTTAAAAAACATTGTTATCTTTCTACGCAGTAAAGTTGCTATTCCTAGGATTCATTGACAGCATGTTTTTTATTGCCCGAGTAAAGCTGCGGCCAATGTTGTTTCACCACATCCCCGTCACTGCGCAATGCGTGACAGCTATTAATGATGCGGGACTGTTCTATTTCACCGGATTTTGACGCACTGGTTTCTTTGTGGCGTCCATGGATACTTTGAAAGGCGGTGGTTGCCATAGACCCCAGTAATTCAGTTAAATGAGTACACCCGTTAATGCCATTAAAAAGCTGTTTAATTTTTAGATTCCAGCCAGGTTTGATATGCATTCCAATAAGCTGCTTGTAACGCGCTGCAATGCCGGGACACAGTTGAAAAGGTGCCCAATCAGTACAGGCATCCGCATCGTGGATATAAAAATCCCTGTCTAGAGTTAACCTAATCCCCATGGCGTGAAGAGGTTCCCCCGCTTTGATTTCTCCGCCCCGAGCCTGGTTAGGAAAATTGTAGTTCTTAGTATCAGTCATATGACCTTCGATATCCCATAAACCGTCGTCGCGCTCATAACCACGGCAGGTTACCGTGCGGGTGTGCATCAGTTTGCGGGATAGTTTGGGTTCGGGCAGGGGCATTTACACGTTCTCCGCTAAAAAATAGCTGCAGAAAAAAGTTACCAACAGAAATGGTTAATTATCGATTAAGCGTTCGCAACGGTTTGTAATGTGGTTCAATATTTGCCATTTTTCTTTAGGGGAATATTGTCCCCAAGAGGCGATCTCATCAATGGTGCGAAAACAGCCTTCGCAAAGATTGGTTTCAGGGTGTAGTTTACAGATACCGACACAGGGAGAAGCAGGTTCTTGCTCGCTTAGGGTTTGATTGACTGACACCAACACCTCCTGAATTTTAGACAAAAATTTGGTTTGTGGCTTGAAAATACCAATAATAACCTTCTGATTGACCAAAAATAATAATCGATTGCCTTGTTCCGTGCCACTTTTCAGCGTTCCTGACCAACGGATAATAACCCGAAATAGAGATATTGGAGCAAAAACACCGGTGCCAGCGATGAGTAACCGGGTTAAAATGACGTAATAGATTTTTTCTTTTCTTACTGAATTGAAAAATTTCCGCACCACCCTACATTTGGACGGAACATTATGAACCCTTTATTGCAGCATTTATCATGGCCCGCCCGTTTAGGCGTAGGTGCGGTGATGATTCTCTCGGTTGGCGCAGCGGTTGTCTTATCAGCGGTATTTTTTGCCTTATTTCTACTATTAGGCTTAGTGGCGGGGGGTTGGTTATGGTGGCAAAATCGCCGCCTACAGCGTGAAGTCAGCACGCAATTCGTCAAGGCAGAGTACGAAGTCGTGGCGGAAGCCGATCTGTTAGAAGATTCCCGCAACCAAGACCAGGACACCTCCATCAACAAACAGCAAAGTTCATCAGAGCAGATTTTCCCGAAAAATTAAACATAAACACCGCCGCTTAGATAACTTTTTAGGCTATAGCTTCATGTTGAACGCGGCCGAGCAAAAAATGCCTTGAGGGCCGCGGCCGTTTCTGGAGACTGCAAACAGTCGACAAAGTGTTCAAGCTCTACCACCATGGTTTCATCCAGGGTGGTGGTATAGCCTCGTTTTAGCAGAGCTTTGGTCAATAACGTAGCGTGGGACGGTTGAGCCGCCAGTTGCTGGGCTTTGGCTAACACGGCGGCATAAAGTTTAGCGGATTCATAAATCCCATTGATCAGACCTAGCGCCAAGGCTGTTTCGGCAGTAAAGGGTGCGCCCAGCAACAGTAATTCAGCGGCCCGTTGGTAACCTATTCGTAAGGGTAGCAGCAAGCTAATGCCTGCTTCGGGAGATAACCCCAAGTTGACGAAAGGTAGCTGGAAATGTGCATCGCTGCTGGCGTAAACCAAATCACAGTGCAGCAGCAGAGTGGTTCCAATACCTACCGCTGGACCGCTGACAGCCGCGATGATAGGTTTTTTGATGTGGGATAGGGTGGTCAAAAAACGAAATCCCGGACTGTTTTCATCAGTGGGTGGATGGGCTGTAATATCCACCAGATCATTGCCGCTGGTGAAACAATCCGCTGTTCCAGTGAGTACAATAACCCGTACTTCTGGGTCATCATCTGCGTTGATGAGAACTTGGGTGAGAGCCGTATACATGGTATGGGTTAGAGCATTTTTCTTGTCTGGACGATTGATGGCAATGCGCTGAATAGCCTGCTGATTTTCCACCAGGATAAAGGATTCAGTAAATTTGTCGGTCATTTCAGAAAGTCTCCTGACTATTTTTTGGTGCAAGTGTTACGCAATACTTGCAAGAACCCTAAGTATTTGGTGAGATGGAGTCGACCTTAAAAGGTAATATTGTTTGATAAATCTTGAGTGAGCATAGCACTATGTCTAGCAAGCACTATCTAGGTTCGGGCGATGCCTTAATTATCGTCGATGTGCAAAATGACTTCTTACCAGGAGGCGCTTTAGCCGTTGCCGACGGTGATGCCGTGTTGCCCGTGTTAAACAGCTATATCGCCGCGTTTCAAAAACATGAACTGCCCATCTATGCCACCCGTGATTGGCATACCCCAGACCATTGTTCTTTTCAAGCCCAAGGCGGAACTTGGCCTCCCCATTGTGTGGCTGGCACCCTAGGCGCTGATTTCGCCCCTCAACTAAAACTGCCAGAAGCGGACCAATTTGTCATCATTTCAAAAGCCACCCAGCCCGATAAAGACGCCTATTCAGGCTTTGACGGAACCGACCTTGCCGAATGGTTGCAGAAGGAAAATGTGCGCCGTTTGTTTATTGGCGGGTTGGCGACAGATTATTGTGTGTTAAATACAGTCCGCGATGCCTTAAAACAGGGTTTTGACGTTATCTTGCTGGAAGATGCCATGCGCCCCGTTAATCGACAACCCGATGATGGCGCTAAAGCAATTCAGGAAATGCGCCAGCACGGCGCTGTGTCGGCAAATCTTACTGAATTGGCATGATAAATCCCAGCAACAGCGCACTGCTGACGGACCTTTATCAGCTGACCATGTTGCAAACCTATCATGCTCGGGGTATGGAAGACACGGCGGTCTTTGAGATGTTTGTGCGACGCTTGCCGCAGCAGCGAGGCTTTTTGGTGGCTGCCGGGTTAGAACAGGCGTTAGACTATTTGCAAGATCTGCATTTCACCTCTAACGAACTGGCATGGTTAGGAGAAACAGGACGCTTTAGGGGTGATTTCATCGATTATCTAGGACGTTTGCGATTCACCGGAGAGGTCCACGCGCTGCCGGAGGGAACCTTGTTGTTTCCCAATGAGCCGATGTTGCGAGTGACTGCACCTTTACCCCAGGCTCAGTTAGTGGAAAGCCGTCTCATTAATTTAATCCATTTTCAAACCTTAATCGCTTCCAAAGCAGCCCGCTGCGTGTTGGCAGCGGGTGACAAAATGTTGGTGGATTTCGGTCTGCGGCGAGCCCACGGCGCTGAAGCTGGTTTACTGGCGGCCCGAGCTGCCTACTTGGCAGGATTTACGGGTACTGCGGCGGTGTTGGCGGGTATGCAGTTCGGCATTCCTATCTTTGGCACCATGGCCCATTCCCTGATACAAGCCCATGACCGGGAAGAGCAAGCTTTTGAACACTTCGCGTTGGCCCAACCCAACAATGTGGTGCTGCTGATCGATACCTATGATGTGCAGCAGGCAACCCATAAAGTGGTTCAGCTTGGACAGCGGCTTAAAGCTCGAGGCATCGCCATCCAAGGCGTGCGATTAGACAGTGGTGACCTGGCGGCGTATGCCCATCAGGTACGGAAGATTTTAGACGCCGGCGGTCTGCCGGAGGTGACCATTTTTTGCAGCAGCGATCTGGACGAATACCAGATTCAGGCGTTGCTAGAAAAACAGGCGCCCATCGATGGTTTTGGGGTTGGCACACGGTTGGATATCTCCACGGATGCGCCGTTTCTTGATTGTGTGTATAAGTTGCAAGAATATGCTGGCATTGCTCGCCGCAAACGCTCGCCAGGTAAAACCACCTGGCCTGGCCGCAAACAGATTTACCGACATACGCAAGACGGTGTATTGGCAGGGGATTGGCTGGGGCTAGAGAATGATTCGCAAACCCTGGGAGAGCCGCTTTTGCAGCGGGTAATGCACGAGGGGCAACGTTGCCAGATGGCGCCACCTTTAGAAACCCTACGGGATCGGGTTAAGTCCGAGCTGACTAAATTGCCCTCGGCACTGCGCACCAATGGTACTACACCCCCCTATCCAGTGCATATCACCCCAGCATTACAAAAACTTGCAGATCAGTTCGACGATAACCCTCATTAAGTATTGTGAAGTCATATTTTTTCTAGGTGTCCGGTTATGAAGCGTGTTTGGCATATTTTTTTGTGTTTTTTCGGCTTACTATTTTTTAGTGTAACGGTTCTGGCCCAGACACCGTCTAGGGCGCAACAGGTGGCGCAAGCTAATCGAGGGACTGTTACTCTCATGGCGGGTGGTATTGCAGGCACTTATACACGCTTTGCTGCTGATCTGGCAGCGGTACTGGATGATGAAGATGTGCGCCTGCTGACCATCCTTGGGAAAGGTTCCCAGCAAAACATTAATGATTTGCTATATCTTCGCGGTATTGATGTGGCAATCGTCCAAGCTGACGTGATGGACTATCTTAGGGAGCAGCCAGGATACCAAAATATTAACCAAAGAATTCATTATATTACAAAGCTTTATAACGAAGAATTCCACCTCTTAGTAAAGGGTGAAGACAAAACTTTAAGGGATCTTGCTGGACAAAAAGTAAACGTGGATGAGAATGGCAGCGGAACGGCCATTACTGCATCCCTGGTGTTCGACGCGTTAAACCTGGACGTAGAATTTACCCGTTATGATCAGTTGCTCGCTTTAAATATGCTAAAAAATGGCGAAATCGCTGCTTTAGCTTATGTGGTTGGCAAACCGGCGCCTCTTTTTCAAGGAATATCACCGCAAGATGATCTGCATTTTTTGCCTATCGTCTACAGGTCCGTACTGGGAAGCACCTATTTGCCAACCCGTCTCACCCATGCGGATTATCCCAATCTTATTGATGCTGGGGAGGATATGCCTACTATTGCCGTGGGTTCTTTAATGGCCGTGTATAACTGGCGTCAGGATAACCCTCGGCGGCGTCGCGTGTCTCGTTTTGTGGAAAGCTTCTTTGAGAACTTTAATGCACTACAGGAACCGTTTCGGCACCCAAAATGGCGCGAAGTAAGTCTCTCGGCAGCGATTCCCGGTTGGACTCGCTTTACTGCCGCCCGTAACTGGTTAGAGGCAAATAATCCCCGTTGATAATGAAGCAGCACTTATTAGTCATTAGTCATAAACGGCGCTTGCAATGATTTGTGGCGCTACTGTTGGGGGATCGTTGTTGAGGGAAGTGTCATCATCCGCCGTGGCCGCAGGATCTGGTTTTGCTGGCGGTGATGGAGCTGATTCTAGCAAACGTTTTAGTTCCTCGGCCTTACGTTCCGCGATGGAAGGGCCACTATTCAACCAACGGCGCAACCCATTCAAATGTTTCTCGGCCTCTGCCGCATCAGCCTCATAGGCTTTAAGATACCATTCAGCCGCCTTCACGGGATCTGCATGAAATCCCCGTAGCCCAAGCCGGTTCAACACGACAGGATCGTAAGTACTGCCTACCGCAACCAAAGAGGGAACATCACCGGCTTTCACGGCTGCTTCATAGAACAACCGAGCAGAGGCAATATCACCAAGCATCAACAACATATCTCCGTTGCTTTTCAAACCCGTTGTGTTGAGGGTTGTCTCTTCGGGAGGAGCCGGCCCTGGATTGGGTTGCGATTCCGTGGGCGACACGGGTGATTGGGGTGCTGAGGTTGTTTCTTCCTCGGTAACAAAGGGTACTGAGTTTTCGGTGGATGGAGATGCGGAATCAGATTCTAAGGGTGGAATAGGTAATGATTCCGTGCGGGTTGGGGCGGACGAAGGCGTCCCAGCGGTAATTTCAGTAAAAAATGCAGCAAAATCATCCCGTTGATAAATTAGAAACGCAATACTGCTGGCCAACAGAATCAGCAGTGCCAGCGCTACGAATAGCCCCGATGAATCATTTCGACGAGAACTTCGTCGATGACGTGGTCCTACGTCACTAGCGGCAAATCCATCCGCCTCAAGTGCCTGCTTCGATTTTGTTTGATAATTTGCTAGAAGATCCTCTGGTAACGTTTTTAGCTCTACGGTTCTGTCATCCTCTGGAAGAGATTTAAGAACAGGTCGCAACCGGGTTTCCATGTCAGAGAGATCGTTGTCCTGAGCAGTGCTCAAGGGAATCGTCGGTTGTGGTTGCGCTTCTTGAGATGACGATACTGCAGGTACATTAGGAACAGATGTAGAGTCAGGCGTTTTTATGGAAGGTGATGTGGACGCCGCGGGTTTTTTACCTGTGGTGGTGAAGGCAACTGTATGATCATCGCTGTTATCCGGTGCAGGGGATACAAAGGCAACTGTATGATCATCACTGTTATCCGGTGCAGGGGATACAAAGGCAACTGTATGATCATCACTGTTATCCG
>CAZGON010000063.1:15941-19851 GCA_964527085.1 uncultured Candidatus Competibacteraceae bacterium
GTGCAGGGGATAAAGCGGGAACGGGTTGCATGGTTACCTCCCTAAGGTTGGATGTTTGGTCCTGTAAAGACGCATCCTGGCCCTCAGTAGAGGTTTGCGATTTGGCGAGTGAAGGGTTAAAAGGTCGCTTTGTTTCGTTAGGATCTTGGTTGAAATCTTCTTTAGCCTCTGTTTGGGCAGCTAACTGTTGGCTTTGCAGAAAATCCTCGCCGAGTTCTTGGACAGCATCGTCGATGATCTCAGGTGATAGTAAGGTTTGATCATTTAAGTAAGCAAGCCGCAATCCTCGATGACATAAGTCATTAACTTTTTGAGGTATACCTTGAGCATGGTGTGTAATGCGTTCAAGTACAGGTGATGGGAACAATGCTTTAGAAAGTCCCCCTGCCGTTTCCAGCTGACGATGGATAAAAGCGACCGTGTCGCTGTTGCTGAGTCTTTCCAAATATACTCTTTCTGCATTGGTATCAAGAGAATAGGTGGATTGTAGGCTGCTCAGTCGATTTTCCAGTGAGGCCGAGCCGCTCAATAGGATTTGCAGCGAGGGGTTATCCTTGAGATCCGATTGAGCTAAAAAGAGCAAATTGCCAAGTACATGCTCACGCATTTGGTGGGCATCATCAATGACTAAAATAATGTGCATACCCTGAGAAAAGCTGGTATCTAGATGTTCGCTCAGTACTCTAATCTTTTGCGACTGATCCGCTTCGAGGGCAGGTAGCCATAGGTAATCTGAAACAAAATTCAGTATTTCTTCAAAGTTCAGGCTATTGGAATAACACCTCAGAAATTTTAGCTGGTCGGGTGCTTCGTGCATAAGTTTTCGAAGCAATAGCGTTTTCCCAATACCTTTTTCGCCAAGCAAGACGATAAGACGCTGGTATTGTTGAATAGCGTTCAAAAGACGCCGGTAAGCGTCTTCGTAGCAAGCGTCACTAAAATAGGAATCTAGACCAGCGCCAACAAACGGCATACGACGAAAGCCATAATGAGCAGCCATGGCGGCCGGGGATGTTTTGCGACTAGCCATTATGGTAATTTACCTCAAACCATTGTCTGTGAAACCGCTTGTCTAAACGTTAGCCGTGCACACTTAAAAGATTGGCGATGAACACCTTGTATGGTCGCGTTTTGAACGTACATTTTTTCAGAAGGTTTATTGTGTTAAGAATTTGTTCTGCACCAAACCAGCCTGTGGCTGGGTCAGCAATTGAAACAGTTTATTATGTTGTAAATTTTTCTACCCAATACATCCATCGCATTTTGAAGCGGTAAAAACATTAGCCTAATTGCGAGCAGTTTTTTCCAGCCTATATTAACATGAACAGCATTCTGTCGTTGGAGCAAGGTTATTGCTTTGTTCCTTTCCAATCAAAACCACTTAATTTGACCCGTTTACTAATTCGCCAATCACCGCTTACCACTCTAGGGGTACCCGGCGCAACGGGTTGGCGATAAAAATACATCCAGGCTGGACCATACAGGGTGTTAATAAGCCGTCGGTTATAAATGTTAGGATAGTTCTCCAACTGGTCTAACCAAGGCAAGCATGCCTTACTAATTTTGTATACCTCGCCGCTGATAGGCGTATGGCCACCGTCAATAACAGCGGGGTACCAACCCATACTCAGCATGGTATAGCGTGCATGGGTGCGATGAAATCCCAAAAAGGCAGCGTCACCCAACAGGTGATGATTACATTCCCCCCGCCGTAGCGTCCCATACACAAAAAAATGCAACCCAGAAGCTGCCATTAAAACCTTATTAGTCAGGACTATTGCTGCTCGTTCCAGAAGACGCCGTGCATAGCGAAGCGACAGTTTTCAGCATTCTTCTATAATCAATTTCAATAGACAATAACAAAATGTAACAAAACTTAAACTTGAGGAGCCCATGATGGTCGGCTATACCACCGAATCTATCCGTAATATTGCCTTGGTTGGACATGGTGCGGCGGGCAAAACCACTCTGGTCGAGGCACTGTTGACCCAGGCTGGACGTGTTGTCAACGCTGGTTCCGTAGAGCAAGGCAGCTCCGTTTGTGATTTTGATCCCCTTGAACGAGAACATCAGCATTCCCTAGACACCACACCAGTTAATCTAAATTATCAGGACGTTCACATCAATCTTATCGACACCCCTGGGTTTCCAGATTTTATCGGTCAGGCCATTGGGGCATTGCCTGCCGTAGAAACCGCGGCCATCGTCATCAATGCCCAAACGGGGATCGAAACGGTGACCCAACGGATGATGAAGCGAGCTGCCGAACGGCGTTTATGCCGGATGATTATTATCAACAAGATCGACGCTGAAAGTATCGATTTACCGGCATTATTAGCTCAAATTCAAGAGATGTTTGGTAACGAATGTTTACCCATCAACTTACCTACTAATAACGGTGCTGGTGTGGTGGATTGTTTTTTTAACCCAGCGGGGGAGAGCGATTTTTCCAGTGTCGCCGAAGCTCACGAAGCGATTATCGATCAGGTGGTGGAGGTGGACGAAGCGCTTATGGAGCTGTATTTGGAGCAAGGCGAAGAGCTGCAGCCCGCACAACTCCACGAACCCTTCGAAAAGGCCCTGCGGGAAGGGCACCTGGTGCCGGTGTGTTTTGTTTCGGCGGCGACCGGGGCAGGCTTACTAGAATTGTTGGATTTCTTCGTCCGTCTCCTGCCCAATCCTGGTGAAGGTAACCCGGAACCTTTTTTAAGAGGAGAGGGCAAGGATGCCGAGGAATTTTATGCAGCGCCAGACCCTGATCAGCATGTCATTGCCCATGTCTTTAAGGTGACCATCGATCCTTTTATGGGCAAACTTTCCCTGTTTCGTATTCATCAAGGTACGATCACCAAGGATAGCCAGCTTTTTATCGGGGATGCACGTAAACCCTTTAAAGTAGGCCATCTTTTTCAAGTACATGGTAAAGAACACCCGGAAATAGCAACCGGTATTCCCGGTGACATTTGCGCGGTAGCAAAAGTGGATGACATTCACCACGACGCAGTCCTGCATGACTCCCACGACGAAGATCACATTCATTTACGGTCATTACGTTTCCCAACACCCTTGTTTGGTTTGGCCATTCAGGCAACCACCCGGGGTGATGAACAAAAACTCTCGGATACGTTAAACAAACTTTTGGAAGAAGACCCCTGTTTGACCATCGAGCAAAATCAAACCACTCGGGAAACCGTACTGCGGGGTTTAAGTGAGTTACATTTGCGAATTACCTTGGAAAAGATGCGTACTCGCTATCGCTTAGAGCTGGAAACTAAGCCGCCTAAGATCGCTTACAAGGAGACCATCAGCGTGGTTGCCGAAGGTCATCATCGGCATAAAAAACAGACCGGTGGCGCTGGGCAATTTGGTGAGGTGTTCCTGCGTATCGAACCCATCGAGCGGGGAGCGGGTTTTGAATTTACCAGCGAGGTGGTGGGCGGTGCTATTCCCAGTCAATTTTTGCCGGCTATCGAAAAGGGTATTCACGATGTCATGGAAAATGGCGCCATTGCCGGTTTTCCCATGCAAGATATTCGTGCAGTCGCCACCGATGGGAAATACCACCCGGTAGATTCTAAAGAAGTGGCCTTTGTGGCGGCAGGCCGAGAAGCCTTTCTGGACGCTGTGCAAAAAGCGCGGCCCTTAGTTTTGGAACCTATTGTGGACCTAGAAGTGGTAGCCCCAGGGGATGCTGTGGGAGCTATTACGGGGGATCTATCGAGTCGCCGTGGTCGTATCAGTGGTACCGACATACGACCCCGTGGGATGGTGGCTATTAACGCTCAGGCCCCATTGGCTGGGCTGGAAGGGTACGAATCTCAGCTTAAATCCGTAACTGGTGGTGAGGGTGCTTACAATATAGAGTTTAGCCACTACGAAGCGGTGCCGGGCGATATTCAAAAGCGGCTTT
>CAZGON010000064.1:0-19503 GCA_964527085.1 uncultured Candidatus Competibacteraceae bacterium
CCCTTTCCTTCGCCTGAAGGCGAGGGATTTTATATCCCCGAAGGGGACATTAAAACGTTCCGTTTGAGAACGGCTCAAACTTCATGATAAAAAACAGCGAACAAAGAGCGAACAAATTATAATCACTGTAACCAGTGTCTCACGTAAGCACCGTCCGGGTCATAGCGTTGTGCTTGGCGGCGAATGTTAAAACGCCGATTAGGGCGAGGGTCATTACCCACCCCGGCCACATACATCCAATTGCCTTGGTTACTACAGACATCGTAATCGATCAATAACGATTCAAACCAAGCAGCGCCCCAGCGCCAATCCACCTCAAGCTCATGACAAAGAAAACTGGCCACATTCTGCCGACCCCGGTTGGACATATAACCGGTAGCGGCCAGTTCTTTCATATTAGCATCGACAAACGGTTCTCCCGTTTCGCCCTGACACCACCGCAAAAAGCGTTCTTTGCCATTCTCAAACTGACCAGACTTTTCCTTGATCCCCCCTTTCTTAAAAATACGGCTTCCATACTTCCACGCCACAAAGCGAAAATAATCCCGCCACAGTAATTCAAAAATCAACCAATACGTAGATTCATTAGCAACGACTTCCTGTTCAAAACGTTGCACTTCCTCGTAGATTAACCGTGGCGATAGGGTCCCACAGGCCAACCATGGCGAAAACTTAGAGGAAAAATCTTCACCCAATAACCCGTTGCGGGTGTCTTTGTAGTGGCTGATGGCGCGACGCCGCCAAAAATACTCAGCCAGCCGATCCAACCCTGCCTGTTCGCCACCCTTAAAAGCGAGCACTGCCCGCGCATCATTGACTGGCGCTGCCAGACCTAACTCTTCCAAGGTAGGCAGCGGTGTTTCAACGATATTATTCGGCAATGGCGGTAAAGACGCTGGTGTCGACACTGGTTGACGTACCCGTATACCGGCACCTGCCTCTACTGCTTTACGAAACGATGTGAATACATCGGGAAGCTCACCTAGAGCAAAAGGCAGATCGTCCGGATGGATCAAGGAGCGACCCCAAAAAGTCTGCAAAGGTATTTGCAAGGATTGAATGAGACAATCCTCAACGGCAATTTCTTCGGCAGTCACTTCTTTTTCAGCAAAAACCACTTGAGCATCCATGGCACGGGCAAGCCGGGGTATTTCTTCCTCCGGCTTGGCCACAGCCACATACAAACCAGAACCTCGCGCCCCCAAAGATTGCCGCAAGTCCTGTAAACTCTCCATTAAAAACCGCGCTCGGAATGGACCTGTGCGTTTAAACCCCAGCGGATGCTGGATAAACTGGCGGGGATCAAAACAATACACCGGTAACAGGACATCAAACTTATCAGCCTGGACCGAGAAAAACTCATGATCATGTAATCTCAAGTCATTGCGAAACCAATAAATAGCACGTTTCTGTGTCGGCATAAAAAACTCTACGTTTAGCAGGCACGCACCAAAGAGTCGATTATTTAAATCAGCGATCTACGCTATACACCCCAACTTTACCCCGCCACAAGTCAGCCAAATGTCTGAAAAATTTCAGCAAAGCTGCAACCACTGCTTTGCCATGGGAACGCTGACGCTGCCGTAACCCTTGTTGACTGTTGTCAGTTTCGCCGCTACAACTGCCATTCACTCTACTGTTATCGGCAATTTTCCCTGAGTCTTGGGTTTTCCCCGATTGCTTGACGCTAAAAAAAGCATCCAACTCAGCTGTGGTCATATAGTCCAAATCCCAATGAGTCGTCTGCCGCAATTTGGCCTCTTCTTGATAAACCTTTAGCTTTTTGTTACCCATCTGTGTTTATCTCCAAGTTGAATTGGCATACCTAAGCTCGACTTTGTACAAAGGACTTGCGTAGCTCGTGAAAGAGGTGTCGATGGCCTAGACGGCCATCGTCAAGCCTACAAGGAAGTATTTACGGCGTCCTCTGGAACGAGCAGCAATAGTCCTAACCTATTTTCTTGCTACCGCACTCCCATAGGATAGGAATGCGGCATTGGGTTTGATCGGTCAAGACTGTTCAGCAGGTGGACCGATGAACCCACCTCGGGATCGTCGCCCACCTTTAGTCACTTTTACCTTCGGCGAAGCATCTTGGCCAAAGCCACCATCGGGCGGTAGCGACCCTGCCCCCGTCATTAGGGCGTCGATTTGATCACGCTCAAGGGTTTCGTGGTGGATAAGCGCTTCCGCCATAGCGTGGAGTATCTCCATATGCTTTGTCAGAATGTCTCGAGCACGTTTATAATTGCGGTCGATGATGGCATGAATTTCACGATCAATTTTATGGGCTGTCTTGGATGAGAAAGTGATATTTTGACCCGCAGACTGACCAAGAAATAGGTCTTTTTCCGCTTTACCATAGGCAAACGCGCCCAGCTTTTCCGACAATCCCCAGCGGGTGACCATATTGCGGGCAATATCGGTGGCCCGTTGAATATCGTTCTGAGCACCCGTGGTGACAGCGTCAGCGCCAAACACAAGCTCCTCTGCGACACGCCCCCCAAACAGACTGGTAATTTGACTCTCCAAATGGCGTTTGTTGTGACTCAACCGCTCTTGTTCAGGCAAGAATAGCGTAACGCCCAAAGCGCGCCCCCGGGGGATGATGCTAACTTTGTGGACAGGATCGTGCTCTGGAACCAGCAGCCCCACAATGGTATGCCCCGCTTCATGATAGGCGGTGAGACGTTTTTCCTGTTCATTCATCACCATGGTGCGACGCTCTGCGCCCATCAAGATTTTGTCCTTAGCACGCTCAAACAGCTGCATAGCCACCCGGACTCCATTACTACGAGCAGCTAACAAGGCAGCCTCATTGACTAAGTTAGCCAAGTCAGCCCCTGAAAAACCCGGCGTACCACGAGCCAAAATCTGCGCATCCACATCGGTTGCCAGGGGCACGTTGCGCATATGTACTTCAAGGATCTGTTCACGACCTCGCACATCGGGCAATGGCACTACCACTTGGCGGTCAAACCGACCCGGTCGCAACAAGGCAGGATCGAGCACATCGGGACGGTTAGTAGCAGCAATAATAATGATGCCTTCACCCCCTTCAAAACCATCCATCTCAACCAACAGCTGATTCAAGGTTTGCTCGCGTTCGTCGTGTCCACCACCCATACCCGCGCCACGGCGACGACCTACGGCATCGATTTCATCGATAAAGATAATACACGGCGCCTGCTCTTTGGCCTGTTTGAATAAATCCCGCACCCGAGACGCGCCGACGCCCACAAACATCTCGACAAAATCCGAACCCGCGATACTAAAAAACGGCACCCCTGCTTCCCCAGCAATGGCTTTTGCCAAAAGGGTTTTGCCGGTTCCTGGCGGACCCACCATCAACGCTCCGCGGGGAATTCTGCCCCCCAACACACTAAACTTATCCGGGGCCTTTAGAAATTCCACAAACTCAGACACATCTGCTTTAGCTTCCTCGACGCCAGCCACGTCGGCGAAGGTCACTTTAGCCTGGTCCTTTTCAAGCTTGCGCGCCCGGCTGCGTCCAAAGCTACTTATACCACTAGCGCCGCCACCCAAACCGCTCATACCACGGCGCATAAAATAGACATAAACACCGATCAACAAAAGAAGCGGTAGCCAACCAATCAACGCCTGCAAAAAGAAACTCGGTTGCACCGGTGGTTCTGCCGTTATGTTTACATTGTTATCCAATAAATCACCTACCAAACCTGTGTCATCGGGGTTATAGGTAGAAAATCGGCTACCATCCTCGCGAACACCCCTGATAGTTTGATCTTGGATAAACACATCGTCGATGAGCCCCCCTTCCACATCCGCCAAAAACTCTGAATACGGAATCTGTGCTGCTGACTGCGCCCTCGGTTTAGAATCCTGATTGACAAACATCAAACCTGCAAAAACCAGCATGGCAAGAAAAGTGAAAAGCCTAAAATTAGCGTTCAATATGTTTAACTCCCACGTAAACCACTATTGATATAGACAAATGATTGACAAAAAGTGCTGGGTTTTTGGTGTTATTGAACAAATGAAGTCGTTTGTTTAAAAACCAGTTCCATATATAGGTTAAAGAACCTGACCTTCTGTGCGAGTGAGATAGCAACCGGTGAAGAAAAAACAGCAGACGTTTGCAACATTGTAAGAATTCCTAAGGCGGTTAAATTGTAATAATTATCTAGACAATAAATAGACACCTATCAGTCAAACATTATTTCTTGCAAAGTCTTAGAGTATTTCTTTAAATCAACCTAAGTAATAAAAAGTTATAAAAAAACCCTAAAAATGTGGGCAAAATAGGTAGGCTTTTTACTGTTAGACATTTTCAAGGGTACGCTCATATTCCAATGTCACCGCGACGGCATGCACGACAGACGCAATCCGAATTGCGCTTTGAATCGCCTCACGTCCTAATCCCTGCTTTCGCAGTTCCCGTTCATGGGCAGTCACGCACATGCCGCACGCATTGATAGCCGAAACAGCCAACGAATAAAGTTCAAAATCCACTTTGTCGATGCCTGGCTTGGCGATGATGTTCATACGCAGCCGTGCTGGCATGTTGGCGTACTCTTTATCGTCCGTTAAGTGCATAAAACGGTAGTAAACGTTGTTCATGCCCATAATCGCCGCAGCCGCTTTGGAACCCGTAATGGTCGCTTCGTCCACATGATCACGAGCTAACGTTTCGATTTGTTCTGTCAGCGTCGAATTGCGCGAAGCTATAGCCGCCGCTAGCGTAATACCGTAAATTTGAGTATCGGTAAGACCAGGAGCGCCTTCTGGTTTTAGCACACTCGTCAGATTAAGCTTCAAATCCTTTGCATAATCGGGAATCTGTTTTTTGATGTCATCAATGCTCATGGTGTGTATGTACTCCCCTAGGCTCCCTTGCCAAGGGCAAAGGAGCTTGCTAGACCATTCGAAATTAAAAAGACGCCTTAGGCAACCTGAAGTGTTTCCTCACCCTTCTGCCAGTTACAGGGGCAAAGTTCGTCGGTTTGCAAAGCATCCAATACCCGTAAAACCTCTTGAGGATTACGACCCACATTCAAGTCTGTAACATAGGCAAAACGAATAATGCCATCCGGATCGACCACATAAGTGGCTCGCTGAGCAACCCCTTCGCTATGGTCTAATATTCCTAACGCTTCGCTTAATTCCCGTTTAATGTCAGACAGCATAGGAAAAGGAAGATTTTGCAGCTCTTCTTTGGCCTGTCGCCAGGCTAAATGAACAAATTCTGAGTCGGTGCTAACACCTAGCAGCTGAGCATCCCGGTCGGCAAATTCTTCTTCAAGATCACCAAATGCTTTGATCTCTGTAGGACACACAAAGGTAAAATCCTTCGGCCAAAAAAACACCACTTTCCATTTACCCTCGTATTGGTGGCTATCGATATCGACAAAAGCGGAATTAATGTCATTAGACACCACACCTTTCAAGGCGAAATCAGGAAATTGTTGACCAACACCTAACATAAAAACATCTCCCAAGTTGATTAAAGTGACTGGTTTGATAATTTAGGATTTACATCCACACTGCTATGAGTGAGGATTATTTAGAAAGTTGGGATCAGTAAGAAGTTTTTCAAATGAAAATTTTTTATCATTGTCATAGCAAATGACTATGAATTATATATTTCAGGACATTAGCCATAAATGTGGTATTGAATGGCGGGTCTATGGCTAAGAATAGGCTCTGGAGGACTTTTGGAAGCTAAAAAGCTAAATACCGTAAAAGATTTGCTTCAATCAAATGATGAGCGTGTTGAGTTGATGAATGGTGAAATCATCAAACGCCCGATGGCACGCTCTGAACATGCGTTGATCCAATCAAGCCTGTCTGATGAAGTTTCGGTATTCAAGCGAAAAAACGGTCCTGGAGGATGGTGGATAATGACCGAAATTAGCGTCGCCTACAGTGAGCACCAGTGTCCCAGCCACGATTTAGCCGGATGGCGCAAGCAACGTGCGCCACATCGGCCAACCGGTATCATGAAGGTCATACCAGATTGGGTCTGTGAAATTACTTCACCGGGACATGAACGAAAAGATTTATTTCACCATTTTTTGTTATTACAGCGCAGTAAAGTTTCGCATTACTGGGTCATTTCACCAGAGGATAAAACCTTGCTTGCTTATCAACTTGTTCATGATAAATATGCTGTTGTCTTTTCCGTCGAATGTCGGCAACAGCAAGATTTTGAGAAAGTCAGAATACCGCCGTTTGAAGAAACCGAGATTGATTTAAGCTATGTATTTGGAAATTTCGCCTAATCCACAATTCATTTAATGAGACATGGTTTCCATACCCTGACGTTCAAGGGCTTTACACACCCCCTCATCCGCTTCCATACGCTGCCGATATGCCTTTAGGGCCGGATAGTTATCGATTGACAAGGGTGTTTGCTCAATCCAACGGGTTATTACATAAAGATAGGCGTCGGCAAAGGTGCGCTTGCCCAAATAATAATCCCCGTCAGCTTGGCTAAGGGTTTCTTCGAGATGCTGATAATGCTTACGCAATGTCTCATAAGCGGCATTTTTTACTTCCTGCTGGGCAGCTTCACTGGTGGCAAAGGCTTGCACGGCAAAATGGGGACCGTAGCTGGCGTGAACTTCACTGGTCATGTAAGAAAGGGCTTCGGCTTCTTTGCGGCCCAAACGCTTGTCGCGGGCGTAGCCCTCGGTGCCGTATTCCGCCCCGAGAAAAGCCAAAATCGCCGCCGCCTCGGTCAATACATCGCCATCCTCAAACTGCAGCGCCGGCACTTTAGCTTGTGGATTGATGGCAAGATAACTGTCTTTTTTATGGTCGCCATAGGCCATATTATGAATAGTGACCGGGGCGTCCAGCCAAGCAACGGCAATATTGGGTGCAAGGGCACAGGTTCCTGGCATCGTGTAAAGTGTCGGCATGTTCATTGCTCCTCAATTTAAAGTCATGATTACGGAGACGTAATAAATAATGCACATATGGGTGGACGCGGATGCCTGTCCAAAGGCTATTAAAGCGATTCTGTTTAGAGCAGCAGAACGGGAACAGGTTCTGCTCACCTTAGTGGCTAATCAAGTTTTAGCAAAACCGCCCTCACCCTATATAAAATCGTTGCAAGTGTCAGGGGGTCTTGACGTGGCCGATAACGAGATCGTAAAACGAATGACAAAAGGCGACTTGGTTATTACCAGTGATATCCCCTTGGCGGCCGAGGTCATTGAAAAACAAGGGTTGGCGCTGAGTCCGAGGGGTGAGCTTTATACCCAAGATAATATTAAAGCCCGTTTAACCATGAGAGACTTCTTGGATACACTTCGGGGTAGCGGCATCAATACGGGCGGTCCTTCGCCCATCAGTCAGAGTGATCGAAAAGCTTTTGCAAACCAGTTGGATGGGCTTCTTGCTAAGCGCAAGAAATAGTACCCTCCGTATTCGCAATTTAAGGCGTTTCTGTCTGGAGTTTCGACCCCTCCTCTGTTTTCTCACCTCCCCGTCCCAATAAGGCCAGCTTACGACACAAGACATAGAACACCGGCGTAAAAAATAAGCCAAAAAAGGTGACGCCAATCATCCCACTGAACACAGCCGTACCCAAGGCTATGCGCATCTCCGCCCCGGCGCCGGTGGCTATAATCAACGGCACCACACCGAGGATAAACGCAAACGACGTCATCAGAATGGGTCTTAGCCGCAGCTGTGCTGCATCCACGGCGGCATCCCATAAGCCTTTGCCGTCATCTTCCTGTTGTTTAGCAAACTCGACGATCAGGATAGCGTTTTTACTGGCTAATCCGATGAGGACTACTAAGCCGATTTGGGTGAGGATATTATTATCCATCCCCATTAACCAAATACCGGTGATAGCCGACAACAAACACATGGGCACGATAAGCACGATGGCTAGCGGCAAGGTCCAACTTTCGTATTGGGCGGCAAGTAATAAAAACACAAATAATACGGCCAGGGCAAAGGCTATGATCGCCGTATTGCCGGCTTGCTTTTGTTGAAAAGCAATTTCTGTCCACTCATAACCCATGCCATCGGGGAGCACATCATCCGCCAAGCGCTCCATGGCAGTCAAAGCTTCACCGGTACTACGACCTGGCGCGGTATCGCCGAGCACAGCCGCGGCAGGATATAGATTATAGCGGGGCACCCGGGAAGGACCGGCGATATCTTCAAAGGTGGCTACCGAACCGAGAGGCACCATTTGTCCACTGGCATTGCGCACCCGAATACGAGTGATATCATCAGCGGATAAACGGTAAGGTGCATCAGCCTGGGCGGTGACTCGGAAGGTGCGTCCCAGGTAGTTAAAGTCGTTGACGAAAGCCGAGCCCAAATACAATTCTAGAGCTTCGAAAACTTCCGCAACCGGCACCCCCAATTGCTCCACCCGCTCCCGGTCGATATCCAGATAAAGCTGCGGAGTACTGGTCTCAAAGAAGCTAAAAACACTGGTCAAATTAGGGTCCTGATTAGCGGCCCCCACTAGGTCCCAAACAGCCTGATCCAGCGCCGTCAGTCCCCGACCCCGGCGATCCTGCACCATCATCCGGAAACCCCCGGCATTACCAATGCCGCTCACCGGCGGCGGGGGGATAACGACTACAAACGCTTCATCGATGGTGGCCATGGTTTGGCGCATTTCGTCGAGGATACTGTTATAGGTCAATCCTTTACTCTCACGAACCGGAAAATCCTCCAAAACCGGAAAAATGGCCGCCGCATTGGAAGCGTTGGTAAAGGTGGCCCCAGAGAAACCTGCAAAGGCCACTGCGTTGGTGACGCCATCCATATCCAGCAGTTTCTCAGTGGCTTGGCGAACTACCGCATCGGTGCGGGACAAGGAAGCCCCCGGTGGTAACTGAATACTGACGATGAAATAACCTTGATCCTGGGCTGGAATAAACCCGGTGGGCACCTGTTCGAACTGCCAAACCGTCAATGCCATAAGCCCCGCATAAACCACTAGGACCAAGGCAACGCTACGCACTAAACGGCATACCACCCAGCCGTATTTTTGCGAAATCCATTCCAGACCCGTATTAAAGCGGCAAAAAAAGTATTTCAATGGCGCTCGCCAAGGGGCTACGGGAGTATTACAGGGATCGTTGACATGGGGTTCCATAAACAGAGCCGCCATAGCCGGGCTTAAGGTTAAGGCAACGACGCTGGAGAGCACCGTGGAAACGGCGATGGTAACCCCGAACTGGCGGTAAAACTGACCGGATATCCCCTCCAAAAAGGTAGTCGGCAGAAACACGGCCACCAGCACTAAACTGGTGGCGATCAGCGCCGAACCCACTTCATCCATGGTGCGGTGGGCTGCCTCCCGGGGAGTCATCCCGCTACGCATATTACGCTCCATGTTTTCCACCACCACGATGGCGTCATCCACCACAATACCGATGGCTAACACTAAACCAAACAAGGAGAGGTTATTCAGGGAAAACCCCAACAGATTCATCACCGCAAAGGTGCCGATCAAGGCCACGGGGATGGCCACGATGGGGATAATGGCAGCGCGCCAAGTCTGCAGAAATAGCACAATAACAAGAACAACCAGCAGTACCGCTTCTAAGAGAGTTTTAACCACCTCATCGATGGATTCTTCGACAAACTCGGTGGGGTTATAGGCGATTTCGTAAGCGAGACCGGCGGGAAACCCCTGGGCAAGGGAGTCCATGGTGTTGATAACCGCCTCCGCCGTCTCCAGGGCATTGGTGCCCGGCCGTTGGAAGATAGGTAAGGCAATGGCTGGTTTATCCCCCAGGTAACCCCGAGTGACATAGCTGGCAGCCCCCAGCTCAGCGCGGCCTACGTCTCGGAGCCGAACAATCCGCCCATCGTCTCCGGATTTAACCACAATATTCTCGAATTGTTCCGGGTCTATTAGACGGCCTTGGGTCTGCACGCTGACTTCGAAACTATTCTGCTGGGGCATGGGCGGTTGGTTCAAAACACCGCTGGCCACTTGGATATTTTGGCCCCGCAATGCTTGCAGCACATCACCTGCGGTTAGATTTAGCGAGGCAATACGATCCGGGTCTAACCAAATGCGCATGGAATACTCGCTGGCCCCAAACACCAGAATATCTCCAACACCATCGATACGGGTCAAAATATCGCGGATTTGCAGCACCGCGTAGTTGGCAATGTAGAGCTGATCATAGGTATTGTCCGGCGAATACAAGTTGACTACCATCATCAGATCGGGCGAATTCTTCCGCGTTGTCACACCTAACCTACGCACCTCCTCGGGCAGCCGTGGTTCAGCAATGGCGACCCGGTTTTGCACCAGCACCTGGGCTTCATCCAAATCGGTACCCAATTCAAAGGTAATGGTTAAGGTAACCTGTCCGTCGCCGGTGGACTGGGAGAACATATAGAGCATGTTCTCGACGCCATTGATTTCCTGCTCTAAAGGGGTGGCCACCGTGTTGGCGACGATTTCCGCATTGGCGCCGGGGTAACTGGCGCTTACCTGAATGGTGGGCGGCGCTACCTGTGGGTATTGCTCAATGGGCAAGACAAAATAGGATAAACCGCCAGCGATAACAATAAAGATCGACAGCACCGTAGCAAAGATCGGTCGCTCAATAAAAAAGTGAGAAAAGTTCATGGATTTGAACCTTACGCACTGGAATCGCTGTTTTGCGCCACATCATCCCCTTCTTCAATATCGCCATCCTGCGCGTCCACCGGTGAACCAGCCCGCACCCGCTGGATGCCGCCTATAACGACCCGGTCGGTTTCATCGAGTCCGTCGCGGATGACGCGCAGATCGTTATCTTGGAGGGGTCCTAATTGCACAAAACGCATTTCGGCTTGATTGTCGTCGTTGACGACATAGACGAATTTGCGCGACTGATCAGTACCAATAGCCGTATCGGGCACTAACAATGCTTGGTATTCACCACTGCCCAAAAGACGCGCCCGCCCAAACATGCCTGGCTCAATAACCCCATCGGCGTTTTCGAATAGGGCGCGACCTTCGATGGTGCCTGTTTCCAAATCCACCTCGTTATCCACAAAGTCCATACGGCCCTCATGGACAAAGTCATCTTCATCCATCAAACGCACGTAAACCGGGTTCGGTTTACCCCGCGACCCTGGCCGTGCGCCGCAGTTATTCAGGCGCGTGTAATTGAGCAGCTGGCTCTCACTGGCTTCAAAATAAAAATGAATAGGATCCAGGGATACAATGGTGGTCAGCAAGGTAGCGCCGGTGGAACCGCCGCCAATCAGATTGCCAACACTCACCCGATTACGGCTCACCCGACCCTGCACAGGCGCTTTGACTTCGGTAAACTCCAGATTGAGTTTAGCATCATCCACCGCGGCTTTGGCTGCCTCAACCCGTGCTCGATTGCCAAACATGTTTTGCCGCCGTTCTTCAAATTCTTCTTCTGAGACGGTTTGGGACTCCCGCAACTGACTAAAGCGGTTAAACTCACTCTCTGACCGCTTCTCCTCGGCCTCGGCCTGTTTCAACTCGGCTTGAGCGCCTTCCACAGCAATCTTAAAGGGCCGCTGATCAATGACAAATAAAACATCACCTTTATCAACTATCTCACCATCTTGAAAGCGAATCTCATCTAAATAACCATCCACTCGCGCTTGAACTTCCACCCGCTCAACCGCCTGAAACCGACCGGTATACTCATCCCAATCCACAACCGGTTTTTGTAACGGGGTAGCGACCGTCACCTGGGGCGGTGGCGGCGGCGCAGCAGCTTCTTGACTTTCACTCACACAAGCCGCTAAAAAAGGTAACAAAACCCCTATCAACCAACGTTGTTGCCACATCCAGTAAACGCTTTTACGAACGATATTCATAGAGATCTCAATCTAAAAATATTAACGGCTAAAAATTAGCAATTTTAGACAAGTATCATTAAATTAAGTTGATTTTCATTCTCATTAATAAATGTTATGGGAAATTCTCTATAGCATCTTGCGTAATCTTGCGTAACCTTGCGTAATCTTGCGTAATCATCTAGCCACTCATATAACGAGAAGCGAGTAATCTAGTTTTATAATTACTCACCCTTGCGTCATTCCGGCAAGAATTGCCGGAATGACGCCAGGGTGAGCAGTTACGAGAATTTTTTTACAAACGCTCGATCCAGCCAATCTTTCCAGCGCCAAACCCATGCTCCTTGGACGGTTAAGCCTGCTTTCGATCCCACCGCATAGCGGTTGCCTGTGGAAATTAAGGTTAAATAGGTGCGCTGGGGTCGAAAGGGTTTGGTGGGACGATGACTCAAAACGCGGCGCAGATTTTCCGTCAACGGGGGACCCTGACGCACCGCGAAGACACCGGCTTTTTCCCGGGGATGATTGATCATATGGGCAATATCGCCGACGGCAAAGACGTCCCTGTGGGAAACGCTTTGTAAGTCATCGTTTACTCGAATAAATCCTCGCTCATCCAGGGCGAGCCCAGTTTCCTTGAGCCAATCGGCTGCCCCTGCCTGAGTTACCCAAAAAACCTCATCCACAGCAAAGCGCTGGCCTTGTTCCGTAAACAGAGCATTTTGGGCAACCCGCACAACGGGCGTATTGACAAAAACATCGATACCTCGATCTGCCAGAGTTTTATTAAAAATTCGGCGTACTTTATTGGGTTGCGTGGGTAGAATCCTGTCACTACCTTGGAACAATGTGAAAGATAGCTGTGATGGGTTCCAGTGACGTGCTTGATACTCTGCCGTCAGGCGATACTGAATCGCCAACAGCAGTTCAACGCCGCCCGCCCCACCGCCCACCACGCCAATACGCAGCTGTTTCGGTTCCGATTTAACCCGTGCCAGCAACGCCTCCCAACGCGCCGTAAAATTAGAGATAGGTTTTACCGGCGTAGTATAGACGGCCGCACCTGGTGTTTTTTCAACGACAGGCGCAGAACCAATATCGATAGACAATACATCATAGGCGACGGGTGGATGTCCCGCGAGATGTACAAGCCGTTTATCAGGTTCCAGCCCAATGGCTTTGTCATGGATAAAGTGCGCTGTAGCAAACTGAGCCAGGGGTGCTAAATTAATATGACACTGGGCATGGGTATAATGACCCGCTACATAGCCCGGCAACATCCCCGAGTAGGGGGTCAGCACATCCCGGCCGATGAGAGTAATTCGAACCCTAGGCATGGGCGTCTTCCCAAAACCTTTAAGTACGCTCACATGGGTGTGTCCACCACCCAGCAAGACAAGTTTTTTAATTTCTTTTCCCATTTCAAGAAGGTTCTGACAATATAACTCTGACGCACAAAATAAGGATTTGCGTAGCTCATGAAAGAGGTGACGACGGCCTGGACGGCCGTCGTCAAGCCTACAAGGACGTATTTACGGCGTCCTCTGGAATGAGCTGGGTAAGTCCTGAAGCCATTCGTAATGACGTGCAAAGAGGACATTTTGATGAACTACCGAACTGAACGCGACAGTATGGGTGAATTACAGGTTCCAGAACAGGCCCTGTATGGCGCACAGACGCAACGAGCAGTAAACAACTTCCCCATCAGCGGTCTCCCTATGCCGCGTGGCTTTATCCGCGCATTAGGGTTAATTAAAGCCTGTGCGGCGCAAACCAATGAGAAACTTGCGCTGTTAGACATGAATATCGCCCGGGCGATACAGAAATCCGCTCAAGCGGTGGCACAGGGAAACTACGACGATCACTTTCCCATCGATGTGTTCCAGACCGGCTCTGGCACCAGCAGCAACATGAATGCCAACGAGGTGATTGCCTATTTGGCGACCAAAGCGCTGGGTAAACCCGTCCATCCTAACGATCATGTCAATATGGGTCAAAGCAGCAACGATGTGATACCCACCGCGATCCACGTTAGCGCCGCCCTGAGCCTCCATGAACAATTACTACCCGCCTTAAATCAGTTAACCTCGGTTATTGATGACAAAGCTAATACCTTAAAAGATATTGTAAAAACCGGTCGTACTCATCTTATGGACGCCATGCCCATCACCCTGGGCCAGGAATTAAGCGGCTGGGCTACCCAGCTTCGACAAAACCAGGCCAGGTTACACGCTACTCTACCTGGTCTATGCGCCCTTGCCCAAGGCGGTACCGCAGTGGGCACCGGTATTAATGCCCACCCCTTATTCGCTAACCAGTTTGCTGAGGTTCTCAGTCAACTAACAGAGCTCACCTTCAAACCTGCCGATAATTATTTCACTGCGTTGAGTAGCCAAGATGTGGCTGTGGAATTGAGCGGGCAGCTAAAAACCACCGCTGTTAGCTTGATGAAAATCGCCAACGACTTACGTTGGATGAATAGCGGTCCCCTGACCGGTTTGGCTGAAATCGCCCTGCCTGCGCTGCAACCGGGCAGCAGTATTATGCCCGGTAAAGTCAATCCGGTGATTCCAGAAGCGGTCGCCATGGTGTGCGCCCAAGTCATCGGCAACGACACCACCATCACCCTAGCCGGGCAGGCGGGTAATTTTCAGCTCAATGTTATGCTACCGGTGATTGCTTACAATCTGCTGCAATCCATTGAACTACTCGCCAATAGCGCTCACCTGTTAGGAGATCAGGCCATCGCGGGCTTTACCGTCAACCAACAACGATTACAACAGCAATTGGGACGCAACCCGATTCTGGTAACCGCTTTAAATGGCGTGATTGGTTATGAGAAAGGGGCGCAAATCGCTAAAACGGCTTACGCCCAGGGACGGCCAGTAATAGAGGTAGCCCGGGAAATGACCGATCTATCCGACGATGAACTAACCCGGTTGTTAGACCCGTCAGGATTGACCCAAGGGGGTATTGGCACCTAAGGCTGGCTTAATCCCCTTGACCTAACTGATATTTGCGTACTGCCCGATTATGTTCTTCGAGGGTACGGGAAAACACATGGCGGCCATCTCCACTGGCAACGAAGTATAGCGCATCCCCTGGAGCCGGATTAACGGCCGCCGCCAGGGCACCGGCGCCGGGAAGCGCGATGGGGGTGGGTGGCAATCCCTTGTGAACATAGGTGTTATAAGGCGTATCTGCTCGGAGATCAGACCTACGGATGTTGCCATCGAAAGTAATACCCATGCCGTATATGACGGTAGGATCTGCTTGCAAACGCATCCCTTTTTCTAAGCGCCGGATAAAAACGCCAGCCACTTGTGGGTACTCTTCAGGTACAGCAGTTTCCTTTTCGATAATGGAGGCCAAAATTAATGCTTCATAGGGCGTCTCTAAGGGTAGATCAAACCCCCTCTGAGCCCAAGCTTGTTTAAGCTGCTGATCGAGTTTTTTAGCGGCTCGCTTTAAAAAATCCACATCGGTGGCGCCAGCGGGAAAGTGATAAGTGTCCGGAAAAAATCGTCCTTCTGGATGTTTACCGGGCTGCCCAAGTCGCGCCATAATTTCATCATCGCTAAGCCCTTTAAGGGTAGATTCTAATTTTTCATGATTTGCCATTGCGTTTAGCAATTGCCGAAATGTCCAGCCTTCTAAAACCGTGAGGGTATACTGAACGACCCGTCCAGCCACCAGCTTATCCAACAATTGGCGCGGCGTAACACCCGTTGTCAAACGATACTCGCCGGCTTTAATACGCGGCGCAAGTCCTTGTAAACGGGCATAGATCTGTAAGTAGAAAGGAGACGTCAAAAGATCTTTTTCTACCAAGCGTTCCGCCACACTTTGCAGAGAAGCACCCCGGGGCACAACAAAATCCACGGTGGATTCAGGTAGCGCAAGAGGGGTATCCAGGAACAGGTGATAATCGCGATAAATGACATAGCTTGCTAGAACCGCCATGACTAATAGCGCTATGAAAAGGATAAAAAACCAGCGTATAACTATAGCTTTCAAAACATCCTTGAACGAAGTTTAAAGTTATTTCTGAAAAATAACGGTTCCGTTAGTTCCGCCGAAGCCAAAAGAATTGGACAAAACCACACGCATCTGCATTTCTCGAGCGTAGCCGGGCACATAGTCTAAATCGCAGTCCGGGTCTGGATTATCAAGATTAATGGTTGGTGGGGCCACTTGGTCCCGTAGTGACAAGATCGAAAAGATCGCCTCAACACCCCCCGCTGCGCCCAACAGATGACCTGTCATGGATTTTGTGGAACTGATGGCCACCTTTTGCGCATGGTGAGAAAAAGCCGCTTTGATAGCATGACTTTCTGCGCGATCACCCGATAGGGTAGAAGTACCGTGGGCATTCACATAATCGATGGCGTCAGGATTGATGGCGGCATCCCGCAGTGCTTCAATCATACAGCGGCGGGCGCCGTCACCGTTTTCTGACGGTAACGTCATATGGTAGGCATCGCCACTCATCCCAAAACCAATCAATTCAGCGTAAATTTTAGCATCGCGTTTTTTAGCATGTTCATATTCTTCCAGCACCAACACACCGGCGCCATCACTTAACACAAAGCCGTCCCGATCCCGATCCCATGGCCTACTAGCCCCTTGTGGATCCTCGTTACGGGTAGACAATGCCCGAGCAGCGGCAAAACCGCTTAAGCCAGTGGGTGTGGTTGCCATCTCGGCGCCACCGGCGATCATCACATCGGCATCACCATAGTTAATCAGCCGACCGGCTAGACCGATGCTGTGGGTTGCCGTGGTACACGCGGTCGCCAAGGCCAGATTGGGTCCTTTAATGCCGTAAATGATGGAGAGATTACCAGCAATCATATTGATAATGCTGCGGGGCACAAAAAAAGGCGTCATTTTGCGAGGTCCACCCCGTAAAAATGCCGCATGACCCTCCTCAATACCCGGCAAACCACCGATACCCGAGCCAATGGATATACCAATACGCTCGGCATTTGCTTCGGTGACCTCAAGACCGGCATCTTGCACAGACTGGACCGCTGCGGCGATGCCATATTGAATAAAGGTATCCATTTTTTTGGCATCTTTAGGGCTGACATAAGGCCCTAGCTTAAAGTCTTTGACTGCGCCCCCCATGCGTACTGGAAGTCCGCTGGCGTCAAAGGCAGTGATTGGACCAACACCGCTATTTCCGGCCAGAATATTTGTCCAGGCAGTCACAATATCATTTCCTACCGGGGAGACGATGCCCATGCCAGTTACAACAACCCGTCGCTTAGCCAATAGGATATCCTCTCAACCATATATAAAAAAAACGCCTAGCCACAACCACTTCTTTGCGTCTTTAACAACAGCGAATTGGTTGCAGCTAGCGTCCGTGAATGGATGTTGGGCTCAAGCACCCAAGTGAGCTTTAACGTAATCGATAGCTTGCTGGACTGTAGTAATTTTTTCCGCGTCTTCATCAGGAATTTCGCATTCGAATTCCTCTTCCAAAGCCATCACCAATTCAACGGTATCTAAGGAATCAGCGCCAAGATCTTCCACAAAGGATGCCTCATTGGTGACCTGCTCCTCCTTAACACCTAATTGTTCAACGATGATCTTTTTGACCCGCGCTTCGATATTACTCATAATTTTTAAGTTCCTCGATTAGTAAACTCAGGCAAAAATTGCCACGGCTATTGGAAAAAATGTAGTAGGCAAACCCAGCGTTGCAGCATAGGTTGTAATGCTGGTTTAAACATGAGATTGGGCAATCTTAATGTATTAGAAGTGTTAGCACATCAATTCATATACATACCCCCATTCACGTGCAAGGTTTCTCCTGTAATGTAGCCGGCTTCGTCGGAAACGAGGAAAGCGACAGCATGAGCCACATCCTGCACATGACCTAAACGGTTCAGAGGAATCTCCTGAATCAAGTTAGTGCGTTGCGACTCGGATAGGGTACGCGTCATATCTGTATCGATAAACCCAGGCGCCAGGGCATTAACGGTAATACCTCTTGAACCCACCTCCCGCGCCAAGGATTTTGTAAATCCAAGCACGCCTGCCTTGGCCGCTGCATAATTAGCCTGACCAGGGTTTCCCGTTACGCCAACCACTGAAGTAATCGTCACAATACGGCCATAGCGGGTCTTTAACATGCCACGCAATACCGCTTTGCTTAATCTATAGACGGAAGAAAGGTCAGTTGCAATAACAGTATCCCATTCTTCTTCTTTCATGCGCATTAAAATATTGTCTCGGGTGACGGCAGCATTGTTGATAAGGATAGTTGGGCTACCAAACGTTGCCGTCACTGTTTTGATAACTGCCTCGACCGAGCCAGGATCAGTGACGTCCAAACGCATGCCTTGGCCTTGGATGCCTTGCTCCTGAAAAGCTTTGGTGATCTCCTCAGCACCCAACTCAGAGGTTGCCGTGCCAATGACGCTGGCGCCGTGGCTACCTAGTTCATAAGCTATGGCTTGACCAATACCGCGGCTAGCGCCGCTCACGAGGGCAATTTTACCTTGTAATGTCATAGTGTTATTCTCTCGCCGATTGCGAGTTAGGCGTCTCAATTAGTAATCAAGAAGTATGGAACCCCAAGTAAATCCGCCGCCAAACGCTTCTAAAAGAAGGGTGTCTCCTCGTTTAATCCGGCCATCGCGGACTGCCGCGTCAAGGGCTAGGGGCACCGACGCAGCGGAGGTATTGCCATGGGTCTTGACGGTGTTGATAACCCGTTCTAAAGGTAGCTGAAGTTTTTTTGCCGTAGCGACAAGGATACGTTCATTCGCTTGATGGGGAATAAGCCAATCCACATCAGCCACGGTAAGGCAATTGGCGTCTAAGGTTTCCTGCACAATGCGGGTCATGGAATTGACCGCTATTTTAAACACTTCATGACCCCGCATTTCCACATAAGCTGCGTTTTCCCGGGTTTTGTCATAACCGGTGGACACACCTGCTGGCACCCAGAGTAATTTTTTATAACGGCCGTCGGCATGTAAGTGGCTCGATACGATACCAGGGGTATTGACCGCTTCCAACACCACGGCGCCCGCACCATCGCCAAATAAAATACAGGTGCCACGATCGGTCCAATCAATGATGCGGGTAAAGGTTTCAGCACCTACCACCAAGACCCGCTGAACCGTGCCAGTTCGAATAAATTGATCCGCGATAGCTAACCCATAAATAAAACCGGTACACACCGCTTGAACATCGAAGGCCGCACCGCCAAAACTACCTAGGCGCTGCTGCAACTGAGTGGCGACACTGGGAAAAACATGATCCGGCGTGGTGGTTGCCAGCACAATCATGTCGATAGCATCCGGCTCCATTGCCGCCGCCTCAAGGGCTCGTCTAGCGGCCATTTCAGCTAAATCACAGGTGGTTTCTCCAGGAGCCGCCATGTGCCGCTGCTCCACACCGGTGCGCTCCAAAATCCACTGCGCTGACGTATCAACCATTTTTTCTAAATCGAAGTTGGTTAACACCCGCTCCGGCAAATAACTGCCAGTTCCGATAATCTGTGAATATTTCAAAGCGCTTGTTTCTCAGGCGGAAAAAAATGGGTTAGACATTTATCGATTTGCGCCGGTACCGTTTTTTCTACTTCTAGCTTAGCGATTTCTATGGCGTTTGCGAAGGCAATCGCATCAGCACTACCGTGACTTTTTATGACGATGCCTCGCAAACCCAGCAGGCTAGCCC
>CAZGON010000065.1:0-19221 GCA_964527085.1 uncultured Candidatus Competibacteraceae bacterium
TGTACTCCGGGATGACACTGCGAATGGCTTCATCCCGGCGGCTGTAACACCCGGTTGCCTGCAATATGGGGGAGATGTCTTCAAGAACAGCTTCAATATGTAGACTCTCTGCGACAGCGCGAGACAAGGTTAAGGTCTCTTCGGCAGAATCTTGTTCGGGTGTAAACAACCCTAATGTTCGTTCACGCCCAAGGGCATGGGCACATAAGGCAGCAACCACCGCGCTATCGATACCACCAGATATACCGACAACCGCTCCTTGTCTTTTCAAAATGCGTAATACTTGGTCACGAATAGCAGTACTGATCAATTCGGCAGTTTGTTCACAATTGATCTCTAAAACCTTGGAATGTAGTTTTTCCAGAATCATAATGGGTCCATCCTATGCAGCTGTAAGAGTATCTAGTTTTTTCTTTTTATTTATAAAAGTGACAATAGAATTAATTGAGTCGAGGTTTTCTGGAATCATTTCATCATCAGAAACAGTAACACCGTACTGCTGCTCGATAAAATCGACGAGGGCAAAAACACCGATGGAATCGATGATACCTCGATCCATAAGTGACTCATCGCCGTCCAATTCGTCCATACCTTCGGTCAACACATAATTTTCAGTGATGAATTGACGTATCTCTATTTCCACATTTGACATTTGTTAGCTCCCTAATTGTCACTGCTGGTTTTAATATAAATGTTAAATAAACAAGATTTTAATCGTGCTCAGTTTTCGATTAAAAACACAATATTCAGTATGAAAAATTATGCCTTTTCCAAAGGACGGCCGGTATATTTAATAATCCTTGCCGGTACGCCAATGGCGGTAGTGTTGGGGGGTACATGGTCGATAACTAAGGTGTTAGCAGCAATTCTTGCTCCATCACCAATCGTCACTTTGCCCAATATAGTTGCGCCCTTGCCGATATAAACATTGTTTCCAATAATTGGCGCACCCTTTCGCTCCATGGCAGTACCCAATGTCACATCCTGTTGAATACCACAGTAGTCACCGATAACCGTGTTGGGGTGGATCTGTATATTGCCCGAATGGATTAAGTGAAATCCTTTACCTATTTTGACTTCTCGGTTCAGTCGTATGCCGGAAGTAATAAGCACCAGAAACGAAAATAACCCATAGAACTTTGAAGCTATCCATCGCAACGGAGGCGGATTTAATGTTGCCGCCCAAACACCGTAGCGATAATTAAGTACTGCCCATAAAGCCGGATTGAGTAGTGAGCTTTCGTGTCGTTTATAGTCATCGCGTAATTGATTAAACATTTTGACTTTCCCTATCAACTTTTACAGCTGGGACGGATAATACTGAAACGGTCATAAGCTATTAACCCGTCCCCTGTGAAATATTGTGAAAATACAAATTGTGCAACAAGAAAATTTCAAAAAAACTAACAGACTATTTGAAAAGTCTAAATTAAACCTAGGCCAGACGCTTACCTACGATCAGTGTCAGTAAATAACCTACATTGCGGAACAATCTGCCTGCTCAGTTTGCTGCTTGCCCATTCAAGGCGGATCATGGCTGATCCATCCCACTCTCGATATTCGACTCGTATGGGATAGCGCTGTCCTGCTTTAAAATTAACGAGGGTAACCGCCCAACCACGCGCGTTTCCCCGCCAATTATCGATTACCTGTTCATCACCAATCCATACGCGGGCAAAATCATCACTGTTAGTAAAAAGTGTATAGCGACCAGTGAACTCGGGTTCGATAAATCCGCTCCAACGGACCTGGAAGTGGTTGTTGGGCAACAGCTTTGAGTCCGGCGAGTCTCGACTCCAATCAAAATCAATGGTCGGGTCAATCCGCACTAGTGTCGGGCCATTATAATCATCAAAATTTTGTGATTCGTGCTCAGCACCAAAGTACTCACCTTTTAAACCATTACCCTCAGCACAGGAACTGGCATCATTGCTAGTCTTTATGATTACGGGTTCTGAGTAAGAAACTACATCCTGCGAAACATAGCTGCCAACTCGAAATTTATAGTGTGTATTGTATTTCAGGCTCAAATCGTTTGACGTATCGACATCGTAAACAAAGGCCAGATCACCACCAATAGTCGTCGAGGTCTGATCAGGTCCGACTACTTTTACGAGACGCCACTGCTGTTGTTGCGAATCCCAAATTTGAATATCAAAATGCTTTTCGTTGTCGGTGTTGTCTTGCCAATGTAGCTCCACCTCAGCACCTTGCGTAGCAGACGCCTTAACAAGGTCGGGAGCTATTGGCGTGGGTGGTGTTATTACCTTGGCAGCTATACAGCTGCGATCCATCAGATATCGAGTCCGGTTACTGGTAGCTTGAATGCCGTAGGGGCTCTCTTCAGAAACCTCTGCTCCCACATTTACCCAATCACCGAATCGACCATTTTTAGTCATAGCGTGGCCATCTACGTTGTTGCCGGATTGCCACCACCACCATAACCAGCCGATATCCCGCTCAGCGGCAAGTTTCATAAGACTGCGAAAATCAATAGGTTTTTTATAGTGCACCCCAATACTCGAAAATTCTCCAATGATCAAGAGAATTTCAGCTTCAAGGGCTGCATCCATACCTTTTCGATAGCGGTCCACAGACTGGTTTGTATCCCAAGGATGCCAGCTAAATAAAAGGTTCTGATCGGGATCCTGGGATAGCAAATAAGCAGCATTATCGAAAATGTAATCTTCGTTTCGTCCCCAGTTCGCTGCATCAATCACTAAGGGCATATGGAGTCCTGCAGCACGTAGCTGTTTAATAGCTTTAACGTAACCTTGACGAAACTCGCTGTTGGTAACTTTTGGACCGCCTGCTTCATTAGCAATGTTAAGCAGTACCATGTCTTCGTAGCTGCGCAATACCTCAACCATGGCCGGCTGGGACCAATAATCCACCGCGAACTGAAGTCGATCCCAATCACCCGTGGCATCCCAGAGCGCTGGAATAGCAACCATATGATTCGCTACTGCTTGTTTAAGAGCCGTCTCTACCTGCTGTGGACTGCTGCGGTTAATACGCCAACGGAAAGTTAACCGTACCGCATTAGCACCCGTTTTTGCTACTTCCGCCAGACCTTTGGCATCTGGATCGCTGGGAAAAGCGATGCCAGCATTAACGCCGCGCAGGACTAGCGGCTCTCCACAAGGATCGCGCAAAATAGACCCATCGACTCGAAAGGTGGCGGTTTGAGCAGTGTGTGGCAATATCAAAGTCAAAAGGATTAGCAGCAAAAACCTAACTGCTATCGTCAACGTAAATTCACTAGATAGATATTTAGTCACTTTAAAAAACTTCAAGTAGTAGGCGTTTATAGAGGAGATGTTGGCAGTCCAGATGCCGCTATCCAGCTTATAAGGACATGTTTGCAGGGTTTTCGAAAATAAGCGCCTTAGACTTGAAACTTTTTGTATCAAATGGAGATGGAACAATTTATAACCGCACACAGCCCAGCTGTCTTACCCTCACCCTGTTGTCATGCCGCTGAAATTTGTGCGGTATTAAGCCTTGGTTATTTAGGAATGTGACGAATGGCCACGGCGTACATACCAGAGTCGCGCTTTACGCCCGACATCCAGCAGTTGCCGAATACCAGGCACTTTATCGAGCACATGCCTTTCGGCAATATCGCTGGGAGACGGTCGCTGAAACCCCCAGATAGGCGCTGCTAGCAAGGTGATAATATCGGGATTCTGCTGACGAAAGGTACTGTAAGCACCATCCACATGCATAGGTCCGCCTAACGGATGGCCACCTGGTCGACTTAAAACAGTTTCTAGAAATGTAACCAATCTATCAAGAGTTCGGCCATTAACCGCTAGAAAATGTGATTTCATAACAGGGCCAAAAGCAGGCTGTAGATCTATAGTAAATCCTGATTGAATAGGCTCTTCATGTCCTAGGTAAACAATATCCCACTCTGTATTCGCCAATTTAGCGATGATCTCAGTTTGATATTGAACCAGAGTACTGGTAAAGGAGAGGTCGTCTTCCATAATAAGAACATTTTTCAATCCTTGGTTTCTGGCGTCAATCAATACAGCCAAATGACTCAGGAAACAGCCTCTAGCGCCAACACTTGGAAAATTGCCCTGATCAAGCGGTTTCACTGCGGGAAAAAAGATTACCCTGTCGGCAGGTAAAGATATTCCAATATGTTTTAGCTCCAACGCCATGGCCTGACGTCGGTCACGCCTTTCCGGTAAATTAATCACATAAGACTTGGCAAAAAAATCCATTAACGATGACATCAGCTTACGTCCCTTTTTAAGATTATGCATTATGATTTTAAGCGATCAATACGGTATTCTGCCTAAAAAATATGCAAAAAAGATACCTGCTTCCACAGTCTAAGCCTATTGTTCACGGGTATGCGCCTTAGCTAGGCAGATCTCGACGACATCCGCACCAACTATTGATGAAGTATGTTCAACTGGTTTATAAAAACGGATATTTGATAAACGCATAGATGAAGAGTGCAGCATGAATCAAACAATAGCAAAAAAACTCGAAGAGTTTGGTAATGACAAAACTGCTTTGATGGCTCTTATGAGCGAGCTAGACGAGGAAAAGCGAAGGCTCCGTGATGCATTGAGAAAGTACTCCAATGAGGCCTACGGTCAGAGCGGTTTAGCAGGCCGTGAAAGATTTGGAAAAATCCGGCGGATGAAAGCCAAACTTGGGTTTTTGGTTGAGGAACGGGAAGCCCTGCGCAAAAAGTTAGGTCAACTCAACGGCGATCAGAAAGCCTTGAAGCGCGCTATGAATACAAAGTCACCGCAGTTTAAGGATGCCTTTCTAGCGGCGGCTGAACGGATGCTATCCGATGAACAGTTGTTAGCGCTTGAGTTAAAAGCAGTGGAGATTTTGGATAACGGATAACGGAAATGTTACGTTAGCTAAATGTGTACTGTTGGTTTTCCCCATCATGAATTCTTCTATCGTTATCCTAGCACTGCTGTGGATTATCTACTTTGCAATTCATTCCTTATTAGCGTCCCTGACATTTAAACGTTGGGTGGCTGTGCATTGGCCAACTTTACTACCCACCTATCGCATCATCTTTAATATCGTTGCGGTAGGTCTGGTAATACCGCCCCTCCTATTGACCTATATTTGGCGCGGTTCGTTGTTATGGGAATGGTCCGGCGTTTACGGTTGGCTTGCTAATAGTTTGGCCATAGCCGCAATTGGCGGTTTTCTATGGACCTTGCGTGGTTACGATATGGGCGAGTTTATAGGTTCAAAGCAATTACATCACGACACCCAAACCATCGAAGATCAGGAATCTTTTCATATCTCCCTCCTGCATCGTTTTGTGCGTCACCCTTGGTACAGTTTTGGACTGGTCATGCTATGGACGCGCAATATGGATGTTGCACTACTGATCACGGCGTCATTTATATCCCTCTATTTCCTGGTGGGTTCTCAGTTAGAGGAAACCAAATTGCTGGTCTATCATGGCGCTGCCTATCGGCGCTACCGGGAGCGGGTTCCCCGTTTGATACCCCTGCCTTGGAAATACCTTAGCCGCCAGGAAGCAACAGACATTCTCACTTTGGCAAAAACACAGACCTTGCCACACGTAAAATGAAGTTAAGTGAGGCGTTTCGATAACCATTCGACTATAATGCCAGCGGCTACAGACAGCAGCGCGAGTGAGTAAAGTGGCACACCAAACATCGATGCGCCTGCGGTAAAGGAGTTTCTGTTGAAAAAACCACTGCTTGCCTTGTTTATATCCATGCTGGGAAGCGTGCGAGATTTACTCCCTATTATTCTAGTCATTGCTTTTTTCCAGTTTTTTGTGATACAGCAAAATCTGCCGGATTTATTTAATCTCATCATCGGCACGCTACTGGTTATCATGGGTCTGACCTTTTTTATCTATGGACTAGAAATGGGGCTATTTCCCATCGGTGAATCCATGGCTTATGCATTCGCCCGCAAAGGTAGCGTATTTTGGTTGTTGACCTTTGCTTTTGCGCTGGGGTTTAGCACCACGGTGGCGGAACCGGCTCTTATCGCGGTTGCCGACGAAGCTGCCAAAGTTGCCGCCCAGGGCGATATGATCGCTGACAATAAACAGGCACGCGAGGACTATGCCTTTGGGCTGCGGCTTACCGTGGCTCTTTCAGTAGGCTGTGCCATTGTCCTTGGCGTACTTCGTATCCTTAAGGCGTGGCCTATTCACATTATGATTATTGGTGGTTATCTACTGGTGGTGATGATGACCACACTGGCCCCGGCAGAAATCATCGGTATTGCTTATGACTCCGGTGGCGTTACCACCTCCACCATCACAGTTCCCCTGGTAACTGCCTTAGGGGTGGGTCTGGCTTCCTCCATTCGAGGCCGCAACCCCATGGTGGATGGTTTTGGTTTGATTGCCTTTGCCTCGCTTTTACCCATTGTTTTCGTGATGGGTTACGGTATTCTCATCGCATGAATTTGTTACTCGCTTTTGGTCAAATTGTTCTGCAAACCATCAAGGATGTGTTGCCCATCGCCGTCATTGTGGTAGGCGCCCAGTTGTTGGTCATCCGCCGCCCTATTCCCAATTTAAAACGTATGGTGATCGGCTTTGTTTATGTCTTGCTAGGACTATCCTTATTTTTACTAGGATTGGAAAAAGCCCTGTTTCCGGTAGGAAGGCTGATGGCAGAGCAATTAACCCATCCCGAGTTTATCGCCAGTACCGCCTTATCCTCCAGCGGCCCCCTTTGGATGAATTATTATTGGATTTATATCTTTGGTTTTGCTATTGGTTTTAGCACCGCCATTGCAGAACCTTCGTTGATTGCGGTGGCCATCAAAGCCAATGAGGTGTCGGCCGGGGCCATCGGTGTGTGGGGGTTACGTATCGCCGCAGCCCTCGGTGTGGCGGTGGGTATTGGGCTAGGCACCTTTCGTATCGTTACCGGCGCACCCATTCATTGGTTTATCATAGGCTGCTATGTGATCGTTATCGTACAAACCTATTTTGCCCCTAAATTAATTATCCCCTTGGCCTATGATTCTGGAGGCGTTACCACATCCACGGTGACGGTACCCATTGTGGCAGCATTAGGCTTAGGTTTAGCAGAAACAGTTCCGGGGCGAAGTGCGCTGCTGGATGGTTTTGGACTTATCGCATTTGCCTGTCTGTTCCCTATAATATCGGTCATGGGGTATGCTCAGCTTTCTGAATACCGCGCTTTGCGGGCTGCCCGATTACGCAAAGCAGCGGAAGCTAAACTGCTTGCCCAAGAGGATTAGAGGAATTTTACCGATGCACTTTAAACTCATTGTTATTTTTGTTGAAGAAAGCAAGACCAACGATCTCATGGATGCCGCGCGGGCTGCTGGCGCAACCGGCGCCACGGTGATCAATCATGCTCGGGGTGAAGGCATTGAAAAGCGCAAAACGTTTTTTGGGCTATCCCTGGAAACCCAGCGGGACGTTATACTGTTGCTGGTGGAAGAACACTTAAGCCGCCATATTTTGGAAACCTTAAATGAGGTGGGTGGTTTTGACTCTAAACCAGGGGCGGGTATCGCCGTGCAGATCGATGTGGAGGATGCCGTCGGCGTTGCCCATCAAGCGCAGGAGTTGGCTAATATCGTGGCGGAGGAGTTATGACCGAGCGCACAGCGATGCAGGTGCAAACAGCCCTAAGAACCCAAGAGCTTGCTAATATATGAGAGCGGAGGAATTATGACCGAGCGCGCCGTAGTCCAGGTTCAAGCAGCCATGAAAACCGATGTCATCATGGTGGATGGATTAATTACCGTAGAAGAAGCCGTCAAGCTGATGAAAGAGGCGAACGCTAATGCCTTAATTGTCAAGAAACGCCATGATCACGATGAATACGGGATGCTTCTCCTGTCTGATATTACAAAAAAAGTACTTGCCTTGAACCGTTCTACAAAACGGGTGAATGTTTATGAGATTATGGCTAAGCCGGTGATAAGCGTAAGACCGGAAATGGATATTCGCTATTGCGCTAGGCTTTTTGAAAACTTCGGTTTGTCCTACGCACCTGTCATCAAGAACGACGAAGTCATCGGCATTGTCAGTAATTCAGATATCGCGTTACGTAGTTTGGAAGGTCTCAGCACCAGTACCGATTTTGTGTAACCTAACATCGCCGCCGCAGTAACATGACAACATTTAGAGGGTGAAATACATGGCATCGATGAGCGCGCCAGGCACATGAACGCTGCGCGTCCCCCGACCCCCATAGCTCCCTGGATCAAACAGGAATTCTCGATCAGCCGTTAAACCCAGTAAATGATCACCAAGAAGATGGTATAACGTCTCGTCGAAACGCATGGGACTGACAGGTCCCTGGATACAGCCGTTTTCCACCCAAAATGTGGCAAACCGTGTCATCCCGGTCATCCGCGCTGCATTGCGATCCGAATAATTCAAATACCAAAGATTATTGACATAAAGCCCTTCATCTAACTCCGCCAGGATATCGCCAGGGGCTAGCGTACCCGGCGCCATATCCAGCGACAAAGGCGCTTCTTGATTGCTCGCCCCATTGCAAGCCAGTCCGTACTCAGCCGCCGAACGGGGCGCTACCAGTGCATCTCGATAGCGGCCTTGGTGGATTAAAACCACCTCCGGCGGCCGTATAAACCCCGCTTCTTGAAAACCCGGCGCAATACCGTCTTGGGTGTTCTCCGTAATGGTAGCACTGGGATGCAGACAAAGGCCCTCTTCCAGCAACCCCATAAGCGCAGAGCTACCGGTGCGTTGAGACTTGACACTAAACCCACCCCAACAGAGCAAATCGAGAATTTCTTCTACCGCCATGGGCGCCAGATAGGTCCGATAGCGGCCCGGAGGTATTTTTTGAACCGGGCGTCCCATGCTAGTCAGCTGTTCTAAAGCACCCACCATACGTCTTTCAAACAGCTCGTCTTCCCAATTAAAGCCAGCATAGCGGGCCTTGACGGCTTTATCCGTATGGCGGTAGATACTCCAATCAAGATTAAAACCGCTGCGGCTGTACCAATTGCGTTGCCCTAAAGAGTTAGCAAAGCCCTTTTGCACGGGTCCGCTGGCAAGAATGCCTACCAGATCATGGCCGCCAGCCGCCGCCACAATCTGCGCCACGGTCTGGGTGCTTTCCGGTAAGGTATTGGGATAAACGGTAGTGCTGGAATGGACCTCAGTGGCATAGGACAAAAAAGGATCTTCGGGAACAAACTCAAGAATCCCACGTAAGTCCCGCAACAGGGTCACCAAGCGAGTCCTATCGTGCTCTAGTTCACCGGTTAGGGTTACCGTGGCAGAGGCATGGCGGCGTCCTTCTATCAGGTCCAGCGTCAGTACCGCTTGGGTAACATGACCCGCTTGCCGGACTTTGCCCTGGTTAAAACGCACAAAATCCGATGCTTCTCCCGCAAAGGTGCAGGTAAAAATCTCCGCTTTGCTAAGTGACTTAACCAACGTATCTACTAAGGTAAAAAAATGTTCTTGCATGGAAGGGTTTTTAGACACCACCGAACACCGCCACATTTTGGAACAAACAAGGTGGCGATGCGTGACCGACGCGAATGATTTGATTGGGTTCACCCTTACCACAATGGGGAACCCCCATGACTTGTAGCGAAGCGACATCGCCAACACCCGTCAGGCTCCGCCAAAATTGGCCAGAGATGCCCCGATAATTAGGATTTTTTACCACCCTCGTCAGTTCGCCCTGCTCGATCAATTGCCCCCATTCGCAACCAAACTGAAATTTATTACGGGAATCATCGATGGACCAGGAGGTGTTGGTTTGCATATAAACACCCCGCTCAATCTGACTTAACAAATCCTGAAAGCTAGCGGCGCCAGGTTCTAAGTTAAGATTTGCCATACGGTCGATGGGGGGGCGATTCCAGCTGCAAGCCCGTGCGTTAGCCACCCCCGGCAGCCCTGTCCGCTGTTGAGATAGAGCGCTCCCCAGGGACCGTAGCAGAATACCCTCGCGGATCAGATACTCCCGTGACGCCGGCTGCCCCTCGTCATCATAGGCAAAACTGGCGATCTGTTCGGGGCGGTTTGGATCGAAAGTCACATTTAGCAAAGGTGAACCATACCGATAGTGACCAAACATATCAGGCGTTACAAAACTGGTTCCAGCGTAATTGCGCTCATCTCCTAAAATACGGTCGAGTTCCAGTGGATGACCGATGGATTCATGGATTTGCAGAACCATTTGATCCGGCGCCAACAATAAATTGCAGGTTTCTACAGGGCAATTGGGTGCGTCGAGCAAGGTTAGCGCCTGTTCGGCGATAACCGGGGCTGCGTCATAAAAGCCGGTCTCTTCCAGCACTTCCAAACCGCCTTGACGCAAATAAGCATTACCGCCAAAACTGCGGCTTTGGGTCTCACCCTGGCGATGAGCCGCGGTATACAAGGTTGGCAAAAGCATTTCATAGGTCTGTTGCATGTGTCCGCCATCGGCGGTCATATAGAGGGTATCAATATCGCTATGCCAAAGCCCTGCCTGCCAGTCCAATATAACGTCGTTTACTTTGAGACGCTGACACTCGCGACTTAAAAGGGTTAATTTTTCTGCTAAGGGCAACCCTGCCCAAGGTCGCCGAACCTGAGTCCGGTATTCACCCACGTAGGGTTCACGGACTAAATCAGTTTTATTTAACAAATTGCTATCTGCTGTCGCGCGGGCCCAAGCACGGGCCTGTTGGACAGCCCGTTTTAAACCCCCTTGACTCAGATCGGGGGTGGCTGCATAACCCCAACCCCCATCAACCACGGTTACCATAGCACCGCTGTCCTCGGTGAAACGCACCGGTTGCACCACACCCCGCCGCACGGTGAGCACCTCATGGCGCTCCCGCACAATTCTTAAGGAGCAGAACTCAACCGCTGGGATAATCTCGCGAAAACGCTGTTCCACCCGACTAAACACGCCCCCTATCTCCTTTATCCAGCAAACTCAATGATGGGCTGGTCCACGGCTAAACTATCCCCTGGGTTCGCTAAGATTTTTTCGATGGTGCAATCTCGCTCGGCATGCAACACGTTTTCCATCTTCATAGCCTCAATAATGGCTACCATCTCGCCGCTCTTCACTTCTTGACCCTCTGTGACGGCCAAATGACTTAACAAACCCGGCATAGGTGAAAGCAGAAATTTAGACATATCCGGTGGCGCTTTAACGGGCATAAGTTTATGTAATTCCGCAGCCCGTTGGGTCAAAATCAAGACATCTACCTGAGAACCTTTATGAAACAACCGGTATTCTAAATAACGCCGCTCCACTTGCACGCACACACCAGCGCCATTCAAGGTACCCCAAAACAGCGGTTGGCCGAATTGCCAGTCACTGCGCACTTTAAACAACTCGCCGTTGTAAATAACATCATGCCCCCCTGCCACCGGTTTGACCATGACCGGGTAATAATTGCCGCCGATATAGACCACCCAATCATCTTCCACCTGTCGTTCAAGACCCACCATCTGACCACTGATAAGAGCAGCCCGGTCGAGATAGCGCCGGTGAATAGCCGCTGCTACACTCACCAATAACGCAGGATCATCATGGGGAACATCGGCAGGACTAAACCCTTCGGGATATTCTTCGGCAATAAAATTGGTAGTAAGCCGTCCTTCGGCAAAACGGGGATGTCGTATTAAGGCGCTGAGAAAACCCATATTATGGGCGATACCCCGAATATAAAAAGCATCCAGGGCAGTCCCCATATGATCTATAGCCTGATCCCGGGTGGCGCCGTAGGTAACCAACTTGGCGATCATGGGATCATAGAACATAGACACCTCGCCACCTTCATAAACCCCAGTATCCACCCGCACTGTGTCGCTTTCTTGCGGTGGCATATAACGTACCAGCCGCCCTATGGAGGGCATAAAATTGCGGAAGGGATCCTCAGCATAAATGCGTACTTCAATGGCCCACCCGTTGAGTTTCACATCCGCCTGAGCAAAGGGCAGTTTTTCACCATTAGCAACCCGAATCATCAATTCCACCAGATCAGTCCCAGTCACCCATTCGGTGACCGGATGCTCTACCTGGAGGCGCGTATTCATTTCCAAAAAGTAAAAATTGCGCTTAGCGTCGACGATAAATTCCACAGTCCCCGCGGATTGATATTGCACCGCCTGGGCCAAGGCTACCGCTTGCTCCCCCATGGCTTGTCGAGTTTTTTCATCTAAAAAGGGTGAAGGCGCTTCTTCAATCACCTTCTGATGGCGGCGCTGAATAGAACACTCCCGCTCACCCAGATACACCACATTGCCATGACCATCGGCAATAATTTGGATTTCAATATGGCGCGGTTGTTCAATGAATTTTTCGATAAATAACCGATCATCGCCAAAACTAGACCGAGCCTCGCTGGAGGCGCGTTCAAAACTTTCTTGGCATTCGTTGTCGTTCCAAGCGATGCGCATACCTTTACCGCCGCCACCGGCGCTGGCCTTGAGCATGACGGGATAACCGATATCTTGGGCAATAGCCACCGCGTGGTCAGCATCTTTAACCACATCGGTATAACCGGGAATGGTGTTAACACCCGCTTCTTGAGCAAGCTTTTTGGAGGTGATCTTATCACCCATCATGGTGATGGCGTGGGTATTGGGACCGATAAAGGCGATGTTTTCTTGGGCCAGTCTCTGGGCGAAAGTCGAATTTTCCGATAAAAAACCATAACCGGGATGGACCGCTTCGGCGCCGGTGTCTTGGCAGGCTTGCACAATACGGTCGATCAGCAGATAACTTTCCGATGAAGGCGGCGGCCCAATCAGCACGGCTTCGTCGGCCATATCCACATGTAATGCATTTTGATCGGCCTCGGAGTAGACGGCCACGGTTTTGATACCCATTTTACGGGCGCTTTTGATAACCCGGCAGGCGATTTCGCCCCGGTTTGCAATAAGAATTTTTTTAAACATAGATAACGCTCAACCCTACAGAGGAATGTTGCCGTGTTTACGCCAAGGATTTTCGATCTGTTTGTTTTTTAGCATATTGAGAGATCGACAGATGCGTTTACGGGTGGTGCGGGGCATGATCACATCGTCAATAAATCCGCGACTGCCGGCAACAAAGGGATTGGAGAATTTGGTACGGTAAATTTGCGTGCGTTCAGCGATGAACTCAGCGTCACGGATTTCCTTGCGAAACAAAATTTCCACCGCCCCCTTAGAACCCATCACCGCGATTTCGGCAGATGGCCAAGTATAGTTCACATCACCGCGCAGATGCTTGGAACTCATCACCACATAGGCGCCACCGTAACCTTTACGGGTAATTACGGTAATTTTAGGTACCGTCGCCTCCGCATAGGCATAGAGAAGCTTGGCGCCATGCTTGATGATGCCGTTGTATTCTTGATCGGTACCTGGCATAAAACCCGGCACATCCACAAAGGTGATAATGGGAATATTAAAGCAGTCGCAAAATCGCACAAAGCGAGCGGCTTTGGTAGAGGAATCAATATCTAAACAGCCTGCCAACACCATGGGCTGATTCGCTACAATGCCCACTGGAGCGCCTTCCATACGGGCAAAACCAGTGATGATATTCTTGGCATAGTCCGGTTTCATTTCCGTAAAGTCATGATCATCCACCACCTTAAAGATCAGTTCCTTCATATCATAGGGTTTATTGGGATTAGGTGGCACCAAGGTGTCGAGGGACGGCTCGATCCGATTATAGGGGTCGGGTGTGGGCCTAATAGGCGGTTTTTCCCGATTATTGGCGGGCAGATGATTCATCAATCGCCGGGTCGCTAGCAGGGCCTGCACATCGTTGTCAAAAGCCCAATCCGCGACCCCTGATTTAACCGAGTGGGTTACAGCGCCGCCCAGCTCTTCTTGGGTGACATCCTCATGGGTAACGGTCTTCACCACTTCAGGTCCAGTGACGAACATATAGGAGGTGTCTTTAACCATAAAGATAAAGTCGGTCATAGCGGGGGAGTAAACAGCTCCACCGGCACAGGGACCCATAATCACGGAAATCTGCGGAACCACGCCAGAGGCCATCACATTGCGTTGAAACACGCTGGCATAACCTGCCATGGAGGCCACACCCTCCTGGATACGGGCGCCACCGGAATCACATAAACCGATGACGGGCGCTCCTACTTTGATAGCCTGGTCGATGACCTTACAGATCTTTTCAGCGTGGGCTTCCGAGAGAGACCCGCCAAACACGGTAAAATCCTGGGCAAAAACAAACATCACCCGGCCGTTGATGGTGCCGTATCCAGTCACTACACCATCGCCGGGGATTTTTTGATCCGCCATCTCGAAATCGGTGCAGCGGTGCTCCACAAACAGGTCCCATTCTTCGAAAGTGCCTGGATCGAGGAGCAGTTCAAGACGCTCCCGGGCCGTCAGCTTACCCTGCTTATGTTGTCTTGCAATCCGGTTTTCACCGCCACCGAGGCGGGCGGCAGTACGCTTTTCATTGAGTTGCTGAATAATTTCGTACATCGTTATGTGTCCCCCTGAAAAAGTTGGTCTTTGCAGAACGAACGGTGGATATGTATAGGGAAAGACAGCGCATACGGCGTATGGAACACGTTCATACACACACGCTCCCCTTCGCAGAGATACTACAGGTAGGCATCGGTATCATGCCCTGATAATGCGATTATGAGGTGATTCCCCATAACGATCATGGGGATGACAATTAATGAGGAGAGAGTCGGCTTCACTATCCTCACGGGGATCAATGGGATGATCATGAACCCGTCGAGATGTTACCGGCATAGATTTAGCTTTTCTCGATTAATCCAGCCATTGATTGAGGGTGTCCTACTCGATGGCCAGCTGTTGAAAACGGGATAATAAGGGTTGAATGAGAGGTAACTTCGTATCAATCATCATAGGTACATTATATTTCTGCTTATTTGTCGGCGTCGCACAACAATCATACGCTTGTCTCAAGCAATAAAAAAGCCGCATAGATTTAAGGTATTTATACGGTTTTGATGATTGTTTTAAAGTTCAACAGGTGAAAGCCAGGCTGTTTTGCAGCCTGGCAATAAATTTTGAACAACCTTGACTTATGTTATGCTCAACTTAGCGATTTTGAAAATAATCAAAGCGAGCCACTTCGACACTGGATATAAACATAACCCCAGAGTTTTTCTCAAAGATAGGTTTTAAACCTGTGGCGATTTGATTGATGGTGCTATTAGGTCCCACCGCCATAAACATCACCAAGCTTGAGGTTTCATTGAACAATAAACGACCTTCGTGGAAACCATGATGCCCCATACCCGCCACCTCTCGGACGATGGTGTATCCCGTTACCTTGGCTTGATCGAGAAGATCGCGCACAAAAGACTCTTTTTCGCCTTTGACAACAATCTCGATTTTTTTAAGAGAGTGAAAACTAATATCGTCAGTACCGTACATGTCTACTTACCCCGTACTCATTTAATGTAATTTACAAGCTACTTGCTAGCATTGCTGAGCTATCACTGGTTTCTTCCCCCGAGACTGGTACAACCCCCTGGGACTCCTCGGCAGGCATGTCAACTTTATTGACAGACCAGTCTTCCCAGATCTTTCCTGGCTTATAACGCTGCATATTTCCTTTATGTGGATCGATTACAGTCAGTGTCACCCAGCCATTGTCGAAAAAATGCTGCAAAATGGTGTTACGGGCGATGATTTCCGCTACCCGAGACAGGGGCGCATAGACCACGGCCATCAAGCGTAATGGTTCGTGATAAAAGTCACCGTCCCGCAAAGACAATGATTGCAAAGGTAGACCGCTCATCAAATCACTGGCGTTACCCTGCATGACACCGATTTTACCCGTCACATTTTGAGTGACCTTGCTGCCACTGCCGTAGTGGTTGTTATCTACCGTCGAGAAGTAGTACTGGGTGTTGATCCACTCCGCCACCACCAATGGTGCGGTCAAAATAATTTCCAAGGCTTTGCCTTCAGTATCGATCTTCCAATCATAGGAGTGTAAGAAACAGCGCCCATCCAAATTTAAGGGTTGGGTCAATGTTCTAGGTCCGACAATAAACGCCGCATTACCTGCCAAGCCCCATTCTGGACGCACCTGAGCCCAATCCTGGCTACGTTGCAAGGTGCCCACGCGGGCACGTTGTTTATCCGCTGCCACAGCGCCCAACTTTCGGTAGCGTTCGAGGCAAGTATTTTCTCGGACTGTGTCTAAATCAGTTTGCAATCGGGCTATCGCACCTTTATGGGAAATAGCCGCCTCGGCAGCGTCGTAAAAGGTGATTTCGTCGGTAGTGGTGTTATGTTCAGCCGCTAGAAAACGGGTATCATCAGGAATAACGATACCCCGCTCATGAAGCCCTTTGCGAACCTCTGGATCGTTGTAAATAGTCGCCATAATGCGAGCATTGGGGCCACCGTGATTACCACCACAGGCGCCACAATCGAGTCCCGCCGCATAAGGATTATTGATGGTCTCACTACCATGTCCACACAACACGACGAGAGGCGCAAAATTTTCGATCAGTCCCATCATACGCAGCGAGGCTTCCCCGTAAAAAATTTGCTCCTTTTTACTCAAACCCAGCACATGCTCATGCTCATGCTCATGGTCAGCTTCACAGGGAGAAAGGTTGACCGTCGTTTGCAGGGATACGCTAGGCATCAAACGGCTGGCAATTTTTTTACGCCAATGGCCTAGAGTCACCGGGGCCAAGGTTCGTAGTGTCATCAGTAAGCCAAACAAACTGCCCATGGTTTCTACAAAAGCGAAAGGGGCTGCAATATTTTGCTTTAAAGACGACAACAGTATTTTGACACGCTTGCTAAAGGTTAACCCTTGTAAGTGCCGATGGGCCTCATGTTGATGGTTAGAGCGGGGTATTTCAGTGACATTATGCTTGGGTTGTAGCAATACCGGACAGGATGCAACGCCGTCGCTGGCGCCGAAGGGGGTAAATTGCACTGGAATCCCAAAAAATCCTGCAAAACCAAAGGTTTCGTAGGCCCCCAAGCTTTCTAAATGGCGCCGAAACGGCTCGGAGCGAACATCGATACAAAACACCATTTGCGCGGCAGGACGGCTTTTGCGGCGGGTTAAGGTCTGATCATGGGGTGGTAATACACCGGCTAGATCGCCGAGCAGCCGGGTACGATAACTTTCTTCCCAAGCCTCTAACCAAATTTGACCTTCCACTTGCCTAAATCCGGTCAACAAAGTTTCAATGTCTTGCCGCTCAGTGGGTGTTAATGCGGCGAAGTCGTTCTCGGCAAGTCCTGTATAACGACTCAGGATTTTTGTAAAAGCTGCTACGTCCGCTATAGAAAGCTGTGCTTCAGCCAAACTCTTTTGAGTCTGTTCCAGATCCAATAGCTGTTGTAAGGACACACCGCGGGTTTCATGGCGGCGCAGCGCTGTGTCTATCATGAGATATTCCATCGCCAGTCGGACAGCCACATAATCGGTCAAGGAAATGGAATAGCGCTTCTGCAGAACATGCTCAGCTTGACTACTGCGCCATTTGATAAAACCTGCCCAACCCGGTAATTCCTGTAAATGTTTCGCGATATGGTTTTCCCATTGATTGAGGGGAATTTGCAATGCCTGAAGAGCTTCGATGATGGTTTGCTCGGGTTGATTGGGCAGTGTTTTTGCAAACCGGTTCCAAGCTGGGTTATCCAAGTAATCGCGCAATGGTTTATCAAAACGAGCAAGGTTTTTCCAGGCTCGGTAGAAACCCTTTTGGCGTCCCGGCATTGGCCAAGCCGACTGACCCTCATCTAAAAAGGCTGCCACCCATTTAATGGTAAAGCGGTTGATGGCCCCTGTAAGGTCAGTTCGCAAACGCTGATTGGTGGGCATTCTGTCCACTTGGACTTGCGACTCGGGTGTTGACTTGGTTGCCGCTTCGGCGGTTGTCATATACACCCGTAGCAGCTCAGCAGTGGGTACCGTCAAACCGCGCACCGATAGCGAGGTTTTCAACCCCTGGGTATGCTTAGCGAAAGTTTGACGTAGGTGCAGGTCAGTGATGGTTCCCCGGGCAAAAGCAGCCTGCCCCATCTGCCGGGAAGGCAGCCCTTGACCACCAAATGAGTCTGTACCATTGACAATCGCCTTCTCAAAAGACTGCTCTTCAAAGCCCACCAGCGGGTTACGCGCGATAAACGAACGCAGTGGCCAGAGCGGTGCTATGGAGTGCGCCGCGTTATCTACCAGGGCACGAACAGCCAACGGTTCTACGGTTCGGTTCATGATATTCTCAGCAAATTGACTATTCTCCGATACGGTCGAGGGAGCAACGTTGTCTTTTGGCATGGTTTATTTCCTACCTAATTTTTTGGTTTGACGCTTACAGGATTTGGGTAAGTTCAATCTTATTAAGAGGGACGATAATTCTTTCTCAAGGCTGTAATAGCCTGAGGTTTTGGCTGACTCGCGTTGAGTAAGGTCACATACAACCAGAGCATGACAGTAGGAATATCCTTATCCACGGTGTGCATACGTAAAGCCAACACAACCCAACCTGCGGCGAACATCAGCAAAACAAAAGTATCGAAGAGGGTCCAGGATTGCGGCACGGTCAAAGATGGTACGGTGGCCAACGCCCAATGAACCAGATCAAAACCACCGGCATAGAGGGCAGCAGAAACTATCAGTAATAGAGTAATACCCACCAGATGGGAAGTGCTGACACGACTATCCTGTGCCGGTATGGCAAGACCCGCTTGCAAGGCAGCCAGAAAAGCAAACGCCACCAGCATGGCGCCGCCATCGGCGGGATATAACGTTTTCCCAGTGAGCAGGGCAAATACTGCAGCAGCCAGTAAAGCAGGCAATATGACAGCCGCTAAGCGATTTAGCTGAGCAAATTTTGCAGGCGACGGTGTATCAGCTGCTTTGCTGATAGCCACTGGGGTATCTTGCACAGCCGATCCAGCCCCTAGAAATAAGGCGGCTTTAAATAACCCGTGCATAATCAAATGGGCGATGGCTGCGGTAAAAAAGCCGAGACCACACTGCATGACCATAAAACCCATTTGCCCCATGGTTGAGCAACCTAGGGTGCGTTTAATATCGCTTTGCACCAGCATCCAAGCGGTTCCCAACAACGCACTGATAGCGCCGATGGTAAAGATAACCGTCATGATTTCAGGACTGGCGGTAAACACAGGGGCAAAGCGGGCCAGCAAAAAACCACCAGCGTTAACTAACCCCGCATGCATCAGCGCGGAAATCGGCGTAGGGGCATTCATGGAGCCTA
>CAZGON010000066.1:0-19142 GCA_964527085.1 uncultured Candidatus Competibacteraceae bacterium
CTTCACCGGTGCGGATGCGAATAGCTTGCTCCATATCAAATACAAAAATTTTGCCATCGCCGATCTTACCGGTGTTGGCGGAACGTGAAATAATTTCAATGACGCGGTCTACCAAATCCTCGTTGACGCCTGCTTCAATTTTGACTTTGGGTAAAAAGTCCACTACATATTCCGCGCCTCGGTATAATTCGGTATGGCCTTTCTGGCGACCGAAGCCTTTGACTTCAGTGACAGTGATACCCTGAACGCCAACTTCGGAAAGCGCCTCCCGAACATCATCCAATTTAAAGGGTTTGATGATCGCAGTGATCATTTTCATGGCTAGTTATCTCCTACGGTTGAGGAAACCCCACCGTTTTGAAACATTGTGGGTTTTGGCTAGCTTGGGTATTGCTAACAAATGCCCAGTGACAGTCCATAGGTGGTTGCAAACGCTACACAACCAAGCCTAAGCACATGCCATGCCATGCCATGCCACCTACCAAAACCTATTAAAATAGCCCATGAAACCTTAAAAACCGAGCTTAAAAGGAATGTAACTGCCTTACCTAAAACGCACCAAAAAGTAGCATGCACTAAGATTGTGCGATTAAAATTATCTGGTTGCTTTTTGACCAATAGACCCCGTTAAATGGATAGAACGGTTTAATCGAAGTGATAAATGATGCAATAGAGGTGTTTAGTCATGATTGATCCAAAGATTTTTGATGATTTATCAAAACGTTTTGCGGAAACGATTCCTTCAAGCCTTCGGCAGATGCAAAGCGATATAGAAAAAAACGCCCATGTCATGCTGCAAGCCGCCTTTGCTAAGATGGATTTAGTGACCCGTGAGGAGTTTGATGTTCAGCAAGGTGTATTGGCTCGCACCCGAGCCAAGTTGGATGCTTTGGAAAAACAGGTGGCAGATTTGGAAGAGCAGCTTCACGGTAATCGGCAAAAATCATCAACAAAGCAAAAAAATGATGATGCAACGTAAAAATCAGCGCATGAAGATTAATCTTAAAGATAGCTAGTAGCAGTTTAAGGTTTTCTTGTTTGGCGGTTAAACCGCTCGTTTGTGGTGCTTTGCATTATATTGGTGCGCCTTACCAAAAAATTGTCGACGGTAAAAAACTCCATCTCGGTATGTTTTTTGCTGCATAAAAAGTAAATCTTAGGATGCGGATTACTTTTGTAGAGTTATGGTTTAGAGAAACACAATAAAAGGGAAGTTATGTCACTCGCCATCGTTTATAGCCGTGCACAAGTGGGTATTGAGGCCCCCTTGGTTAGCGTCGAAGTTCATCTTTCCAACGGCTTGCCAAGCCTTTCTATAGTGGGATTGGCAGAGACGGCTGTTAAAGAGAGTAAGGACCGGGTGCGGGGCGCTATTCTTAACAGTCGATTTGAATTTCCGACGCGGCGTATTACTGTCAATCTTGCCCCCGCTGACTTGCCTAAGGAAGGTGGGCGCTTTGATTTGCCTATTGCTTTAGGAATACTCGCGGCTTCTGGCCAAATACCGACAGTCAAGCTATCCCAGTTCGAATGTCTGGGAGAACTGGCTTTAGGAGGCGCCTTGCGCGGCGTCAGGGGCATATTACCCGCTGCCTTGGCTTGTCGCGCAGCAGGACACGCATTATTGGCGCCTACTGCAAATGCCAGTGAAGCGAGCCTAGTGAGTAACTTGGGCGTTTTCGGCGCGTCTCATTTATTAGCGGTTTGTGATCACCTTAGAGCGAGCAAAGCGCTCGATCCTGATACGACTTCCCATGTGTATCAGCAGCCTACAAGTCAGGGTGATTTATGTGAAGTGCGTGGTCAACATCATGCCAAACGAGCCCTGGAAATTGCTGCTAGCGGAAACCACAATCTCCTTTTTATTGGTCCTCCAGGGACTGGGAAAACCATGTTGGCGAGCCGCTTACCGGGTATTCTGCCTACTATGGACGAGACAGAAGCCATTGATACTGCGGTTGTTGCGTCAGTTAGTCAACAAGGTATCGACCTGTCTCGATGGGGAGTTCGCCCATTTCGCGCTCCACACCATACCGCCTCAGCGGTGGCTTTAGTGGGCGGGGGCAGTCAGCCGCGGCCCGGTGAGGTATCTTTAGCCCACAATGGCGTATTGTTTTTAGATGAGCTCCCCGAATTTGAGCGTCGGGTTCTTGAAGTCCTGCGAGAACCGCTAGAATCAGGTCGGATCACTATTTCCCGCGCTGCTCGTCAAGCGGAGTTTCCAGCCCGCTTTCAATTGGTGGCCGCCATGAACCCTTGTCCGTGTGGTTTTTTAGGTGATGCGGAACGCCCCTGTACTTGCACACCAGAGCAAGTGCGCCGTTATCGAGGGCGACTCTCTGGTCCTCTCTTGGACCGCATTGATTTACATGTGGAAGTGCCGCGACTACCCTATAAGTTGCTCCGGGGTGACAACACCGAAGAGACCAGCGCTAGGGTGCGTAGGCGAGTCGAAGTAGCGCGAGAACGTCAACGACAACGCAGCGGAATGCCTAATGCAGCCCTTAGTATCAAAGATATAGAGCAGCACTGTTGGTTAACGGACGCAGATTACCAGTTACTGGAAAGCGCGCTGCAACGATTTGGTTTGTCACCCCGGGCTTATCATCGGATTTTGAAAGTGGCTCGCACCATTGCCGATTTAGTGGAGAGCGATGATATTCAGACGCGGCATTTGACTGAGGCGATTGGTTATCGGGCTTTAGATAAAAATTAATAGACCGTAATCATCCCAAACGAATTTGGAGTGTCCAACGGGTGCCTTGATCAATCAAGCCACCACGGTGAATGCCTTTATCGTCAAAAACAATGAGGTCGCCATCCTGGGAGGTAAAACACTTTTCAATCTCTATCAACCTACTAACCTCCTCGGAATTTTCTAACAAATCGTTGCCAAACCTTGCCTTTTTTTGAAATTTCACCGGAAGCGCAGAAAAAAGTCGACGCCATTTAAGTAAGGGAGAAGAAAGTAGTGCACGATCATTAGCTCGACGCACCTGACTTTCTAGCCACCCAATATGCACCCTGTGAGTTCCTAAGCAATAGCAAAAAGGACCGTTCTGTTCGTTCACTTCATTTAAATAAAGGAGACACTTTATGGTCCAAACATGATCCACATGCATCTGAGATGTACGTGGAGTTATGTTCTTTAGATCTTTAAAGGGTTTCTTGCCATTACATGTGGTGTCCCTATGGGTAAGACGCAAAAACTGCACATCAATAGCTTTACTCAAATACTCACTCGCCCCCTTTAAAACCCCTTCGCGCTTAAGGATTTGGCGCAGACTGTTGAACAGCTCTGGGGCCTCGCTTTCACCCACGTATAGCTCTCTTTTTAAGCGTTCATTTTCATGGGCGAAGTAGGCAATTTTGAAACCTTTTTTTAACAGCAGCCACCATAGGGACCGATCCTCCTTTTTTGAGAAAATTTGCTTTCTGCGAAGCTTTTTGGTTAATTCTCTAAGCTGTTGATTGATAATCTGCTTGTCTTGCGGACTAAGCCTTACCGCGACGGCGCCATCTTGTTTGAGAGTGCGCGCTACCGGTGATAAAACATCAAAGGGTAAGGCGGTATTGGCAGGTTTGCCAAAATTTTCTCGGCGAGTGATGCTAAATATTGAGTAAGCTGCTAGGCACGGCAGGAATCTTAGCAGTGCCCGTATCCTATCCAAAATTGAAGGTGTCCCAAAATACCCGCCATAGGCTGGATGGTTTTTATAATCAGGATTGGGTATGCGCGCAAAATGCTCTTTTTGTGTAATACGTTTTTCTTGCATAAAACTAGACAATTTTATTGTTTTCATTATTGCTGGATCACCAGAAAAATATTTATTATTTATTTGACAATGTATAGAAATTGTTAGTGTTTATTGACCGTTGATGTTTTCGAATTACCTCTTTGCATAATTTTCACCTTACGTCTTTTACCAAACCCAAGCGCCATGGATAGTCACGACAGCTTTTTGCTGGCTTTTTTTATCACTTAGATTGAAAGCAGCCTTAGTGCTTTAGTCATAAACAACGTCAGATAGCGAGTAAAGATACTCTGTGGTTCAGTGGCTTGGCATGGAAGAATGCCTGATATTTGCTGCAACTTAAGGATAGACGCTCTAGCAATGGTTACTTATTTGCGGGAAGTTTGCGTTTTTATGTCAACTATTAAGATCTCAATTCTGGCTAATTTATTTATAATATGTCTCAAGCATTGCAAATTTTTGTATCAATATTAAAAAAAATTTACATACAAATAAAACAGTCGTATAAGCGTTTGCTGTTGTTCCAAATATATGATGCTTGCAAGGGTTTTTGAGTGATCATCTTATATAATGTATAAGTGATCAAAAATGCTCAATTGAAGCTATCAAAAAAATGTATGATTACTAAAAGTAATAGCAAGAAAACCTGCTGTTTTTATGCTTACCCAAGCTTCTTTTGACTCTTAACCTACTTCTAGAGAAACTAACGTTCTTTTGAAGAAACTAATGTCTTTTTAAACCATGCCAGCCTCGTTGTGGCTGCTTAACAAATGAAGTTGGTTTATGCCAGAGCAACCAAATTCTTGTCCTCCTGAAGGCGACCTTATCACTATACGCGGTCTAAGTTTTAGATACGGAAATCGGGTTATTTTTGATAATGTCGATTTTGATATTGCCCGTGGTCGAGTTACCGCCATTATGGGGCCTAGTGGTATCGGTAAAACTACTTTGCTGCGGTTAATCGGTGGCGAAGTTGAGCCTCAGAGTGGTTATATTGAGTTTGACGGGCAACGGATTCATGATTTGAGGCTTTCTGAACTTTACGAACTTCGCAAACGGATGGGTATGTTGTTTCAGAGTGGTGCTTTGTTTACCGATTTGAGTGTCTTTGAAAATGTTGCTTTTCCCCTGCGCGAACACACTCGTTTACCGGAGAGCTTGATCAATACATTGGTGTTAATGAAATTACAGTCGGTGGGGTTACGTGGCGCCAAAGATCTAATGCCTAGTGCTTTGTCAGGGGGCATGTCACGGCGTGTTGCACTCGCCCGAGCTATCGCCCTTGACCCAGCAATGATTATGTATGACGAACCCTTCGGGGGACAGGATCCCATTTCTATGGGTGTCTTAGTGAAGTTAATTCGCACCTTAAATGACGCTTTGTGTATGACCAGCATTGTGGTTTCCCATGATATTCGCGAAACAGCCAGTATTGCTGATTACATTTATCTCCTATCTGGCGGCCATATTGTGGGTCAAGGTACGCCAGAGGAACTTGATCGTTCCGACTCACCTTCAGTAAGGCAGTTTGTTCAAGCCTTGCCGGATGGACCCATACCGTTTCATTATCCTGGGCCTGAATATGGTGCAGATATATTAGCGGAGAGCGGTTCATGACCGGTTGGTTAGAGAGTTTAGGTGCTTATACATTAGCCGTTTTTGCAAGGCTTGGGCGGGCTTGTTTGTTTTTTGTGCAGCTTCTAGGCGCCCATGTTTTTTTATTCAACCGTCCTGGTCTACTTATCACTCAACTTCATTCCGTCGGCGTTCGGTCGATCCCTATCATTGCCGTGGCGGGACTCTTTGTAGGAATGGTGCTAGGTTTGCAGGGCTATAACAATCTAGTGCAGTTTGGCGCGGAAGCGTCTTTAGGAACGTTGGTGGCTCTATCGCTGCTGCGGGAATTGGGTCCTGTGGTGGCGGCGCTTTTATATGCGGGTCGAGCCGGATCGGCATTAACCGCTGAAATTGCCTTGCTAAAAACCACAGAACAGCTGTCGAGTATGAAGATGATGGCGGTGGATCCCTTCAAGCGGGTATTGGCGCCCCGCTTTTTAGCGGGTTTTCTAGCTCTTCCCCTATTGGCTTCTATTTTTACTGCGGTAGGTATTTTGGGTAGTTATTTTGTCGCTGTTGAGCAACTTGGTGTAGATGGAGGTGCTTTTTGGTCACAAATGCAGGCCAATGTGGAATTTCAAAAAGATGTCATCAACGGCGTTTTAATCAAAAGCTTGGTCTTTGCTGGGGTTGCTAACCTAATCGCTCTTTTCGAGGGTTATGATGCCGAGCCTACTTCCGAGGGAATTGCTAGCGCCACCACACGCTCGGTGGTCACTACCTCGCTAGCAGTGCTTGGTCTGGATTTCATACTGACAGCGACACTTTTTGGAGTTTATTGAGATGCGTACTACGAGAACCCTTGAACTTACCGTTGGCTTATTCGTTGCGCTTGGATTAGCGGCTTTTTTTATGCTGGCTATGCGTGTGAGTAACATCACCAGCTTAAATGAGAGCGGTTATAAGATAACCGCTGAATTTGAAAACATTGGCGGGTTGAAAGTACGTTCGCCGGTGACGCTAGCCGGTGTGACGATAGGCCGTGTAGCGAATATTGCTATTGATCAAGAGACCTATGAAGCGGTTGTGCAATTTTCTATTGATCCCCGATACAATAATTTGCCAACGGATTCCAGTGCCAGTATTTATACCTCGGGGCTGGTGGGTGAACAATATATTGGTTTACAGCCGGGCGGCATGGATGACTATTTAAAAGATGGAGATGCTATCGAGTTAACGCAATCCGCCTTAGTGATTGAGCAACTGGTAGGGCGCTTATTGACCAATGTGGTGGGAGGCGGAGAATCCGATTCTGATGCTCAACCTTAATTTAAGAACCGAGAATCCGGTTTTGGTTTGCAAGCCAAATAGTTTAATAAATGATATTTTGTTACCGTCTATCAACTACTGTTTGTGCTTTGCCTATGGGTAAGGCTAAAGTAATGAGGAGTTAAAAATTTATGCATAGATTGCTAAGTGGCATAGTGCTTTTGATACTTGTTGGGATAAGTACGGTAAGCGGCGCGGCTGTGCAATCACCACAAGCACTTATTAAGGACACTTCTGAAAAAGTGACCACGGCGCTGCGGGAAAATAAGACCGAGTTGCAAGCAGATAATAGTAAACTTTATGGTTTAGTCCAAGAAATTGTATTACCTCATTTTGATTTTACTTTGATGTCTCGGTGGGTATTAGGCAAATATTGGCGCCAGGCAACGGCTGAGCAGCGCCGTCAATTCGTCGACGAGTTTCGCACTCTGCTGGTACGGAGTTACGCAGGGGCTTTGTTAGAGTACGCGGATGAGGAGATTACTTTTCCGCCTTCGCGGGAGTTGGCTGAAGATGCGGAAAAAGCCACCGTGCGATCTATGGTGGAACTAGAAGGACAAGAGTCTATTCCCATTACTTATAGTTTGCGACGTCGCGATGAAGGTTGGAAAGTCTATGATGTCAAGGTAGATGGGATCAGCTTGATTATCAACTACCGTAGTACCTTTGCCAATCAAATTCGAGACGATGGCATAGATGCGGTGATCAGCGATCTTTCACAACGTAATGCCAAAGGCGGCGCCGAGTAATGGCATCTCTAGAAAATCTCGGTGATGGCGATTTTGCCGTTAACGGCGAGTTAACCCTTGGCTCAGTTGTACATCTATTACAAACATCCAAACAGCTTTTCGAAGAAACTCCTCCCCAGCGCATCGATTTCGTCGGTGTGACACGCACCGACAGTGCCGGTGTTGCGCTTTTGGTCGAGTGGTTTCGGCAGGCTAAAGCTCAGCAACAGGCGCTGCAATTTATCAATGCGCCGGCGCAGATGATGGCCATTATTCGAGTTGCAGACCTGGATGGCTTGCTGCCCCTTGCTCAAGGGCAGATTGACAACGTTTTATACGTTTAGGACTTATCCACAAGTAGGGCTTGAGTAAGTTCTGACTAAAAAATTTTCATGCAAATTGGGACCCTCTTTAATGCAAGCAGACGATATTAAGCGTTTAATCGAAGAAGGTATGCCGGCGGCCAAGGCGATTGTTCGAGGAGACGACGGCGTGCATTTTGAAGCAACGGTGATCAGCAGTGCCTTCACTGGAAAGTCGTTACTGCAACAGCACCGTCTAGTCTATGCGGTCTTGGGGGGACGTATGGAGAGCGAAGAAATCCATGCCCTTGCTTTAAAAACCTATACGCCGGAGGCGTTTCAAACCCACCAATGAGCAAACTGATCATAAGAGGTGGCGTGCCGCTTCGGGGGGAGGTGCGGGCCTCTGGCGCCAAGAATGCGGTATTGCCCATTCTGGCTGCCACGTTATTGGCAGATGGACCGGTAACTATCAATAATGTGCCTCATCTGCACGATGTGACCATTACCATGGGTGTCCTGGGTGAGATGGGTGTGGAATTACTCATCGATGAAAAGCTAAGCATTCAAGCCGATTCCCGCTCTGTGCATAATCTTCGTGCGCCTTACGAGTTAGTGAAAACCATGCGTGCTTCCATATTGGTGCTTGGGCCTTTGTTGGCGCGTTTTGGAAGAGCCGAGGTTTCTTTACCAGGTGGTTGTGCCATCGGTTCACGGCCGGTTAATCTCCACCTCAAAGGTCTAGCAGCTATGGGGGCCGAGATCCGCTTAGAAAACGGCTATATCCAGGCGCGCGCTAACCGCTTACAGGGAACTCGATTTGTTATGGATCTGGTGACTGTAACAGGTACAGAGAACTTGATGATGGCAGCTGCTTTAGCAAAGGGCACAACGGTTTTAGAAAACGCAGCCCGCGAACCAGAAGTGGTGGATTTGGCCGAGTGTTTAAACGCCATGGGCGCCCATATCAAGGGCGCCGGAACAGATACTATCGTCATTGAAGGGGTGGATACCCTGTCCGGCGTTCAGTACACGGTACTACCCGATCGTATTGAAACGGGTACCTACTTGGTGGCGGGGGCTATTACCGGTGGACGGGTAAAGGTTAAGGCGACGCGCCCAGAATTATTAGAAGGAGTTCTTAATAAATTGCAAGAAGCGGGGGCTGAAATTACTACAGGATCTGACTGGGTTGAGCTGAACATGCATGACCGTCGTCCCCTGGCTGTGCATGTGCGTACAGCTCCTTATCCGGCTTTTCCTACCGACATGCAAGCGCAATTTGTAGCGCTGAACGCAGTTGCCGAAGGCGCTGGAACCATTACCGAAACGGTCTTTGAAAACCGCTTTATGCATGTGCAGGAGCTGCAACGCATGGGCGCCAATATTCAATTGATGGGCAATACGGCGGTGAGCACTGGCGTCTCCCAGCTAACCAGCGCACCAGTTATGGCCACTGATCTACGGGCTTCTGCCAGTCTAATTTTAGCCGCTTTAGCTGCTAAAGGGGATACCGTGGTGGATCGTATTTACCATATTGATCGAGGCTATGAATGCATCGAAGAGAAGCTCTCTCAGTTGGGTGCTTATATTCGGCGTGTTCCAAATTAGTTAGGATTAAATACGTGTTGACATTGGCCTTGGCAAAAGGGCGCATCCTTAGAGAGGCGTTACCGCTTTTAAAAAAAGCAGACATCATGCCCACCCAGGATCCTGAAACCGATCGACGCCTTATCTTGGATACTACTCGAGCAGATGTAAAGTTGGTTATTCTACGTTCTGCCGATGTACCTACTTATGTCCAGTATGGTGCCGCCGATCTCGGCGTGGCAGGTAAAGACGTGCTGATGGAACATGGGGGGGAAGGTTTATACGAGCCGTTGGATCTTAAAATTGCCCGCTGCCGATTGATGGTGGCAGGGCGATCAGATGTGCAACTTCCCTCGTCTCGATTGCGGGTTGCTACAAAGTATGTCAATACGACTCGTCGTCACTTCGCGGCTCAAGGGCACCAGGTAGAAGTAATAAAATTGTATGGATCTATGGAATTGGCGCCTTTAGCAGGATTAGCAGACCGTATTGTCGACGTTGTGGATACTGGGGATACCTTGCAAGCTAATGGGCTGCAACCATTAGAAAAGATTGCTGATATCAGCTCTCGTCTAATTATCAATAAGGCAGCCATGAAGATAAAACATATACCTATCAAACGCTTGTTGGAGCGGTTTTCCGCGGCTGTCGGCTGAAATTTAAAGGTCCTCCGTTGACAGTGGGTTTTTTCGGCATGTAATCCAGTTAAACTATTTGATTGATTTAAACCGACGCCCTAGGCGGTGATAATGAGGCCGTACTCATGTCCTATATCAAACGTTTAAGCACCTTCGATAACGATTTTTGGTCTCAGTTAGAAGCGCTCGTAGTCCGTGATGGGAGTAATCAAGAAGCCGTGATGGATACGGTGATAGATATCTTACGCCAAGTCCGTACCCATGGTGATGCCGCCGTTTTAGAATATACGCGCCGCTTTGATCGTGTCGACGCAAACAAGTTAGCAGATCTAGAAGTATCCCAAGAACGTCTGGGCCAAGCGTTAACGGCGGTTTCTCAGGAACAACTGAGCGCTTTGGAAACGGCTGCGCAGCGTATTAGGGGGTATGCCGAGCGTCAGAAACTTACTGATTGGCGCTATACAGAGGCCGATGGCACAGTGCTTGGACAGCAGATCATTCCGTTGGATAAGGTTGGATTATATGTGCCGGGTGGCAAAGCAGCTTACCCGTCCTCGGTGCTGATGAACGCCATTCCAGCCAAGGTAGCAGGGGTTGCGACATTGGTTATGGTGGTTCCGACACCGGATGGCCACATCAATGAACTGGTGCTGGCCGCGGCTGCGGTCGCCGGCGTGGATCGCGTGTTTGCCGTGGGTGGCGCCCAAGCAGTGGCGGCCCTTGCCTATGGCACGGAATCCATCCCCCGGGTTGATAAGATTGTGGGACCGGGTAATAGTTATGTGGCCATGGCCAAACGCTTAGTTTTCGGTACAGTAGGTATCGATATGATCGCCGGTCCTTCTGAGATCCTAGTGGTTTGCGATGGTGAGACTAACCCAGACTGGATTGCCATGGATCTATTTTCGCAAGCTGAGCATGATGAAGAAGCCCAACCCATTTTAATCACTCCTGATAAGATCTTTATCGACCGGGTACAGGCGAGTATCAACGCACTTCTACCGACCATGGAACGGCGTGAGATTATTGCTGCTTCACTGAAAAACCAGGCTGCTTTTATCCACGTCCGTGATCTTCTGGAAGCAGCTCAGGTCAGTAACTTTATCGCGCCAGAACATCTTGAATTGTCCATTGCTGATCCAGACGCTTTATTGCCTCACATTCGTCACGCCGGGGCTATCTTTTTGGGGCGTTATACGGCAGAAGCACTGGGTGATTATTGCGCTGGACCCAACCATGTACTTCCCACGGCCCGCACCGCACGATTTTCCTCACCCCTAGGGGTCTATGATTTTCAAAAGCGCTCCAGCCTCATAAATTGCTCACCAGAGGGGGCTGCTGCTTTAGGTCGTATTGCCAGCGTATTAGCCGAAGGTGAAGGGCTCACCGCCCATGCCCGCTCGGCTCGGTTTCGAATAGATCAGAGTAAACCATGAGCCGCGTCACTCTGGAAGAACTCATTCGACCTGAAATTCGAGCACTGGCAGCTTATCAGGTGCCTGAAGCAAAAGGTTTTATCAAGCTGGATGCCATGGAAAACCCCTACGGTTGGCCATCGGAGATGGTAGACGCCTGGTTGGAAACATTGCGTCAGGCCCCCCTCAACCGCTATCCAGACCCCAACGGATCGAGTCTTAAAGCACGTTTGCGGGAGTTTATGGGTATTCCGTCTGACGTTGGCGTATTGTTGGGTAACGGCTCTGATGAACTGATTCAGTTAGTTATTTTGGCTATTAATGGGTCGGGACGGGTCATTTTGTCACCCGAACCTAGTTTTGTCATGTATCGGCTGATTGCCCAGTATGTCGGCATAGACTATGTAGGGATACCACTTCGAACAGAGGATTTTAGCCTTGATTGCCAGGGGATGTTGGAAGCGATAGCGCGTTATCGACCTGCCCTGATCTTTTTGGCGTATCCCAATAATCCCACCGGCAACCGTTTCGACACCCAAGCAGTGGCTGAGGTTATTGCCGCGGCGCCAGGACTGGTGGTGGTGGATGAAGCCTATTTTCCTTTTGCTGACCATAGTTTTTTGGATAGTTTATCGGCATTTGATAACCTGCTGGTGATGCGTACCGTTTCTAAGATGGGATTGGCTGGATTACGCCTGGGTTTGCTAATGGGGTCGCCGTCTTGGCTGGCTGAATTTGAAAAGCTGCGGTTGCCCTATAACATTAATATACTGACACAGCTAAGTGCTGAGTTTGCTTTGGCCAATGGAGGAATACTCGACGCGCAAGCGCGTCAAATCCGAATTGATCGAGGGTTGCTCTTTGATGCCTTAAATGCCTTGCCTGGAGTCACAGCGTATCCTAGCGAAGCCAATTTTATTCTATTTCGTCTCCCTAAAGGGGCTCAGCGAGTATTTGAGTCTCTACGGGAAGCCGGTATCCTAGTCAAAAATCTAAGCGCCAATGGGGGCTTGCTGCAGGATTGTCTGCGGGTGACTGTGGGCACGCCGGAAGAAAACCAGATTTTTCTTGCCGCGCTAGCGTCTGCATTATGAACCGTAGCCCCTTTAAAAGGGTGTTTACACAATTTTCTCAAACAAGCATCAGTATTCTAAAAAACTTGAGTAAATCAAGGTGCTAAAAATAATTGAACAGCTGACTCTTGGATATACTCTAATGATAAACATATAGCAAATATGGTTGCGCTCAGTGAGCTAGTACACTACACAAATCAGTTATTGTCGATAAAGGATTTTGCTGATTATTGTCCGAATGGTCTTCAGGTTCAAGGATCTAACAACGTTGAGCGATTAGTCGCTGGCGTGACGGCTTGTCAAGCTTTGCTTGATGCCGCATTAGATGTCAGCGCAGACGCTGTCCTTGTTCACCACGGTTACTTTTGGAAAGGAGAAGACTCCCCTATCGTGGGTATCAAGCGCCAGCGGCTTAAAGTATTGTTGGGTTATGATATTAGTTTGATAGCTTATCATTTGCCCTTGGATGCGCATCCCCATTATGGCAACAATGTTCAACTAGGAAAGTTGTTGGGTCTCGAAGTTGAAACGAGTTTTGCAATTGGTGGCGGACCTCCGCTGGGGTTAATAGGAAAACCCATGAACGCCATCACGGGTGCACAATTTGCCGTTCATGTCAGCAAGCTATTACAGCGCAATCCATTGTATATTCCTGGTAAGGCCCTGTCTCTCAAGCGTGTTGCTTGGTGTACTGGTGCAGCGCAGGCATTTATAACAGCAGCTGTCGAGCATCAAGTGGATGCTTTCCTAACGGGTGAAGTGTCTGAACAAACAGTACATATTGCGCGAGAAACCGGCATGCATTTTTATGCGGCTGGCCATCATGCGACCGAACGTTATGGTGTGCAGGCTTTGGGTAACCATTTGGCGCAGCATTTTGGGTTGGAATTTAAGTTTATTGATATCGATAATCCTGCATAATTGGTCATCAAACCGATAAAGCAATGCATAGCTACATTATGCTATGGTGGTATTTAAACAAAAGTTGCTAAAAAAATTGCTTACGAATCAAACTAGGGGAGTACTAAATGAGTACTACGATTGATGAGGTCGACCTTGGCAGACGTCGCCTTCTCACTGCTGCCGCTACTGTTGTCGGTGCTGTGGGTGTGGGATTTGCCGCCGTTCCCTTTGTTAGTTCTTGGTTGCCCAGCGAACGGGCTCAGGCTGCTGGCGCACCCGTAGAGGTGGATATTAGTAAATTGGAACCGGGCGCCAGAATAACCGTTGAGTGGCGTGGTAAACCTGTCTGGGTAGTAAACCGCACCGAAGCTATGATAGAGGCTCTGTCGAGCTTAGATAATCAGTTGCGAGATCCGAATTCTTCCGAGAGTATTCAACCGGAATATGCAAAAAACGAAACTCGTGCCCTTAAACCAGGTCTGTTAGTGATGGTAGGAATATGTACCCATCTGGGTTGCTCTCCTACTTTTCGCCCAGAACCCGCACCTGCGGATTTAGGTCCCGCATGGAAAGGTGGTTTCTTTTGCCCTTGTCATGGTTCCAAATTCGATTTGGCCGGTCGCGTTTATAACGGTGTGCCCGCGCCTACGAATATGGAGATTCCACCTTATATGTTCTTGGATGATACACGGGTTTTGGTTGGCAGTGATGAATCGGAGGCAGCATAATGGCAAATCCTCAGGGTACGACAGGTTTTCGGGGTTGGGTTGACGACCGCTTTCCGTTGACTGAGCTGTGGCGTGAGCATGTGGGTGAATATTTTGCGCCACCCAATTTTAATTTCTTCTATATCTTTGGAGTGCTGTCTCTAGTGGTCCTGGTCAACCAGTTACTAACTGGTATTTGGCTTACCATGAATTACAAACCTTCCGCAGCAGAAGCGTTTGCGTCTGTAGAGTACATCATGCGGGATGTGGAGTGGGGCTGGTTAATCCGCTATATGCACTCTACCGGCGCATCGGCGTTTTTTATCGTTGTTTACCTGCATATGTTTCGCGGGTTGATATATGGCTCTTATAAAAAGCCGCGGGAATTGGTATGGCTCATCGGTATGTTGATTTTTCTCGCTTTGATGGCCGAGTCATTTTTTGGTTATCTGCTACCTTGGGGGCAAATGTCCTATTGGGGCGCCCAGGTGATTATCTCTTTATTTGGTGCTGTCCCTGGTGTAGGTGAAGATCTTGCCCTATGGATTCGCGGCGATTTTGTAGTGTCCGATGCGACACTAAATCGTTTTTTTGCTCTCCATGTGGTTGCCGTACCGCTTGCGTTAGTGGGTTTGGTGGTGGCCCATATTATTGCCCTGCACCATGTAGGGTCTAATAATCCAGAAGGTGTTGAAATCAAGAAATATAAGGATGAAACAGGTAAACCCTTAGATGGTATTCCTTTTCATCCTTACTATACGGTTAAAGATTTGGTGGGCATCGTCGTCTTTTTGTTTATTGCCTCCATCGTCATTTTCTTCACACCCGAGATGGGGGGATATTTTCTAGAACATGCTAACTTTGTAGCAGCTGATCCCTTGAAAACCCCTGAACACATCGCGCCTGTTTGGTACTTTACGCCCTACTATGCCATCTTGCGGGCCATACCCGATAAACTGCTGGGTGTGGTTGGTATGGGTGCATCTATAGGTGTACTGTTTTTATTGCCTTGGCTAGATCGTTGTCCTGTGAAGTCTATTCATTATCGTAGCGTGACTTGGAAGGCGGCTTTAACGCTGTTTGTTATTTCCTTTCTCATTTTAGGTTATGCGGGTGCTCAGCCGCCTAGCGATACATTGACTTTAATTTCACGCATTTGCTCTGTGATCTACTTTGGGTTTTTTCTTCTTATGCCTTTTTATACCTATAATGAGAACACCAAACCAGTTCCCGACCGGGTGAGCTTTGAAGAGGTTACTGTAGAGAACGCTGGCGAGGCTAAAAGTGCTGTTCCCTTCGGCGAAGTGGATAAAGCGAGGATGACGGCCAAATGAGAAAGCTTGTAGTAATTGTCATTGGGCTATGTTTGATGTCAGGATCGGTGTGGGCTGTGACAGGGGGTGGCTATCCTTTGGATACAGCGCCCATCGACCTTCATAACAAATCATCCCTACAACGGGGTGCCAAACTTTTTGTCAACTATTGCATGGGTTGTCATTCAGCTCAGTATCAACGCTACAATCGCTTAGCGCGTGACATTGGACTCACTGAAGAGCAGGTGAGTGAAAATTTGATTTTGAATGCTGACACCAAAGTAGGCGATACGATGAAAATAGCCATGCCTAAAGATCAATCCAAGCAATGGTTTGGTGCCGCGCCTCCTGATCTGACGTTGATTGCTCGCTCTAAAGGTGTGGATTACCTGTATACCTATTTACGGACTTTTTATTTGGATGACAGTCGTCCATTAGGTGTCAACAATGCTGTCTTTCCTGCCGTAGGTATGCCCCATGTGTTATGGCAATTGCAGGGTTGGCAAGAGCCAGTCCATGAGGCTGCCCATGGTGATTCTCCCGGTGCAGGAGGAGGAGAAGAGGTTATTACAGGGCTTAAAATAGTAGAGCCTGGTACTATGACACCGCCTGAATTTGATGCTGCCATGGCGGATTTAGTTAACTTTCTCGCCTATATTTCAGAACCTATTCAACTAGAACGGAAACGGCTTGGATGGTGGGTGCTTGGATTTTTAGTACTTTGTTTTGCGGTATTCTATCCTCTCAAAAAAGAATACTGGAAAGACGTGCATTAGCCTTAGTAAGCTAGCTGTTCAAGTATTTGAGGAGTTGAGGAAGCTTACCAGAAACTTCTTTGGTTTATTTATGCGCATTGTTCGAAATTAACCTGTTGGCAATAGTCTAGAATTGGTGCCAACGTTAGCTCACCATCAGCCATGCTCAAACATGGCTGATGGTGATTAAATGGCGTGAACGGCAACGCGACCCCATATTTATGACATCCAATCGTCCTTATTTGATTAGAGCCCTTTATGAGTGGATTGCAGATAACAATTTGACTCCGCACATTCTGGTCAATGCTGAATTGCCTAATGTGGAAGTTCCCCAAAATTATGTCCACGAAGGGCGTATCGTCATTAATGTCGGTCCCTCTGCGGTACGAGGTCTTCAACTAGGTAATGATTCTATCGAATTCAGTGGCCGATTCGCGGGAACACCTCATAATGTCTATATTCCTACCACCGCTGTCATGGCGATTTACGCCCGAGAGAATGGTCAAGGAATGGTTTTTGGCGAAGAACCCGGTGGTGGCGAAGATCCCCCACCTAAATCACAGCTTGATAAAAAACAGAAACCAGCACTGAAGGTAGTAAAGTAACACAATCGGATTTATGCAAGTTCTTTGTTCGTAAGTTCTAAAAAAAGATCAATCTAATCAGCATCAATTTGTTTACATTAGTCGATGTACTCAAATAGCTTGACAACTTGCTGTACACCATTTACTCGCCGTACCGTTTCAGTAACAGCCTCTGCTTCTTGGGTTGTAAGCAAACCAAATAAATAAACGGTTCCTTTTTCTGTGACAACCTTGACGCGGGTTGGGTCAAAATCGGGTATATCCCTAATCTTAAATAGGGAAGCCTTTACGCCTGCGGTAATGATGGTATCGGTTGCTCGGCTCTGTAAAGAACTCGGTTGACTGACAGCCAACTCATTATGAATAAACCTAACTTTACTGACATTGCGAACTTTGTCTTCAGCTATTTGCCGCAGATCAGGGGTTAAGACTTCGCCGCTGAGCAGTACAGCGTTGTTATAGCTGGTCACATTAATATGGGCACGCTCTGCAGACTCGAGTTCTGCTGTTTTTCTAAAGGTAACATAGGAATAGAATTCAATGTTCTGATCATCCAGCATTGTGCCGGTTGTACGTCGGTCGTGGATTGCGCTAACGCCGGTAGCTGCTGCACCGCCAAAAAGCAAACCAGCGCAGCCACTGAGACCACCCATTAGAAATAGATTAAATAAAAAAACTGTGATAAAGCGGATCATCTTAACTTCCCAAGTTGGTCTTTATAATTTAAATAGGATGCACGGGTATTGGCAGAATTTGAGTCATACTAGCGTGAGGGAAAGGTGGTAGCTGCTGGTTGACCATTGACACAAAGCCACTGGTTGTCAAATAGACCTCTAGGATAAACATAAACAAAAATCGAACTATAAACCGATAGTAAAAAATCAGAACGTTTGGAAAGCATCCTTAATCCATTCAAGGTTAGGTCTGCCGCTCTCTTGGGAGATGGCGATGATATCGAAACGGCAAGGGGCGTCAAGCCGACGTTGTTGCAAAAAAAATAGAGCAGCCCGGACGAGGCGTCTCTGTTTGGCAGGTGTGATAGTTTCAGCAGGCGTTCCGTAACGTTTATTGTGGCGGCTGCGGACTTCCACAAAGACCAAATCGGCGCCATCTTCCATAATAATATCCAACTCACCAACTCGGCATCGGTAGTTGCGCTCAATTAAACGAAATCCTTGTTGACTAAGATATTGACAGGCTAAATCCTCAGCTGCGAGTCCTTTTTTTTGAGTTGATGACATTGATCTGCTCTGAGAAAAACCGGTATAAACAAAATAGCCTGGTCTATCAGGGTTAGCTCCGAGAGTATTGAACTAATTATGACTGTGTCAATTATACCAGGGGTTTTATACGTTGTTGCCACACCTATAGGGAATTTAGACGATATAAGTTTAAGGGCGCTTACTGTATTACGGCATGTGGATCTTATAGCTGCTGAAGATACTCGTCATAGCCTCGCCTTATTAAGGCATTTTCAGATTAATAAATCCCTTTTGTCATTTCATCAACATAATGAAAAATCCCGAATGCCTGAATTATTAAACCTGTTGAGCGAAGGTAAGTCCATTGCTTTGGTCTGTGATGCAGGTACACCGTTGATTAGCGATCCTGGCTTCCATTTACTGCAAAGCCTGCGTGAGCACCATTTGCGAGCTATTCCGATTCCTGGTCCCAGTAGTTTATTGGCTGCACTCTCGGTAGCTGGTTTACCGACTGACCGGTTCGTATTTGAAGGCTTTCTTCCAGCTCGCTCGGCGGCTCGTCGGAGCCGTTTGACAATGCTGGCTCAAGAGCAGCGTACACTGGTGTTTTTTGAAGCCAGTCATCGGTTACAGAGCACCCTTCAGGATATGGTTGATGCGTTTGGCGGCGAGCGACAGGCCGTGGTAGCCCGCGAGTTAACAAAAATGTTTGAGGAGTTACACGGGGATACCTTATACGGAATATGTCAATGGATTGCCGCTGATGAACTTCGACGTAAAGGGGAGTTTGTGATTCTTGTACAAGGTGCATCCAAATTGTCCCATGAGGATGTCATGGCTGCTCAAACTTGCCAAATTTTAAAGGCTTTATTAGAAGAGCTACCCCTTAAACAGGCGGTAAAACTGGCTGTTAAAATTACCGGGCAAAAAAAGAACGAGCTTTATAAGTTAGCCCTTGTGATAATTCATGAGAATGGACAACAATTCGAAGAAAATAGCTGAAAAGCTATTTAGAGCAGTGAGGGTGGTTTTTATATCGTGCTACTATTGTGAATATTGGGAGTCGGCTGAGCAGTCGCTGCATTAATTAGTTTATTAATGTAGAGGAAAGTCCGGGCTCCACAGGACAGGGTGCCAGGTAATGCCTGGGAGGCAAAAGCCTACGGAAAGTGCCACAGAAAAGACACCGCCTAAGTCCATCAGGACCGGTAAGGGTGAAAAGGTGTGGTAAGAGCACACCGCACTCTTGGTAACAAGAGTGGCAGGGTAAACCCCACCTGGAGCAAGACCA
>CAZGON010000067.1:0-747 GCA_964527085.1 uncultured Candidatus Competibacteraceae bacterium
CCAGGGAGTCATTATGTACATATGGAGGTGCCGGAACGTATAGCCCCCATGCTTATAGACTATTTTGCATCCCGCTAAACATTGTTGGGAATTACGCAAAAAAGGACTTATGTGGCTCGTGAAAGAGTTATCGACGGTTTGGACGGAAGGCCGTCGTCACGCTCACAGGTAGATGTTCACGGCGTCCTCTGGAACGAGCTGCGTAAGTCCTGTCCTATAAAACCAACCACCGCTTCCATAGCTGCATTCCAATTATCCATCTCCGTAAGGCCCGAGGCTTTGCGAGGCTTAAAAGAATGTTCGCCATCCTCAACCCAGTGCAACCAAATGGCGGAGGATAGTTCATAGTGCAACACTTCTTCCCTCGTTCCAAAAGGATCGCGGGTTCCCTGACAGATAAGGGTAGGGGTTTTGAGACTCTGTAGATGGGCAGTGCGCAGGGTTGTCGGTTTGCCCGGCGGGTGAAATGGGTAGCCGAGACAGATCAAGCCGGCTACGCTTTGTTCATCGGCGATTAAACTCGCCATACGGCCGCCTAGGGATTTTCCGCCGATCACCAGCCGTTCCCGCGGACAGCCCCTTGTTTGTAACGTGTCAATTACGGTCCGCCAGCACTCTAACAGCACCGGTTCTCGGTCCGGTGGTCTGCTTTTTCCCTCCCGTCGGGCAGTAACCATATAGGGAAACTCAAAACGCACCACCCGCAATCCACCCATGCCATGACCACGGTTAGCGAGCCCGTCGGCA
>CAZGON010000067.1:757-19082 GCA_964527085.1 uncultured Candidatus Competibacteraceae bacterium
TAAAAGCCGAGTCCATACCCTGACCAGCGCCATGGGCCAAAATCAAGGTCCATAAGGCATCTTGGGGACCGGATGAGGGTAGTTCAATCGTCGTCTCTGTCGCAGAAGGGGGTTTCATCGGTCAAGGTCCTCAATAAACGTGCGCAGGTCGTCAATAAAGCGGGTTTTTTGCCAAACGTGGGGAAAATGATCAGCATCTTCATAGAGATGTAAAACAGAATCAGGGATGGCGTTTTGCACATAATCAGCGCAGGCCCGGGAATAAAACTGACTTGCGCCGCCGTAAATCAACAACGTAGGCACAGAAATGGTGGGTAGCGCAGGGCGATAATCTGCTGCTGTGAGGCTTTCCCAGCACTGGATCAGGGGATCTGGGTGAAGGGATCGGAGATAGTTACGAAGAGTCTGAATGCCTGAAGTGTTTTGTTGATAGCTCTGGGTAACATGGGAATTGTTGCCACACGCGCCTAGCTGTAGCACAGCTTCTGCAAAATCCGTTTTTAAGGCCGTTACAAAACGTTGGTTGTCTTGCAACGAAAAATGACCATAAATACCCAGCTTCCAAACATTGTCATTGAGGAGTCGCGGCGACTGATCCACTAGGCAAATTCCGGCTAGCTTGTCGCAACCAAACTGACGAATGTATTCCCATACGATTAGCGCCCCCATGGAATGACCCACCAGCACCACCTGGGTTAAGTCATACTGCACGATAAGGCCGCGCAGATCCTGCGCCATCCGTTCTAGGGTAACGGGTGTGCTGGTTTGTAGCCCACGACTCCCATGACCGCGGGCAGTCCAGCAATATACCCTGTACTGTTCGGCTAACGCCTCCCCACAGGGCAACCAGGTTAGCTGATTGGATGTCCAGCCGTGCAACATCACAATGGGTAGCCCGGTACCTGATTGTGTTACTGGTATCGATTCACCGTCATCGATGGAAAAATACCTATACATAGAAGACATAAAGCTACTTTTCACCCAGTGAAGACAACTACCGTTTTCCCAGCCATCCCTTGTGCCGAAAATATACAATAAAACCTAACGCCACTGCGCCCATTAGGGCAAGAGCGAAGGGATAGCCAAAGTACCAAGACAGTTCCGGCATGTTCCAGGGGGACTTTTTTGGATCGAAGTTCATACCGTAAACACCCGCGATAAACCCTAAAGGAATAAACAAAGTAGACATGATAGTCAGCACTTTCATCACTTCGTTCATGCGCGTGCTTAAAGAAGACAAATAAAGATCTACTAATCCCGAGGCGATTTCCCGGTAGGTTTCCACTAAATCTATCAGTTGGATGGCGTGATCGTAGCAGTCTCTTAAATAAATTCGGGTTTGGTCGTGAACAAGGAGTGAATCCTCGCGAATCAAAATATTGAGCATGTCTCGTTGCGGCCAGATGGCCCGTCGCATGGTGAGAAGGTCTCGTTTAATCTGATGAACACGGGTTACGAGACTGTTCTCGAAGCGCTCTAGCAAGCGAGTCTCCAACTCCTCGATGGTTTCACCGTATTTGTCGAGCATGGGAAAATAGTCATCGAGCACCGCGTCCAGCAATGCGTAGGTCAGATAATCTGCGCTAGCATTACGCAGGCGTCCCCGCTTTCGTCGCATCCGATTACACACCGGCTCAAAGCACTGGTTTGCGCTTTCTTGGAAGGAAAGCACGAAGTTGTCACCCATAAAAAGAGCGACTTGTTTGGTTTCAAAGGTCTCCCCAGCGTTTATGGGTGTGCGCGTAATAATAAATACATGATCGTCATATTCTTCAACTTTAGGGCGTTGATGGACATGAATCACGTCTTCTAGCGCCAGATCGTGCAAGCCGAACATTTCACCAAGTTGGCGAATAAGATCGATGTCGCCAAGTCCGACCACATTAACCCAGGTTACCTGATAACGGCCCATGAATGCTTTTAGCTCCTCAAGCTGTTCGACCTTTTGCTCATGTAAATAATCAGGCCCGTAAGCGGCCACCTGCACCGTAGGCCGTAACCCATGAGGGTCAGCAGTCAAGGTGCCTGGCGCGGCGCCAGGCAGTGTGCGACGTCTAATGCGACTGATTTTCATAGTTATTATGACCAGTTTTCGACTATTAGGCCGTCAACTCGGCTGAACTCGCGGGTATTATTCGTCACTATGACGGCATTGGTCGAACAAGCGTGCGCAGCGATGAGTAAATCAAACGCGCCGATAGGCTGTCCTTGGTTGATGAATTGTGCGCGAATGATAGCAGCGTGCTCGGCTGCTTGGTGGTCAAAATTTAATACTTCAACATTGTCTAAAAAGGTATTTATGGTCACTGCCGCACGGGCCTTAGCTATAGTGGGTAAGCGGCACACGCCATAGTGAAATTCAAATACGGTGATCACTGATATTTTAAGTTTACCCGGCGCAAAAGTCGTTAGTTTCTCTTGTAAAGCCGCCGAACGGCGTTTCATAGCATAGCTACAAATATCAGTATCGAGCATATATAGCGCCACGTTAATCAGCGCTCTTGCAAGGGTAGATCTTCAGGAGTCTCGAATTCTTCTGGTAGGACAAGCTCGGAATTATCGAAGAACGTTTGCCAGCCACCGCGACGTTTCGGCCGTAACAGGATGCCATCGGTAACGGGTTCGACAATGACTGTGTCTGTATCGAAGCTAAGTTCGACTGGAATACGAACCGCTTGATTAGCGCCATTGCGAAAAATTTTCGCTTCAATCGCCATCGCTTGCTCCTAATATAAAAACGATCTCTACAGCCTATGCTTTAAACATAGGCTAACTTGCCGTATCAGAACTGTCAACCTGTTTTGGCGTTCCCTGGCAGAAAAATCGATTACTAACTATGACTATTTTTTTGCAAAACCATGCAGGAGTTGGGGGAAGCCGTATGACAACTAGCCGAGCTACAAACCGCTTGATTCCTGGTATTAATACAAATGGCTTAAGACCAATAGCGGATACTCAACTTAGTTTTCTCATGATAGGTTGATCTCTGTGCTTTAGCTTAAAGACGTTATCCAAGCCATAGGTTATGCCAAGGACTTTGTTTATTTTTATGGGATTTATTGATAACGGTAACGCCAAATGGCAAACCGGATTTATGCGAGACGATGTAAACGGAGTCAATGATGTTCACTTTACAAAGCAACAGAACTAAGAATTGTTTGGTCAAGGTTTCAAGGGCAAATGTCATTGGATCTGCCTTTTACCTAGGTTTCATGCTGTGTGTGTTGGCAGGTGCTCCAGCCTGCTCCCAGGGCCAACCCGCCGATGCTTCCACTTCTTTTCCGCCCCTCACACCTTATCAGCACAAAGACTTCAGCTTTCGCATCCCCGAGGGCTGGACGGTTAAAGTTATACAAGACGATGAAAGGGCGCTAGCCCTCAACCTGGAGGAAAACCCTAACGATCCCATTACCTCACCCCAGATGTTATATTTAAGATACCCCTCTATAGGAAAAAGTATCACACCACAACTTGCGGTCAAAAGGTTGCTCGCTCAACTTAACTTTGAAAATCAGCACGTTCAACAAGAACAGCTAAAATCCGCACACTATTACGCATTGCTCCTTACTTTTACGTACAAAGATGTCCCTGGCAAGGGTGTTTTTTACAGTTATTTTGACGATCAAGGCGCACTTACCTTAATTCATTTTAATGCAACGCAAGATCGTTTTGACTCCCTTGGTGGCGCGGCGTTACCCTTTGTCACCTTCGAAGATGTTAACCCCAGTCAGATCAAACTCTCGGGGGAATTCCAGACTATCGTCGAAGCATTTCCCATCTCCTTGGAGGCTGTTTTCTCTCCTACAGAAACACCTAGCCCCTTTCCCGTGTTGGGGTTAGCGACTGAACTCGGCATCACAGCACCCTTACACTGGACCGTCAGCAAAAATTTACTGACAGGGGAGATAAATTTGTCGGAAAACCCGCAAGATCCTGCAAGCCCCCTGGTTGTGAGCAAAACCTTCAAATTGGATGAGTTGCTGACGCCGTCTCAACTCACCCAAAACTTCAACCCCATAACAGCCCTTGTACAGGGATTAGCAACCCTAAATATCAAAGCCGTGCGCCAATACGAGCATGTTTTTGTGGACGGGAACAATCAGCGGGTTTTTCTAGCCCAGGCAACCCGCGCTGGTGTAACCAGCAAGCTTGCCGCACTGTATGATGTTGATCAGCAAAAACAAACCTTTGACTTAGTCGTCTTTGTGGCACCCACAGCCCGTTATACTGATCTGGGCGGCGCCATGTTAATCGGTGTCACTTTAGGGGCTTTTGATCCGGCCACTTTTGCTAAAGCCACCTTTAATAGCCTGCGTCCCAATGCTAACGCAAGCGATGCTGCTCTACTGACAAAGATCCTGGCGCATAATGTAATGAAGGCGCGTGTACAGGCGCAGAGGGAGCGTGCACGGGAGCGACAAATTCTCGCGCTGCGCTTAGCAAAGATACAGGCAGAGGCAAACATGTTTACTAGCTATTCAAATACCATCAATCAAATACACGACAACGTTGCCAATAGTGTTGAACCAGTTGATTATTACTTCGACTATACGATTGATGAATATGTGCCGTGTAGTAATTCTGGGACAACATTTGGGTCTTGTTAATAAAGAACTACCACGTCAGTTTGTAAAAACCTTCAGCATCATCTCAGTAACGGCAAAACTCAAGACCCATCTAATACCAATTCGATAAAAGTTTGCATTTTTATGCTAGATTTCCGATAGGGGATTTTTGGGAAAGTGCATATGCAGACCCAATTCTAAGTGGTATAACCCCCCGGGAGCGCAGCGAGCGGTCGGGTTGAGCGCTGGGTTAGACGTTTTACTTCGCACATTTAGCCAGTCGCTTGTTCACTTCCTCTCGATCAAAATATTCAGAATCAATCTCACCACCTAGCCATTCGAGCATATTTTCATACTCAGGATGTGAAGGATTCTTCATGACTTCTAATAGCTCCTCATAGCCCCACACACCACCACAGTCTTCTGGGGGACAGGCTCGTTTGCCTTTGATGCAGCTGGGTACTTTTAGTGATTTATCATAGGGCAATTTTTTTTCGAGAATAATTTTATGCTCCCAGCTATCACCAAAATCATATTCATAAATCAAGGAATCCTTCTCTTCTTTCAATAGATCCGACAGCTTGTACTTATTCTCATCTTCTACATCTAAATCCAACTCCATTCCCCATTCATCACCCGTCATGCCGTACATTTTTCTGCCTGAGATGAATTGATGAAGATGACTGTTTGTCCAACCCATCGCGACTTGGAGGATCATATGAAATCGATCTAAGCTGACATCGCTCGGCACTAAAATACGCCTCCAAATCGGAGGCTTAGAATCGTTCAGTGTTACCTTCAACTGATAAACAAAGCGTTTTTTTGGCGCAGACATATCGTTCAACCTATTACTCAACTCTCAAAACCTTATGACAGTAGACTTCTTGGAAAAAGGCACTTTGCTAGGTGAATCTCAAAGTTGTGGATGGCAGCAATCAAGTTGAACCGCAAGGCGAATCGGCGGCGTTTATTGCGGTAACGACCTGCCAGAATGTGCAAGCGCTTGAGCGCACGAATGACATGCTCAACGCGAATGCGTAGGGCGGCATAAAGACGGTTGATAGGGCGTTGTTCGGGGTTCAATGGCTGCCCTCGGCGGGCCTTGAAGGGCAAATACGCCTGAGGATGAGGGTGTTGAACACCTTGATAACCCTTGTCAAACAAGCAAGGCATCGTCATCGAGACCTCCTGGGGATAGTCTTTCCGTTGAATGAGACGGCACACGGCAGATTCGCCTAAGCCTAAGTCTACCCCTCACTGTAGCTGGGTACGGTAGTCATAGTGATAAAGCAACGTCAATAGGAGTTGATCGCTCAGCGCTACCTTCGGTGGACGACCCGACTTGCGTTTTCGGTGTTCAACCCCTATGGAGTGCCTCCAGCATGGCTTCGAAGGTCGCCGGTTCAACACCACAGACACGACGAAATTGATCAGCGGGAAGTTTGCGTAGGTTTTCATAGCTCATACTTATCGTTCTGAGGGTACATCGCTACTTTTTCAAGAGGTCTAGTGTATTTTTTGCCTAAGATATTGTAAATAGATTGGTAGGACAAGATAGCTTACTGCACTCTTATTATTTTTGTTTTTTCAAATATATACCAGAGAACAGTCTAACGCTCCAAATAACCTGCCGCCGAGGAGCGCTAGCGACACAGGCGGTCAGGTTGATTTGGGGCGTTAGGCAGTGTTTTATTGTAAATCAGTAAAAACCTCAGGATGCTGTTCCGCTACCCGCAATAAGGACCTTGCCGGTCCTTGCGGCTTACGCCGACCTTGCTCCCAATCTTGAACAGTCCGCTTACTCACCCCCATGAGACTTGCAAACGCCGACTGCGATAACTTGAGTTTGTTTCTAATAACATGGGGTGGCGAAGGCTCATTGAGTGTGTGGGTAGTGAGGCTTTTCTCTCCCGCTTTATAAGCTTTAATCTCTCGAATACCGTCGAGAATCTCTTGACCAATATCGCGCTTACTCATCTTCAATTTCCTGGGTAATGTGTTTTAATAGATGACCGGCTATCGTTGACCTCTCACTTTTGGCATAAACCGTTAGTAACCAAAGTTCATCGACCGCTACTTTCCAGTAATAAATGACTCGGATACGACCACGCTTGCCTTTACCCGATGAAGACCAACGCACTTTTCTGACTCCACCACTACTAGGGACAATATCACCGACATCAGGATGTTGAAATAAATACCACTGTAGCGCTAAGTATTCGTCATCGTTTAGATAACGAGGCAACAATCGAGTGAACAAAGAGGTTTCAATAAATACCATAGTCCCACATTATACGGCAAAGCCGTATTTTGGATCCCCACCGCTGCTGAAATGCCTAACGACAAGCTAACCCGCTGAGAGTTCAGCGAGCGGTCGGGTTGAGCGCCTTATTAGATGTTGAGTGAGCACTTCGTAGGGGAATTCTCGCAGTGTGACAGCACCTGCTTTGCGGTGTTCTTACAGCAGTTCGCTGCGCGTTATCCCAATGAGCTTCATGTGCTACAGCTGGATCAGGCAAGCTTTCATCTCACGCGCTCATTGACGCTGCCTGCAAACATTATTCTGCTCTTCCAACCGGCTAAAAGTCCAGAACTCAACCCCATCGAACGGCTTTGGCAACACCTAAGAGATCGCCTCGCCTGGGGCGTGTTTCCCACGCTCGATGCGCTGCGCCAGGTGCTCGATCAGCGCCTACGGGAACTGACTGCTACTAGCGTCGCCTCGCTCACCGGCTTTGACTTTATCGTGAATGCCGTTCAATATGCAAACCTTTATTGAATTAGTGTAAATAGCGTTCAGCCTCTCTCTGTTGGGAAATTCCAATGTAATCCGCAATCCCGGCTTATTATCGTCCAGAGAAATAGCCACACCGTGCAATTTGGCAACTGCCGCCACCAAACTTAACCCAAGCCCGCTGCCCGGCGTAGCGCGGCTTGTATCTAAACGAAAAAAACGTTGAAAGACCTTCTCGCGAGCTTCTTCAGGAATACCTGGACCACTGTCCGCAATGACCACACGGATAACTGGGTCGTCTTCTACGACAAATATACGTACAGTGCCATAGGTAGGGGTATATTTGATGGCGTTATCCAGCAGATTGGCAATGGCTTGAAATAATAGATTTCGATCCCCCTGTACCCTAGAAACCGGGTGTATCTGTATTTCTAGACTTTGCTGTTTTTCCTCCGCCAAGGGTTCATAAAGTTCTCCCACATCGCGTACTAATAGACCTAAATCTATGCTGGTGAAACCTTCACGACGCTGTTTCGACTCGATACGGGCAATACGCAGCAACGCATTAAAGGTAGCCAGCAACTCATCGGCTTCCAGAACGGCATGATCAAGGGATTGGGTAGACTGTCCGGTTTCGGTGAGTTGCAGCTTGGTCATCTCCAGCCGGTTACGCAGCCGAGTCAACGGTGTGCGTAAATCATGGGCGATGTTATCGGAGACTCGATTTACGCTCTCTAGCAGCGAGGCGATCTGGTCTAGCATATTATTTAGATTATCGATCAGCTGATCAAAGTCATCACCGGTGTTTTGCGTCGGTATGCGACGGGAAAGATCTCCCGATATGATCTCGTGACAGGTTTTATTGATGGTCTCGATACGCCGAACGATACTGCGGCTCATCATGGAACCACCGGCTAGTCCTAATGCTAATGTAATAACCAGTCCCCAAGCGAGGGCTTGCACCAGTAGGCGTTGTAATTTGTCCAACTCATACATATCGCGGCCCACCAGTAGGTGAAAACCACCCTGAAGCATGAAGCGTCGGGCTCTGGCGCGATGAACATCGCCGTCGTCCCGACCCGGCTGCTCTAAGCGAAAACTTAGCCAGCCATCAGGTCCGGCCGGCGTTCTAGGCCAGCGGTCCAAGTTGCCTATTAAAGGTCGATAGTCATTGTTGGCCAGCAGATAAACCGATAGACCCCCCGGTTTGCGTGACAAGCGTTGAGTGATAAGACCTGTCAATCCTGCTAGACCACCGATCCGATAGCGCTCGGCGAGTCCTGCGATCTCGGCTTCAATGGTGGCGTCTGTTTGATGCACCATGTAGCGAGCTGTGGACCAATAGATAAAACCCAGCAGAATGAGAACGGACGCGCCAAACAGCGTGATATAAATAAGGGCGAGGCGAAACGTAAAACTGCGAAATAACTGTCTAGTCGGCGCCACGCAGTAAGTACCCCGCACCCCGCATGGTATGTAGCAGGGATTGTTCAAAACCTTTGTCTATTTTGCGGCGTAAGCGGCTGATATGCACATCGATAATATTGGTCTGGGGATCAAAGTTATAATCCCATACGTTTTCTAATAACATGGTTCGGGTGACCACCTGGTCGGCATGGCGCATGAGATATTCCAATAAACGAAACTCGCGAGGTTGTAGCTCAATGACGCGACCAGCCCGTTTTACCACACGTCCTAATAAGTCCATCTCCAGATCACCCACTTGTAACTGGGTAGCAGGTGTTTCCGCATCACCCCGGCGCACCAGCGCTTCCAGGCGCGCCAGTAATTCTGAAAAGGCAAATGGTTTTATCAGATAGTCATCACCCCCCACCCGTAATCCTGCTACCCGATCGTCCACTTCGCCAAGGGCGCTGAGGATAAGTACAGGGGTATGTTTATCAGCCGAGCGCAAGGTTTTGATAATTGAAAGACCATCCAAACCAGGTAGCATACGATCGATCACCATCACGTCATAACCCTGTTCAAGGGCCATGAATAAGCCGTTTTTACCGTCTGCCGCATGATCGACGCCATGGCCGCTTTCGCGCAGCGCTTTAACGATATAAGCAGCCGTGTCGGGGTCATCTTCAATGACCAGAATACGCATGGAGATCACCTCGTAAGAAATCCTATTTTGCAGTCTAGCAGCCTGTTCTCTCGCGCTATTATGAATCAAACCGGCCTCTCCATTAAATCGTTTCTTAAAAAAGAAAATGGCCGGTTGTGACAAACAATCGGCCACTTCTGATCTGCAAAGCTTAAGCGAGTTCTAGAGTGATGAACTGCTCTTGGCCACCCCGCGCCACCCGCAGTAGTACCGCTTCTCGTTCAGCGTTAGTTGCTTCCTGAACTTTATCGACAACCTCCTGAGGGGTTTGTACCATGGTTTGTCCTACCATGGAAATTACGTCACCCACCTGTAATCCTTGCGCTTCGGCGGGACTCCCGGGTCGCACCGCAACGATAACCACACCTTGGGTTTCTTCGGCCAACTGAAAACGCTGTTTCACGTCGGGGGTAATGGGGGCTAAAGCCAGACCCAGTTTGCCGGTGGACTGATCCTTTTGATTGTCGGTTTGAGCGACACTGACCTCTTCGTCTGGCGTTGCTGCAATGGTGACATCCAAAGTACGTGGTTTACCTTGCCGCAACATGTCCACTTTAACTTGTTGGTTAGCTTCGATATTGGCCACTAACCACGGCAATTGCTTGGTACGGGTCAGTTCCTCACCATTAAAGCGAGTGAGAACGTCGCCGGGCTTAATACCAGCTTTGGCGGCTGGGCTGTTAGGCATCACATCGGCGACAAGGGCGCCTTTAGCGTCGTTCAGCCCCAGGCTTTCCGCAATTTCTTCGGTAACCGGTTGAATCACCACACCCAACCAGCCCCGCTCAATCTTGCCGTTTTCCTTTAACTCATCGATGACCGATTTGGCGATGGTAGCCGGAATAGCGAAGCCAATGCCTACATTGCCGCCGTTTGGCGAGAAAATAGCGGTGTTCACACCAATTACCTGGCCCGAGGGATCGAACAGGGGACCGCCGGAATTACCCTGATTGATGGGTGCATCCACTTGAATATAGTCGTCGAAGGCGCTAGAGCGAATATCCCGGCCACGGGCTGAAATAATACCGGTAGTTGCTGTGCCGCCAAGACCAAAGGGATTACCGATGGCGATGATCCAGTCCCCAACCCGAGCGCTTTTAGAGTCACCAAAAGCCACATAGGGAAGGGGTTTCTCGGCCTCAATCTTCAATAAAGCAAGATCGGTCTTTGAATCGCTGCCTTGCAATTTAGCTTCGTAGCTGGCGCCATCCTCTAGGACCACCGTAACCTCATCCGCCCCGTCGATGACATGGTTATTGGTGACTACATAACCGCTCGGATCGATAATAAACCCTGAACCCAACGCTTGCATGGCCCGCGGTGAGCGGAAATTGGGGGTACCTCCGGGTCTGCCTTCAAAAAAGCGCTCAAAAAACTCTTCCATGGGTGAGCCCGGTGGAATTTGCGGAACAGATTGACCTCGGCTAGGCCCACGCGCCGTAGTTGTTTTAGTGGAAATATTGACCACTGCAGGACTCACCGTTTCAATCATATCGGCAAAGTTTGGCAGTGCGGCAACGGTTTCATTTGCTGCATCGTTTTGCAAGGGCGCAGGAACGGCAAAAACAGGGTTAACAACCGCCGCTCCCGTTAGCGCTGTCGCAATAGCGAGGGCTAACACCGATTTCCGCGGTTTTAGAAGTTGGTTGGATTGTTGGGAACGCTCTTTGGTGAAACGATAGGTTGGCATGTATGACCTCCAGTTTAGATCGACAGCTATAGATTATTTAATCTCGGACCGTTATATCGTCCCTATTCGTAATGCCGGTCCTAATCTCATGGCTATGCACTATAGCTAACCCACCCTTACCGAAATGTGGAGGCAACATTAATTTTTGGTAATGTAGATTGTTTAGCAATGCAGATGATGATTACAAAACTTATTGAAGTAAAATTCTTGTATTCCAGAGAGGTTATACATTAGCAAAACAAGCTTTGTGTTTGATGTCGATTAGTTGTTGAATGCTATACTAAAAATATTCAAGCACGACGAGTAAATAAAGAGATGAGTCAAACTATTGAAGCTATTTATGAAAATGGTAGATTCAAACCCATAGAACCCGAGAAAGTTCACATTGCTGAAGGCCAACGCGTCAAATTAGTAGTGGATGAATCCACATTGCCAGAAGCCATTCTTTTAGCGACAAAAGTATACGAGGGTCTTTCCGGGCAGGATATTAGCGAGATTGAAGAAGTCGCTTTTGACCGTAGCCATTTCTTTGAAAAATCGGCGCCGAATGACTAATGTCAAAAACACTGTTAGATACCGAGCCGTAGACGTTATCAGTATTATGATTAAACTCGACTGTTAATGTGCTAGAATCCGCAGCGCTGAGGTAACAATAAGTGTCCCCGTTTTTTGATCTTCGATCCTTATAATCTATGTGATTTTCCCTAATCCTCTCCTACCTGCCACCCTCATTCGCCGCTACAAACGTTTTTTAGCCGATGTGGAGTTGCCCGATGGCCAACTCATTACAGTGCATTGTCCCAACACGGGGTCCATGCTGGGTTGCGCCGAGCCTGGTATGCCGGTGTGGCTGAGCCAGGCCACTAATATTAAACGTAAATATCCGTTTACTTGGGAATTAGTGGAGGTCGGTGACGACGTTTTAGTGGGTATCAATACCGCTAGAGCCAACTACCTGACCAAAGAAGCCATTACCAATGGTCTGCTAGCAAGCCTAAAAGGTTACCCAAAGATGCGCAGTGAAGTGCGCTACGGTCGAGAAAACTCTCGGATTGATTATCTATTAGAAGGTATGACGCCGCCCTGTTATTTGGAAGTAAAAAATGTCACTGCGGCGGTGCAAGCGGGTATAGCCTTGTTTCCAGATGCCGTGAGTCAGCGGGGTACCCGCCATTTGCGCGAACTCATGGACGTGCTAGCTCGGGGTAACCGATCCATGTTGTGTTTTTGTGTCCAGCGTGCCGATGTACAAGAAGTACGCCCCGCTGACGCCATCGATCCCGTCTATGGGGCCACCCTGCGGGAAGCCATCAGCCGGGGTGTGGAAGTGGTGGCCATCGGCGCCCAGGTGACGCCGCACACGATTGTGTTAAACCGACTGTTGCCGGTGGTGTGTCCTTAAACGCAGCACAAAAACCAGCTACGTTTCCGAAAAATCATTCTTGCCTACGCCTTGATTTTTTCTCGATAGCTCCCATATAGACATTCAGAAGGCCAGCAAAAGCTGTTGCCAAACAACCTGTTAAAGGGTTGTTGATTAATGTCTCGATGAGTATCGGAGGTACGATCATGTTTGGAAATTTGCTAAATCTAGAAAGCGGTCTGTGGGATGAGTTTCAGCGTATGCAGTGGGAAATGGATAATTTATTGAATCGCAATTGGGGACGCAGCAACATACGCGCTGTGACTGGCAAAACGTTCCCCGCCATCAATGTGGGCGCCACGCCGGAAGCAGTTCGCGTTTTTGCCTTTGCGCCAGGTATTGACCCGAAGACTCTAGATGTATCCTTGGAGGGCAATCTGTTGACCATTACCGGTGAGCGCAAAGCAGAGTCTCGCGAGACCGGTGCTAAGTCGGGTTACTATCTGCGTGAACGTTTTGCAGGAAAGTTCCGGCGCGTGGTTAGCTTACCCGAAACTGTCAACCCGGAGAAGGTAAATGCTTCTTACCGCAATGGCATCTTGAATATTACAGTGGCCAAACAGGAAGAAGCTAAACCCCGTCAGATTCAAGTGAATGTTTAAGGAGGATTGTCATGAGTAATAGCAAAGACGTGACCCAAGGTCAGAGTAAAGACGTTGCCCAGCAGCAAACTAACGAAGGGCGGACTAGCGACTATATATTGCCCCAAGTGGATGTCTATGAGAATACATCCGGTATTACCTTAATGGCCGATTTGCCAGGGGTATCGGGAGATCACCTTAATCTCCAGGTTGATAAAGATACGCTACTGATCGATGCCGAAGCGGTACTCGACATACCTGAAGGGGTGAAGGCGCTCTATGCGGAGTTCCGCCATCCTCGCTATCGTCGTAGCTTCGCTTTGAGCAGCGAGTTAGACGCTGAAGCTGTTGAGGCCAATCTAAGGGATGGTGTGCTAACCTTGCATTTACCCAAAAAAGCACCCTATCAGCCCCGTAAGATCGAAGTGCAAACCAGCTAATAAAGTTAGCTTTTGCAACAGATAATAGACCCCGTCACTCTGGCGGGGTTTTTTTATTTTAGCGGATAGCTGTGACCTTGGCATAAGTTTTGTTCTTATTAGTAATCGCTGGAGTTTATTTGAGGCTTGCTTAAAACTCGATTGTTGCAATCGATTAATGCTCATGCGTTGTTTTATGTTGTGCTGTCGTATCTCTTATCAAGTATTTTCGGTAATAACCAGCTTTGTTCATAAAAGATCCGTGTAAATTTTACAATGTAATGTAGAAATTACACTTTTCTTATCAGGAACACTAAATCATGTCTAATCAAGAAAGACGTATTGCTCAAATTGACGAGCTTCAAGACGGCGAGATGAAGCAAATAAAGGTTGACGATTATGAGATACTGCTTGCCAAGGTGGATGGTCGTTACCATGCTTTATCTGCCCATTGCACCCATTATGGTGCTCCCCTGGCCAAGGGTGCATTAAGTAATGACCGCGTCGTTTGTCCCTGGCATCACGCCAGTTTTGAACTCGCTTCAGGTGATCAGCTGGAAGCGCCAGGTCTCGATTCTCTGGTCTGTTTTAAAGTGAACGTTAAAGATAACGATATTTTTATTAAACTGCCTGACCAGGTCACGCCTCAGCGTACTGTAAAAATGACCAAGCGGGATGAAAATGATCAACGTTGTTACATGGTATTGGGCGCTGGCGCTGCCGGACAATATGCTGTCGAAGGGTTGCGTCAAGCAGGATTTACAGGGCGTATTTTATTAGTTACCCAAGAAACCACAGCATCCTATGATCGCCCCAAATGCAGCAAAAACTATTTACAGAAAGAGGCCCAAAATGAAGGGATGCCCCTGCGTTCGCCTGACTTTTATCAACAGCATGACATCGAATTGATGACAGGTCGTCAGGTGGACCGGGTCGATACGCGAGAAAAGACCCTATTATTCAGCGATGGAGAATCCTTAGGGTTCGACAAACTGATTTTTTGTACAGGGAGTCGTCCTCGCAGGCTTGAGATGCCCGGTAGCGACTTACAAGGTGTTTACACGCTACGTTCCTGGGCTGATAGCAAAATCCTACGGGAGGCAACTCAACAAGCCAAGCGGGCCGTTATCGTCGGCGCTAGCTTTATTGCCATGGAAGTGGTTTGGAGCCTGCGCAGCTTAGGACTTGAAGTCACTGTGGTAGCCCCCGATAAGGTTCCTTTTGAGAAAATCTTCGGTAGTGAAATTGGCCAGATGTTGCAAGCCGAACACGAGCAAAACGGTGTTCAGTTTCAGTTGGGTACTCACGTTAAAGCCATTGACGGTAACGACCGGGTCAGCGGGGTTACCTTAGAAAACGACGTGCAATTGCCTGCGGATCTCGTGGTGATAGGCATCGGCGTTAGTCCCGCAACGGATTTTATCCAGGGCCTTAAGTTGGCCGAAGATGGCGCTGTTATCGTCGATGAACATCTACAGGCAGCCGATGACATTTATGCCGCTGGCGATATTGCTCAATACCCTGACTGGCTTACCGGCAAACCCATGCGCATTGAACACTGGCGGGTGGCTTGTCAGCAGGGACGCATTACTGGTTTTAACGCCGCAGGTCGTGCAACACTCTATCGCAGCATTCCTTACTTCTGGACCGCACAATTTGGCGTTAAGTTACGCTATGTAGGCCATACCTCCAAATGGGATGACATTATTGTCGATGGCGATATACAAAAGCAGACCTTTATCGCGTATTACGTAAAGGAGGGCCGAATATTGGCCGCTGCAGGGGTGAATCGCGATCAGGAGATGGCTGCCCTGCAAGAACTGTTACGACGCGACTTATTGCCCAGTGCAGAAAACTTTAAGAACACCTCCCTTGATGTGATAAATCTGCTAAAAAATAAAAGTATGGCTTAAAACAAGCGAGCCGCTTTAGGCGGATTAGATTAAATGGGGGTGAGGCAATGGGTAAAGGTTTTTGGTTATTCATCATTTTGCTGATTGTGGGGTTATTGGCATTGGCGTCTTACATGCGCCGTCAGTTTAAAAAAAGCCGCGAAATCGAAAAGCAAATCGATCACAGCAAAATACGCAAATGGAAAGACGACGATTAAATTGATGGAGGTGAAGCTTTGGACAAACTTGATCAAGCAGAATTGCAACTACTCTTGACCGGTGGCCGTCAGGGTGGGCCCCATGTGTCACTCTATATGCCGACTATCAAGGCAGGTCAAGAAACCCAGCAGAACCCAATTCGTTTTAAAAACCTGATCCGTGAAGTAGAAAACAAACTTGCTTCGCTGGATCTTTCGCAATCCGATGTTAATGACTTTTTAGCGCAAGCCAGCCAATTAATAAATGATTACCCTTTCTGGCAACATATGGAAGAAGGTTTCGCGTTATTTCTTGGCAAAGATTTCTTGCGGCATTATCGTTTGCCCTTAGTATTCGATGAATTAGCGTTGGTGAGCGAGCGTTTTCACCTTAAGCCTTTGCTACGGTTATTTAGTCGGGATCAGCAGTTTTATATTTTGGCCCTCAGCATAAATGGGGTGAGGTTGTTAAGCGCTGATCCTCATTCGGTAACTGAAATTGATCTGGGTGATACCCCCTTGAGTTTATCGGATGCGTTAGGGCATCAGCTTACCGAGCAACATCTACAGTTTCATTCAGGTAATGCCGGTGGCTCGCCTCGCTATCATGCCCAGGGTGGTGGTCAAGACGATATTAAACCGGAAATTCGTAAATTTTTTCAGATAGTGGATAAGGGTGTAACGGATCGCATCGGTATTGGTGATAAACCCCTTGTATTAGCCGGGGTGGAGTATTTGCTGCCTATTTATAAAGATGCAACCCGTTATAAATCGGTTTTAGAAGAAGGGGTGACGGGTAACCCAGAATCGTTATCTAACCAAGAGTTGCGGGATAACGCCTGGGCAGTCGCCGAGCCTTTTTTTAAACAAGCGTTGACGGAAACCGTCGATCGTTATCAGGGATTGGTCAATGAAAACCGTGCCTCCAATCGTCTAGAAGACATCGTTATAGGGGCTATGGACGGACGTATCGACACCTTATTGGTGGCGCGAGGCGCCCATTGTTGGGGTCACTATGATGAGACACAACGACAAATTCAACAGCATCCAGAACCGACCACGACCAGCGAAGACCTGTTGGATTTAGCCGCCGTGCAAACTTACACCCAAAGCGGTCAAGTATTTGTTTGTGATCCAGATCTAATACCGGGTCAAGCATTAGCTGCCGCCATTTATCGTTATTGAGCCTTTCTCTTAAACTACCTTTACAAACCTATGCCGGCGCAGAACTGCATAGGCTTCGTAAAGGCGTTTCAAGACTGCGGCATCCAATAATTTATTGTCCCTGAGTTGCCTTCTCTCGAGCTTCCATAATGGGTTGGAAGGGACCGTATTTATGCTGCTCTTGCGGAAAATCATCCGCATAGGGGCCATAGGGCGAATCGACGGGTTTGTTGGTTAAATCAGGATAATCCTCGGCAAGATTAGCCATCTCGGGGCGCTCATGGGAGTTAACATAAGCGCCTATGTCATAGGCTTGTTCATCGGTCAGGGTTGGATGCTGCCAAGGGGCGCCCAACGGCATATTACCTTTGAGAAACGCGGCGATGGTCAATAAGCGATTCATCCCTGCACCGTTGTTATAGCTACCCTCGCCCCAAAGGGCAGGAACCACATAACCGCCTCCAGCACGATCTGATAGGGCACGGTAACCTTCGCCGTCAGCACCGTGACAGGACATGCAGTACACTTTGTAAAGTTGCTCACCGGCAGTCAGATTTGCCTTGCGATTGGGGGGATTAAAGTCCGGCGGTCCAGAGATGCCTGCTATATTCTCTACATTCTCCGGCAGGTCTTTGCCCAGCCAAGTCATATAGGCGATCATGGCGCGTATTTCGCGGCTGTCTTTGGGTAATGGCTTGCCATTCAGGCTACGCTGCATACAGCCGTTGATGCGATCTTGAAGCGTGCCCATTTTACCGGAACGGTTCCGAAACGTCGGGTAGCGCTGCTCCACGCCCACCCAAGACAACCCAAATTGTTTGGCGCCTTGGTTTTGATGACAGTGGGTACAGGCCAAAGTATTGCCGCTGTAGCGTAGCGCTGGATCGTCGGCTACGGCCCCCAGCAGGTCATAGGTATTGCTTAAAAGCTCATGCCCATCACGGATCAACTCTCCTTCTTGACCTTTGGGAATGGTGGCTGGATCAGGGGGGCTCCACCAGCCGGAACTCTGAGTAGCTGCCTGTTCAGCGGAGGAGGGCTGGGCTTGTTCATTCTGGGCAAGCAGTAAAGGCGCAATGGACGCGTTATCGGCGGCTGCTAGCATAAGCGCTGGGTTTACCTCATGGTCACGAACCTGCAAAGGCAGTACCACCGAGCCGCCTCCCGCTGTGGTCAACGCCGTGTCACTAATGGACGTCAGAAAGCGCAAGATCAGCTGAATGTCATTACTGCTTAACCGTTGGTTGAGCTGCATCCAAGCCATCTGATCAATGGCTTCGGCCAACGTGGCGATCTGACCATCGTGAAAATAAGGCGCTGTTTGCGCTACATTCCGCAGCTGGGGTACTTTAAAAACATATTTATCTTGCGGGTCGCCGGTGACATCATAACGACCTAAATCTTCCCGGTTAGCGTAGGGGTGGTAAATACCCGATTTCTGATAGAGCATGCCACCTAGTAGCGGGCCATTGTGGCAACGCACACAACCGGTGTTCATATAGCAATTGAGCATATGGTTAGGACATGACTTTAAAGGCGTTATCCACCGC